>NZ_JAQFNK010000011.1:0-178511 GCF_027710505.1 Bacillus cereus group sp. TH152-1LC | reverse complement strand
CTTCACTTCTACTATATAAAAAAAATAGTAGTGCGAACCAATGCCTTGGTCTGCACTACTAATCTTAGTATGTTTATTTTGTAACTACTGCTTTTTGATTTACAGGTGTTACAGGCTCTTCACCTTTTAATACGGCTAAAATATTTCTTACTGCCATTTCAGCCATCGCATCACGCGTTTCGAATGTTGCATTTCCTACGTGAGGAGCAAGTACTACATTCTTTAATCCTTTTAGCTCTTCAGTAATTTTCGGTTCAAATTCAAATACGTCAAGAGCCGCCCCTTCAATTTCATTCGTTTTTAATGCATGAGCAAGTGCCGCTTCATGCATAATTGGTCCACGTGAAGCATTTACAATATACGCTGTTTTCTTCATCATTTTAAACTGTTCTTCATCAATCATATGATGCAATTTCGGATTATACGCACAGTTAATTGTAATAAAGTCTGCTGTTTGTAATAATTCTTCCAATGTTACATATGTTGCTTCTAGTTCACTTTCAGCTTCAGGTTTTCGATTTGGCCCTGTATATAAAACATTCATTCCAAACGCTTTCGCACGCTTTGCAACTGCCTTTCCGATTTCTCCAAGGCCAATAATTCCAATTGTTTTCCCGTGTACTTCACGGCCTAAGAAAAATAATGGCGCCCATCCGTTAAATCCAGTTGTACGACATAGCGTATCGCCTTCAGGAATTCTACGTGCAGCTGCTAAAAGAAGTGCAAATGTTAATTCTGCTGTCGCTTCAGTTGATACTTTCGGTGTATTCGTTACCGCAATGCCTTTTTCTTCGGCATACGAGTAATCAATATTATCGTAACCAGCACCGTAGTTTGCAATAATTTTCAAATTAGGTGCCGCATCAATCACTTCTTTTGTCACCTTTGTAGAAAGTAGGCTTAACAATGCATCTTTATCTTTTGCACGCTCTGTTAATTCATCTAAAGAAATTAAAGCCTCTTTATCGTACATTTCTACATCATGATCCTTTAATAGTTCTAATCCGATTGCTGGAATTTTTCCTGCTACTAATATTTTCGCCACTACTAACACCTCTTCTATAGAAAATAAGATACCTCTTATCTTTCATTGTAAGAAATCCACATATAAAAACCAAGGAATTTGATTATAGTTTTGAAAATCGACACTTTTCCATAAAAAAAGAGGAGATGCAAGTCTCCCCTCTTCTTATGCTTTTTCTTGCGATTCTTTTCCAAGCTTCACATCGATTGTTCCTTCTGCAACTGTATCACTAATTTGTTCCTCAATAACGGATTGAGATGTAGCATTCGTTTCAGAAGTATACGCTTGTTGCTCTGCACTTTGTACATTTTGTTGTTTCGCCATTTCTTACCCTCCTTTTTATTCTTTCTTATTTTGAACAAAAAGGAGAGTTTTCATCAAAAAATCGTGATCATTTTGAAATGGATACTTCTTCTTCCAGTAATCTCATCGTTCTTACTCGTTTCGTAAAGGTAGCTAAGTGTGAAATATCATGATTACGTAACGTCTTTATATTCTCTTCCACATATTTTCCTAAATCATGCGGATAATGAGCATCTGAGGAGAGTGTAATCGGAACCCCGTGCTTAGCTAATACTTGTAAATATAGTGGACTCGGACACATTTCGCGCACAGGATAGCGATAGTACAATCCCGCATTTATTTCCGTTGCCGTATTCGTTTCTACTAACGCACACGCAATGTCCTTATAATACGAAATTTGTTCATTCTCATCTAACCGATAATTAAATACTTTTATGTTATCAAGATGAGCTATAATATCAAATAACTGAGAGCGAACTGCACACTCAACCGTTTTGAAAAACGTATCATATAAAGCATATAAGTCATGCTCCTTAAAATATTCTTTCGTATCTGGATTATCAAATCCCCAGCCATTTAAAAAATGAACAGAACCAATTACATAATCAAAGTCTCCTAATGCCAGTAAAGATTGTAATTCTTGTTCACCACCAATAAAATAGTCTGCTTCAATTCCAACTTTAAGCGTCACGCCTCGTTTACTCCATCGTTCTTTCGCTTCTTCTATTGCCTTTGTAAAATCATGTAGTGACGCTACCCTTACTTGGTCTAGCCACTCCTTCTGTAAATGACCAAGCTTAGAATCACTAATATCGACATATCTTTCATAGTATTCTTTCGCTTCATAAAAACGGTATAAATGATCGACAATACCAACTTCCTTTATACCTTTTCGCAAAGCTTCTTCTAAATATAAATCAATCCATTTCGTTGTAAATGGCCCTTCTTTCACACGTCTTTGCAGGCGTTCTTGTGTTTTCACAAGCCATTCCATAGAATGTTTTTCTTCTTTAAGCGGTTCATACTGTTGCAATGATTCATTTATTTTCGCTAGCCACCCTATTGAATATGGACCTTCTTCTAAATGAATGTGATAATCCACCTTCATCTATATTCCCCCTTATAATGTATCTATGTCTCTTCTGTCCCCTACTCGCGAAAGCTTCCCATTTCTTTCTGTCACTTCCTCCATAACATCTTCTAATGATATATTTTTTTCGGCTAATAAAACGAAGCAGTGATACAATACATCCACCATTTCTTTCACCAATTCTTCTTTATCATTATTTTTAGATGCGATAATTACTTCCGTGCATTCCTCACCAATTTTCTTTAAAATTTTGTCTTCTCCTTTTGAAAACAAGTAATTTGTATACGATTCAGGAAGTGGATTTCTCTTTCGTTCTTCAATTGTTTCAAATAGTAATGTAAAGGCGTTTCCCATATGTATCCCCCTATATAATTTTGTAATGAAAACACGTTTTCTCTCCGGTATGACAAGCAGGTCCCACTTGCTTTACGACAACAACGATTGAATCTTGATCACAATCTAAATACAGAGATTGCACATATTGGACATTTCCTGATGTTTCTCCTTTATTCCATAACGACCTTCTTGAACGAGAATAAAACCATGTTCTTTTCGTTTCTAGCGTTTTTTCATATGCTTCTTCATTCATATAAGCTAGCATTAAAACTTCTTTTGTCCCTTCTTCCATTACAACTGCTGGTAATAATCCTTTTGAAAAGTTTGGTTTCATAACCGCACCTCAACGTTTGCATTTCTTAATTTTCTCTTTACGTCCTGCACTGTCGCCTCACCATAATGAAAGATGGATGCCGCTAACGCTGCATCAACTGTTGTCTTTTGAAAGACTTCTATAATGTGATCAACATGACCGCACCCGCCTGACGCGATGACTGGTACGGAAACGCTTTTTGAAATTTCTTCTGTTAAACGGAGGTCATATCCATTTTTCGTTCCATCTGCATCCATACTCGTTAACAAAATTTCGCCTGCCCCTAGCTCGGTAACGCGATTTGCCCATTCAATTGCATCCATTCCCGTATCAACTCTTCCGCCGTTCACATATACATTCCACTTATCTTCTGCTATTTTTCTAGCATCAATTGCGACGACAATACATTGTGAGCCAAAGTGTTCTGCCCCTTCTTTGATTAGCTTTGGATTTCGCACTGCCGCTGAATTGATTGAAACTTTATCTGCTCCCGCTCTTAGTAAATTGTAGATATCTTTAACACTTGAAATCCCCCCGCCAACTGTAAGAGGAATAAATACTTTCGAAGCTGTTTTTTCTACAACATCGATAATTGTTTTTCGTCCTTCATGCGTTGCCGTAATATCTAAAAATACAATTTCATCTGCTCCCGCCTCATTATATAAAGCAGCTATTTCAACAGGATCACCGACGTCTTGTAATCCTATAAAATTTACACCTTTTACGACTCGCCCTTCTTTCACATCTAGACATGGAATAATACGTTTCGCTAACATAACTTTGTTACCTCTAACACTTCTCCTAAATTAATCGTTTTCTCGTAAAGAGCCTTACCAATTATGACGCCGTATATATTCATATCATTTAATTTTTTCACATCTTGAATAGATGCCACTCCTCCAGAAGCAATAAGACGAATGCCCACACTTTTTTGTAGTAACTCCAATTGCTCTACATTCGGCCCTGCAAGTGTCCCGTCTTTCGAAATGTCTGTAAACACAATTGTTTGAACACCTACATTCTCCATTTCCTTCGCTAAATAAATATAAGAAATTTCAGAAACATCAAGCCAGCCTCTCGTTGCTACGAAACCATTTTTCGCATCAATTCCAACAATGATTTTTTCTTTATATAGACGAACTGCTTCCCCTAAAAATTCCTTATCATAAAGAGCAGCTGTTCCTAAAATCACTTTATCTACACCTACTGACAATAACTTTTCTACCGCTACAAGTGACCGAATTCCGCCTCCAACTTGCACAGGAATGTGTACTGCCTTGCAAATTTTTTCAATGATCGGCAAGTTTAACGATTCGCCAGCAATTGCACCATCTAAATCAACAATATGCAGTGTTTTCGCTCCCGATTTTTCGAATATAATCGCTTGCGCAACCGGGTCTTCATTCATTACTGTTTCTTTACTAAACTCTCCTTGATACAATCTAACGCATCGTCCCTCTTTTAAATCGATAGCTGGGAAGATTTCCATGCTTCTACCACCCCTTTGAAATTTTTCAACATTTGCATCCCAATGTCACCACTTTTTTCAGGATGAAATTGTGCGCCGTATATATTTCCTTTTGCTACAAAACCAGGTACTTTCAATCCATATTCACTTATTCCATATACAATTTCATTAGGACAATCTGCGTAATAAGAGTGGACATAATATACGAATGAACCGTCCTCTACTCCATTCCAAAGCGCTATTTCTCCCTCTTTCTTTAGCTCATTCCATCCCATATGTGGAATTTTATAAGGGACTTTTAGCTTTCGAATAACACCTGGCAATAAACTTAATCCGTTACAGTCTTGTAGTTCCTCACTATTTTCAAATAAAAGCTGCATTCCTAAGCAAATGCCTAAAAGCGGTTTTCCTGAACGCCCGATTTCTTTTAATACACACACTAAATCTTTTTCTTCCAATACATCCATCGCTTTTGGAAATGCACCTACTCCTGGTAAAATCACTCCATCACTTTTAAAAATCTCTTCTTTATCACTTGTTACGATGTACGCTGCTTCAATATATTTTAATGCTTGTTCTACACTACGAATATTCCCCATTCCATAATCTATAATAGCAATCAATTACAACATCCCTTTCGTTGAATTTACACCAGTAATGTTGGCATTTTTATCAACCGCTTCCCTAAGCGCTCTACCAAACGCCTTAAACAATGCTTCAACTTTGTGATGTGTATTACTTCCATATAAAATGCGGGCATGTAACGTAATATTTGCAGCATGAGCAACCGCTCTAAAAAATTCTTCTGTTAGTTCTGTATCAAAATCCCCTAGCTTCGGATTCGTTAATTCTCCTTGAAATACAATATACGAGCGTCCGCTTATATCAATTGCTACAAAACCTAAAGATTCATCCATCGGTACATAAGCAGAGCCATAACGGTTAATCCCCTCTTTATTTTGCAATGCTTCTTTCAAACAATTTCCGAGTACAATTCCAACATCTTCAACTGTATGATGTGCATCAACGAATACATCTCCTTCCGCCTCCACTTGTAAACCGAATCTTCCATGCCTTGCAAATAAAGTTAGCATATGATCAAAAAATCCAACTCCCGTTTGTACAGAAACATCCTTCCCTTCATCAAGCTGCAAACTTAATTTTATTTTTGTTTCTGTCGTCTCACGTATTTGACTATACTCACGCATTATTCTTCCTCCTCAAATCTTATTTGAATTGCTCTCGCATGCGCATGTAACCCTTCTTTATTGGCTAGTTCTATAATATGATGTTGTACATCTCTTAACGCTTCCTCCGTATAAGACAGGAAGCTTAATTTTTTCACGAAATCATCGACTGATAACGGTGAGAAAAATCTTGCCGTACCACTTGTCGGTAACACATGATTCGGTCCTGCTATATAATCACCGAGTGGTTCCGGTGCATATGGTCCAAGAAAGATAGATCCTGCGTGTTTCACATAAGCTAAAGCATTCATCGGTTCTTTTATATGTAACTCTAAATGTTCTGGAGCGATTTCATTCGACAATTGGAGTGCCTCTTCTAAAGAAGGAACGATACAAATGGCTCCATTTCTATTTATCGATTCACGTGCAATTTCGCTTCTTGGTAATGTTTCTAACTGTCTTTCTATCTCTTTTTCTACTTCTTTCGCTAACTCTATATTCGTTGTAATACAAATTGCCGTTGCTCTCTCGTCATGTTCTGCTTGTGATAATAAATCAGCAGCAATATATTTTGCATTACCAGTTTCATCAGCAATAACTACAATTTCTGACGGGCCGGCAATCATATCGATATTTACTATTCCGTATACTTCTCGTTTCGCTAGAGCGACATACAAATTTCCAGGTCCAACTATTTTATCCACTTTCGGAATCGATTCCGTCCCGTATGCTAAAGCAGCAATTGCTTGCGCGCCACCTATCGTATACATTTCATCTACTCCTGCAAGGCTTGCAACAACTAAAATATGTGGATCAATTCCTCCTTCTCTCGGCGGTGTTACCATTACAATTTTTTTCACACCTGCGAGTTTCGCTGGTAATACATTCATTAATACTGACGAAGGATAGGAAGCAGTTCCGCCTGGCACGTATACCCCTACATTTTCTAACGGCCGAATGATTTGTCCCCTAATGATGCCTTTACTCTCGCAATCGAATATGGATTGCCTTTTTTGCTTTTCGTGATACGATATAATGTTTTTCTTCGCCTCTTGTAACGCTTCTAAAAATGAATTTTCTACAAACATACTCGCTCGTTCTATTTCTTCTTCACTTACACGAAACTCTTTCATCTCCACACCATCAAACTTGTTTGTATAAAAAGATAGGGCCTCATCCCTATTCTCCCTTACATTTTGAACAATCTCTCTTACACTTCTTTGAACAGTTTCTTCTATTATATTAGCGTTTTCTCGCAGCAATTTTATTTTCGATAACGCCTTTTGAAAATCTTCACAAACGATCTCCATTTCAAGTCCCCCTATTTTCCTGACAAAATTTCTTGCTCCATCATATTTACAATACTGAATATTTCGTCTTTTTTAGTTTTTAATGCAGCCTTATTTACGATCATTCGAGCAGATATAGAACACATTTCCTCAAATACAATGAGTCCATTTTCTTGTAATGTTGTTCCTGTTTCAACAATATCAACAATTGCATCTGCCAATCCAAGAATAGGAGCGATTTCTACAGAACCTTCTATTTTAATAATTTCTACATCCTCTCCTTTATCATGAAAATAGGTAGAAGTAATATGGGGATATTTCGTTGCAATACGTTTCTTCCGGTAGCTCTTCGGGTTATATGTAGGGATAGAAGCTACACAAAACTTACACACGCCTACTCCTAAATCCAACATTTCATAAATATCTTTCTCGTTTTCCATTAAAATATCTTTTCCAACGACCCCAATATCCGCTACTCCATGTTCTACATAAGTAGCAACATCTACTGCTTTCACTAAAATAAATGAGATATCTGTATTTTTACTTTGAAAGACAAGCTTTCGTCCTTTATTTTTGAGCTCTGAACAATCAATTCCAATCTGCTCAAAGAGTGGAATCACATGCTTCTCTAATCTTCCTTTCGTTAACGCAATTTGAATGTTACGCATGAGGTTTCTCCTTCTTTCTGGACTACCCATTTCTCTTTCCATACATATTCCACTAATGATTCATTCTTTGCCTCAACGACCGTTATTATTTGATTTTTTCTTGCAAATTGAAAGGTATCGTTTACATTAGAGAATAAAGATAGCTCTACTTTTTTCCCGTCCTTTTGAAGTAAACTTCGTAATCTTTCCGCTTCTGCTAATCTATTTAACTCATAATGAATAATAATATCTATTCTCTTTCGTTCATATGGTTCTTGCTGCTCTTGCAGCGCCTTCACAATTTGATTGACTTGCACCGCGAGTCCAACGGCCGGCAGCATTTCTCCAAAATTTCCAATTAACTCATCATATCTTCCGCCACTAACAATTTCTTCTCCAATTTCATATATATACCCTTTGAAAATAACTCCCGTATAGTAATCTAGATTTTGGATCATACCTAAATCAATTGATATGTAAGATCCATAGCCTAGTTTTTCAATGGCTTCATATATTTCTTTCACTCTTGCGATGGCCATTTTCATTTCATTACTCGAGGCGAGTTTTTCCGCTTCCTCAATCACTTCTAAATTCCCAAATAACCTTGGTAATTTCTCAAGTAATCTCACTGTTTCATCACTTCGATCTAATTTCTTTTCTCTAATAAAATTTGATAGAGCAGCATAATTTTTACTTTCAATATATGTTCTAAGTACTCTCTCTTCTTCCTCATGAATGGAGAGCTTTTTGACAATACATTTATATAACTGCACTTGCCCAATCTCTATTGTAAAAGATTGCACCTTCACCTTTTGAAGTGATTGAATGACGCTTATGACGCATTCAATTTCAGCTCTTACATTATCAATCCCAATAATTTCAATACCACTTTGTACAATTTCATTATATTTTCCAGTAAGGGACTCATTCGCCCGAAATACATTCCCGCCATACGTCAGTTTTAGCGGCGTATCCCACCTCTGCGTTCCCATTACTCTCGCTAAAGGAATTGTCATATCTGGACGTAAGACGATAATCCGTCCCTTTTCATCAAAAAATTTATACATCTTTTCTTCATCTATCGGTCTATTTTGAAAGGCGAAAACATCATAAAATTCTATTGTAGGTGTCCTTATTTCCTCATAACCTCGCTCTAAAAAAGTACGTCTTAATTTTTGTTCCACTTCTTCAATTAACGTACATTCTTCGAATAAATAGTCTCTCGTTCCATTTGGATTTGCCCGTTTCCATTTTGTCATCTAAATTCTCACACCTTTCCCTTTCTAATGTATGCCTATTTCATTCACCTAAACCGAAAATAAAAAGAGCCTTGTAGACAAAATACCTACAAGGCTCTTTAGTAGAGTGTAGGTACAACGGGAATAACCCTTGTGCCTACACGTTTTCACGCTAGGTTCAAGGGCTTTATGTATGATGATGTAGTTGTGTAAGCATTTCAATAGGTTGCACGATATTCATAATACTTACTCCCTTTCTCCTCTGATTTTTTACATAGTATATAATACTTAATTCTGAATGTAAATACATTTCGAACATTCCGTTATTTCTTAATATAAAGCTGCTTTCCTTTCATATTCTACAATCTCTTGTTCATATTGCATTGTAATACTAATTTCATCTAGACCATTTAATAATTTCTCTTTCCACATTTTCTCGATTGTAAAATGAAACCTGTGCGTACTCGTTGTAATGACTTCATTCTCTAAATCTACTTCTATTTGTTCTCTCGCATCCGTTTTGGCAAGTTGTTCTCGCATTTCTTTATCCATTACAATTGGTAACATACCATTTTTCATACAATTCATATAAAAAATATCTGCAAACCCGCCAGCGATAATAACGCGAAAACCATAATCAGCAAGCGCCCATGGAGCATGTTCTCTTGAAGAACCGCAACCAAAATTATCACCTGTAATTAATATACTTGCTCCTTTTCTATCTTGTGCATTAAGTGGAAAATTAGGGTTTTCATGGCGGTTATTATCATAACGCCATTCATCGAATAAATATTTTCCAAATCCCGTCCGTTCAATTCTCTTTAAATATTGCTTCGGAATAATTTGATCTGTATCAATGTTATCATTCATCAGTACTGCGGCAGTACCTTTATGAATACGAAATGGCTCCATCATAACTCTCCTTTCTAGTATCAACAAAATGACCATATAATGCAGCTGCTGCCGCCATTGCTGGGCTAACCAAATGTGTTCGTGCTCCTTTTCCTTGTCTTCCTTCAAAATTACGGTTTGAAGTGGAAGCACAATGTTCTCCTTCAGGTACTTGATCTGGATTCATTCCAAGACACATTGAACATCCAGGTTCTCTCCATTCAAATCCCGCTTCTTCAAAGATATGATGTAGCCCCTTTTGCATCGCAGCTTCTCTTACTCTTTTCGATCCAGGCACAACGAGTGCTCGCACACCTTCTTTTACCTTTCTTCCTTTCACAACAGATGCAGCAATTTCTAAATCAGAGAGCCTGGAATTTGTACAAGATCCAATAAAAACATGCTGAACTGGAATGTCATACGTACTTTGTCCAGGGCTTAATCCCATATAAGAAAATGCTCTTTCGTCATTTGCATCATGCTTTTCTGGCAATTTTTCATCAATACGAACACCCATACTCGGGTTTGTTCCCCACGTAACGTACGGTGCTAAATCCGCCACATCAATTGAAATATGTAAATCATAAATCGCATCTGAATCTGTATACAGTTCAGACCATTTTTTCTCGAAAGTTCCATAGTCTTTCGGTGCATATTGACGTCCTTTTACATAAGCAAATGTTTTTTCATCTGGTGCTATAATACCAGCTTTCGCTCCTCCTTCAATTGCCATATTACAAAGCGTCATTCTCTCTTCCATCTCCATAGCTCCAATTGTCTCTCCATAAAACTCCATTACGTATCCGGTTCCAACTGCTACACCGTACTTTGAAAGGAGATGCAAAATAATATCTTTAGCGTAAACACCTTTCTGTAATTTCCCTTTTAACTCAATGCCCATCGCTTTCGGTTTACGTTGCCATAACGTTTGTGTCGCCAATACATGTTCCACTTCACTCGTGCCAATGCCAAATGCTAGCGCGCCAAACGCACCGTGTGTTGCTGTATGACTATCACCACAAACAATTGTTTTTCCTGGCTGCGTGAGCCCAAGTTCTGGTCCGATAACATGAACAATCCCTTGCTCTTCATCTCCAATATCCGCTAAAGGTACCTGAAATTGTTTACAATTTTCACGAAGTGTATCTAGTTGCTGTTTCGCAATGCGATCGGTAATATTCCAAACATCTTTCGTTGGAATATTATGATCCATCGTTGCGAATGTTAAATCTGGTCTACGGACCGTTCGATTTGTAAGCCGCAAGCCTTCAAAGGCTTGCGGTGACGTTACTTCATGGACAAGATGAAGATCGATATATAATAAATCCAACCCATTTTCGTTTGTCGTAACTATATGTCTTTCCCATAGTTTATCTAGCAACCTTTTCCCCATTATCTCCCTCTCCCTACTAACGCTTGCTCTTCCATTTCTTGCATAACCGCCTTCGTAAATGAAGTTGTCGTTTCAGTCCCACCGATATCTGCTGTACATTTCCCTGATGTAAGGACTGCAGAAATTGCTTCTTCAATTGCACACCCTTCTCTCGTTAATCCGAACGATTGCCCAAGCATCATTGCAACAGAGCGCATCATTGCAATTGGATTCGCCTTATTTTTCCCGGCAATATCCGGTGCTGATCCGTGAATAGGCTCGTATAATGAAGGTCCCTTTTCCGCGTGACTTGCTGATGGA
Organism: Bacillus cereus group sp. TH152-1LC; assembly: GCF_027710505.1. NCBI lineage: Bacteria > Bacillati > Bacillota > Bacilli > Caryophanales > Bacillaceae > Bacillus > Bacillus cereus group sp. TH152-1LC. Next base: position 167,032 of record NZ_JAQFNK010000011.1, on the reverse strand, counting down.
AGCATCCCTAATGATCCAGCTAATACGGAAGCCTCGTCACTCAAAATATCTCCAAATAAATTTTCCGTTACAATTACATCAAACCGTCCTGGATTTCGAATTAATTCCATCGCGGCGGCATCTACTAAAATATGTTCTAGTTCAATGCCTGGATAACGAAGTGCTACTTCTTCTGTCACAGTTCGCCATAGTTTACTAGACTCTAAAACATTCGCCTTATCAATCGATGTCACTTTCTTCTTCCGCTTGCTCGCTAATTGAAAAGCATACGAAACGATACGCTCAATTTCATGACGATGATACGTAAGTGTATCTGTTGCTACTTCGTCCGTTCGTTCTTTCGGATAAGAAAAATAAATTCCACCTGTTAATTCACGAACGACAACGAAATCAATTTCATCAGCCTTTTTTAATGGCGATAAATGTGCCGTTGCGCTTTCTACCGTTACAGGGCGAACATTTGCAAATACGCCGAGTCCTTTTCTTAAAGCTAATAACCCTTTCTCTGGTCTTTCTTTCGCACTATCCCACCTTGGTCCACCAACTGCTCCTAATAAAACTGCATCACTTGCTAAACAGGCGGCAAGCGTTCGCTGTGGTAATGGTTGCCCATTTAAATCGATAGCACTCCCACCAAAGTACTCATCTTGCAAATGAAAACGATGCCCATATAATCTCTCTACCATATGCAATACTTCCTTCGCACTTTCCATAACTTCCGGGCCAACACCATCACCAGCTAAACAAACGATACGTTTTTCCAAGTTCAACACTCCTTTTAACTGAATTTTCAGAACTTTAATTTGATAGGTGAGGAAAGCTTCTCTCACCTATCAACCACTTATTTCACAAGCTGGATAAAAGATTTTAATTTCCCCGCCGCATGGACATATGCTCTCGCCGACGCTTCCAATACGTCTTGCGCGACACCAAAACCTGATACTTGATGCGTTCCTTCTTTTAATTCAACATGAACATGAGCTAGTGCGTCTTGACCTTGTGTAATAGATTGTATGCGATAATCCGCCAATTCACATTCTAATCCTAAAATTCTTTGGATTGCATTATAAATCGCTTCAATACTACCAGAGCCAGTAGCTGCATCTTCGTATATATTTCCTTCCTCATCTTTTAGCACAACTGTCGCGCATTGTGTACTATTTGATACGAAATGTACTTGCAGTTGCGTAATGGTATATTGCTGAGCCGCAAATGCTGCTTCACCAAGCATAAGTGCACGTAAATCTTCCTCCGTAATTTCCTTCTTGCGATCAGCTAATTTTTTAAACGCTTCAAACACCGCATCTCGTTCTTCCTTTGTAAACTCATAGCCAAGCTCTTTCATTTTTTCTGTAAACGCGTGACGTCCAGAATGTTTTCCAAGTACGAATAGATTTTGAGATTCGCCTACTAGCTCTGGTTCAATAATCTCATACGTTGTCACTTCTTTTAATACACCATCTTGATGAATGCCTGATTCATGAGCGAATGCATTCGCTCCAACGATCGCTTTATTTTTCGGTACAACCATACCTGTTAATCTGCTTACTAGTGTACTCGTCGCTTTAATTTCTTTTAGCGTCATAGAAGACTCTGCTTTATAGAAATCTTTTCTAATATGAAGAGCAACTGCGACTTCTTCTAACGCCGCATTCCCTGCTCTTTCTCCAATTCCATTAATTGTTCCTTCTACTTGCAACGCTCCACCTTCAACTGCAGCTAATGAATTGGCTACAGCCATCCCAAGATCATCGTGACAATGACAAGAGAAGATTGCTTTTTCATATGAAGGAACAGATTCTTGTAAGTATTTAAAAAGAGAATAATATTCTTCTGGATTCGTATACCCAACTGTATCTGGAATATTAATTACATTTGCTCCTGCACGAATTGCAACTTCTACTGCTTCAGCTAAAAAATCTCTTGCTGTTCTTGTCGCATCTTCTGCTGAAAATTGTACTGTCGGAAATAACGATTTCCCAAGTGTCACCGAGCGATGAATACTATCTAACACATCTTCCTTTGACATACAAAGTTTATACTTCATATGAATATCACTCGTAGCTAAAAATACGTGTAGACGGGGAGATACAGCACCTTTCACCGCTTCATATGCTCTTCGAATATCACTTTCTTTCGCTCTAGCTAAACTCATAACTGTCGCATTTTGAATTGTATTTGCGATGCGTTTTACCGATTGAAAATCCCCTTCGGAAGCTGCTGCAAAGCCAGCTTCCATGACATGAATACCCAGTCTCTCTAATTGCCTTGCAATTTGCAATTTCTCTTGTTCATTTAAATTCACTCCTGGTGATTGTTCGCCATCACGTAGCGTCGTATCCATGAACAAAATCTGCTTCATATTATTTGACCCCTGCCTTTACTCGTGGCTGTACGAAAGGCATCATTTCACGTAACTTACGTCCAACTACTTCGATTTCATGTTCATTCTCTTTCTCATTTGTCGCATGGAAATTTGGTTTTCCTGCTTTATGCTCTGCAATCCAACCTCTCGCAAATGTACCATCTTGAATTTCGGCTAGCACTGCACCCATCGCTTTCTTCGTATCTTCCGTTACAACGCGTGGTCCTGATACGAAGTCGCCCCACTGTGCTGTATCTGAAACTGAATATCTCATATTTTCAAGTCCACCTTCATACATAAGGTCAACGATTAGTTTTAGTTCATGTAAACATTCAAAATAGGCAAGTTCAGGCTGGTATCCTGCATCAACTAGCGTTTCAAATCCAGCTTTTACTAGCGCAGTTACTCCGCCGCAAAGTACAGCTTGCTCTCCAAATAAATCTGTTTCTGTTTCTTCTTTAAACGTCGTTTCTAATACGCCCGCTCTCGTCGCTCCGATTCCATCAGCATAAGAAAGTGCCTTTTCAGTCGCAACTCCTGTCGCGTCTTGATATACGGCAAATAATGCAGGAACGGCTCCGCCTTCAGCAAACGTACGGCGTACAAGATGCCCTGGACCTTTAGGCGCTACTAGAAATACATCTACATTAGCTGGTGGTTTCACTTGATCAAAGTGAACATTAAATCCGTGTGCAAAAACGAGAGAATTTCCTGCCTGTAAATTTGGTGCAATTTCCGCTTCATATACTTCTGGCTGCAGTTCATCGGGTAGTAAAATCATTACTAAATCAGCCTGCTCCGCTGCTTCTGCTACTGTATATACAGAAAATCCATCTTCTTTCGCTTTATCCCAAGACTTCCCTTTTCTTAAACCTACTACTACATCAAATCCGTTATCACGCAAGTTTTGCGCATGCGCATGACCTTGCGAGCCATATCCGATAATTGCTACTTTCTTTTCTTTTAATACATTTACCGTTACATCTTTCTCATAATAAACCTTTGCCATTTTCATTTCCCCCTATATTTAAATGATTATTGAATTAACATAACTTGCTTATCTTGTTTTTTCATACTACGCGTAAATGCTGTTACACCTGTTCTAGCAATTTCTTTCAAACCGTATGGACGAAGTAATTCAATTAGTGCTTCTACTTTCTCCTGCGTACCAGTTACTTGCACAACTATGGAATCCTTCCCAACATCTATTACAGCGGCTCGAAACGGTTCAATTAAACTATATAATTCTGCTCTTGCTACTGATGTTGCGACTTTAATAAGTGCAAGTTCTCTTGCAATCATCGCTTCTTCTGTAATATCTGATACTTTCAGAACATCAATTTGCTTATGAAGTTGTTTAATTAACTGCTCAACTTGCTGTTCATTTTCAACGTGTACAACAATCGTCATCCGTGATATGTCCGATGATTCTGTATGACCTACTGAAATACTTTCAATATTAAAATGTCTTCGTGTCATAACACCTGTAATTCGGTTTAACACACCACTTTGATTTCGAACTGTCGCTGTAACAATTCTCTTCACCTTTTTTCCACTCCCTCCATTTGGTGAACACCTTTCCCCGGCGCAACCATCGGCATTACCTTTTCTGATTGAAGTACACGGCAATCAATTACGACCGGTTCTTGTAATTCAATCGCATGCTGTATTTGCTTCTTTGCAAGAAGTGGATCATCTATGCGAACTCCTTTTATGCCATACGCATTCGCAAGAGCAACGAAATCTGGTTGACACGATAGTAAAGAGTGCGAATATCTTTTGTTATAAAATTCATCTTGCCATTGTCTTACCATTCCTAAAGCTTCATTATTTAAAATAAATACTTTAACAGGTAAAGAATGTTCTTTTAATACACTTAATTCTTGCAGCGTCATTTGAAATCCAGCGTCACCAACAATTGCAATAACTAGTTCTTCAGGCTTTGCAATTTGCGCACCAATTGCTGCTGGAAATCCGAACCCCATCGTCCCTAATCCTCCTGAAGTTACCCATTTATCTGGGTTTTTCAGCGGATAGTATTGGGCTGCCCACATTTGATGTTGCCCAACATCTGTTGTTACAATCGCTTCTCCCTTCGTAATTTCATATAACATATCAATTGCGTATTGAGGCTTAATACTTTCAGAGTTTCGTTTATAAGAGAATGGATACTGTTCTTTTCTACTCTTTAATAAAGTGATCCATTCATGATGATTTTCTTTCCTTCCTTCCGGTTGAAGTAATACTTCCAACGCTTGCTTAGCACTTGCAACAATAGGAATTTCAGTTGGCACATTTTTTCCGATTTCTGCTGGATCAATATCGATATGTGCAACAGTCGCCCCTTTAGCAAAATAAGCTAAATTCCCAGTAAGCCGATCATCGAATCTTGCACCTATATTAATAAGTAAATCGCATTCATATAATGCCATATTGGCTGTGTAAGAACCGTGCATTCCTCCCATTCCTAGAAAAAGTTCATCATCTGGCGGAAAGCCCCCAAGACCAAGTAATGTATGCACAACTGGAATTTCATACTTACGAGCAAAACTCGTTAACTCTTTTGATGCTTTCGCATGCAATACACCTGCTCCAGCTAAAATTAACGGCTTATTTGCAGCACGAATTGCTTGTAATAATTTGTTTATTTGGAGTAGATTCGGTTCATAATTCGGATTGTATCCTGGTAAATCCATTTGTACGTCATTACATCGTTCTCCTTGCTCTACCACCATATCTTTCGGAAGATCAATAACGACTGGGCCTGGTCTTCCTGTTCTAGCAATATGAAAGGCTTCTTTAATAATTCGAGGTAAATCTGAAGCCTTTCGCACCTGATAGTTATGTTTTGTCACCGGCATCGTAAGCCCCATAATATCCGCTTCTTGGAAAGCATCACTTCCAATTAACGTTGTTGCTACTTGCCCTGTAAATACAACAAGTGGTAACGAATCAATCATCGCATCTGCAAGACCCGTAATAACATTTGTAGCACCTGGTCCACTCGTTGCAATGACAACCCCTGGATTACCAGTAATTCTGGCATACCCTTCAGCGGCGTGAATAGCACCTTGCTCATGCCTTGTTAAAATATGCGGAATTTCACAGTCATAGAGTGCATCATAAAGAGGTAAAACAGCACCACCAGGATAACCGAAAATTACTTCTACTCCTTCCTTTTCTAGCGCTTCTAACAATAGCTGTGCACCTGTTGCCAGTTTCTCTTCCGTTTTTGAAGACATTGTTCTTATAAGCCCCCTTTTTGAAAACTTTTATCAATAAAAAAATCCTACGTCCACACTCCAGCTATGTGCTGAAGGGACGAAAGATTTCGCGGTACCACCCTTCTTCGCAAGAATACTCTTGCCTCAGTGACCCATAAATGAGTCTAGCTAATAACGGAGCTACCGTCTAAGCCTAGACAAATGCTTCAGCTTAGCACTCAAGGGCGATGTTCGTCGACGTGAACCATCGGTTTTCAGCAACCACCGACTCTCTGTGAGGCTTCACAATCAACTACTCCTCCCTCTCAACGCTTTCTTATGTTATAAAAAGTTGTTATCCAACTTTATTTTCTTCGTAAATTTTCTCTCCATCTTCTATAACTAATTTTCGGAATTCTTCTAATAAACGATTCGTATGTGGACCTGTTTGCCCTAAACCAATCGTTCTACCATCTACTGTCGTAACAGCAATTACTTCAGCAGCCGTTCCTGTTAAAAATACTTCATCAGCTACATATACATCATGTCTTGTAAATAACTCTTCTCTAACGTCATATCCAAGTTTTTCGCCGATTTCTAAAATAGCGTTTCGTGTAATACCTTCTAACGCTCCAGCAGAACTTGGTGGTGTAATTAATTTATTTCCTTTTACAATAAACACGTTATCTCCTGAGCCTTCAGCTACGTATCCTTGGTCATTTAACATAAGTGCTTCTTGTACTCCAGCTAATTTCGCTTCAATACGAACTAAAATATTGTTTAAGTAATTTAAAGATTTTACTTGAGGCGACAAAACATCTGGACGGTTTCGGCGCGTCGCAACTGTTACAACCGAAATCCCTTTTTCATAATATTCTTGTGGGAATAAAGATAGTTGTTCTGCAATTACTACTACATTCGGTTTCTGACAAGAATCAGGATCTAATCCAAGATTTCCTGCACCTCTCGATACAACAAGGCGAATGTATCCATTAGATAATTTATTTTGTCGAATCGTCTCAACAACAATATTCGTTACTTCATCTAAAGAATATGGAATTTCTAACATGATGGATTTTGCTGATTCATATAACCGGACAAGATGCTCTCTCAAACGGAAAACATTACCGCTATAAACTCTAATTCCTTCAAATACTCCATCTCCATATAAATAACCATGATCATATACTGAAACTTTTGCTTCGTCTTTTGGAACAAATTCTCCATTTAAGAAAATCCATTGCTCATTCACTGGAAAGCGCCTCCTATGTTCTATGAATTTTTTATTGTTTCCTAGTTTACTCTCCTTTTTAAATAAATCAAGTAAATTTTTAGAAAATTTTTAATTTTTAATCGTACGTACATCTTTGATTATATTGATTTAACAGCATTGTTAACGTTTACAAAAAGTCAAAAATTTTTTTTCGCCAAATTCCACTAAAAAATATATTTGTTTAAAAGAAGGATTTTCATCAATTGATACGAATCTATTGTATTCAATAAACGGACGTCCGTTTTTATAAATTCGGGAATATACAACGACTTTTGCTGAAAAAGGGGGAAAATAATAAAAATAACGCTGTCTAAAAATAACATTCATATTTTTCATCTCGCAATCATAATCCTATTTTTAAAAAACAATTTGTCAAAATGAAGGAGGAAATCAATATGGCGTGTGTACAAATTAAAGGAACGAGACAAGAGGTAGTAGAAATGCTTCAACTATTTGATCTAATGGATACGAAAGGTTTTTGTAAATTCGATAATTATGTAGAGGTAGAACCAAATAATAAAGAACATAATAATTTTATTGCTTCAATCGACATTCGTTCAAATACTTCTTCCGCCCAAGATACTTTAAACGATCAATTCGTAAGTCAAATGCTTACTGGTGTATATAACGACTAAGTAAAGTGATACGTTAATTAAGCTATCCGTCAATAGCAGGATAAATATAGGCTTCCTACCGTCTTTGCATAAATATATGCGATGTACTTGAGCATACTAGCAACTAGATGGTAGGAGGTGAGAATTATGGCTAGAATTGGCGTTGAAAACTCATTAACAGATGTTAAACAAGCTCTTAAGCAACAGGGACATGAAGTCGTTACCCTTCACTCCGAACATGATGCACAAGGGTGCGATTGTTGTGTTGTAACTGGGCAAGATTCCAATATGATGGGTATTGCAGATACATCTATTAAGGGATCGGTAATTACAGCTCATGGTTTAACAACAGATGAAATTTGTCAGCAAGTTGAGAGCCGTACTTAAAAAAGAAAGAGGACTCCTTTTCAAAAGGAGTCCTCTTTTTTATATTCACCTAACGGGAAAGTAACATATACTGGATGAAAGCCCTACCTCTCTCTCATCATTACGGTTCCAATGACCGCTCCTTGATTCACTAGTATACCTATAAAGCCTACAATTATAATTTATAGGGTTTGTTCACAAAAGTTGTTGGTAAGACTACCCGATCTTTCGCAAACTTTTCGTATTATATTTATAAGATTTATTTACTTTACACTAGCTGTAACCGAGACACGAATCAAAATTCTAACACCAATATAATAACTTGTCAACATTTTTTACAAATTAAAAACAGACAGTAACGGTTTGTCTGTTTTAGAATGGAGCTTTTTCTTTTATTACATATACAACAAAACCGCTTACTAACATACATAAGCCAACTACTAAGTTTTTGATATTAATCATAAATTCCTCTCCCTTATTCCACACATCATATATATTTACAGTTCAATTATTCCGATCATCCTAAAGCGCACTTTTTCTAATATATCATAATTCCTAAAAAATGCAAGTTCACTTTTGACGACCATTTACAAATTTATCTACAGTGCTTGGTACAGTATTTAAAGCCTTTTCAATTAAATGCGTACTACTATTGAGGTGCAATACTTGCACACCGTTAGAACCGACTACTAAAAAAGCAACTGGACTAATTGAAACCCCAGCTCCGCTTCCGCCTCCAAATGGATGACTTTGCTTGTTCTCTTTATGCTGCCCTTGTCCGTTATTATGTTTTTCAGAAATAAAATCACCTTTAAAATCACTTCCACCGGCACCAAAACCAAAAGCCACTTGAGATACTGTTAATACTACATTTCCATCAGCCGTTGAAACGGGACTTCCGACAATCGTATTTACATCTACCATCTCTTTTAAATTTGTCATTGCTGTTTTCATTAAATTTTCAATTGGATGTTCCATTATGTATTGCACCCTTTCCTTCTTATTCTTTTTTATACTTTCCAAAATAGAGGAAGTCATACTAACTTTTCCTATTTCAAAAAAACAATTTCTACCTTTTAAATGGATATTACTCCCTGTACATACTCGGATAAAAAAGAAAAAGAGAAACATACTACTATTGAACCTTGTTATGAAAGGAGTCATGACTTTGACTGAGAAATTTGATGAGTATAAAAAAAGAGATAGAATAGATAGTGATTATAGTGACTATAAAGAAGAATATGCAGCTGAGGTTGCACCACAGCGCATTGATTATGATTACGATGAGAAAGATCATAAAGGTGATGTAAGATCGTCTGCGGCTGGATCAACTGCTGGCTTTATCGCTCTTGCCTTATCTATCTTATCACTCTTTACCTTCCCAACATTATTTGGTCTTGTTTCTGTATTACTAGGGATTTACGCTTATAATCGTGGAGCTACTGTAACTGGTGGTATCGCTGCGATTGTCGGCGGAATTGCAGCACTTATTGCAATTTTATTCCGAGTAGCACTTGTCGGATTATTGTTCTCCCTTTTTTAAAACGAAAAAGGTATCTCGCTTATGCGGGATACCTTATCCTGTAAATACATCTTCCGATGGATATTTAATTTTTTGTTTTGCTGGTCGCGCTAAAGAAAACACAAGTGTTAACGGTCCAATTAATCCGCAAAACATAACAAACATAATAATGCATTTTCCAAACGCTGATAGCTTTGCAGTAATCCCCATCGTTAACCCTACTGTACCGAACGCTGAAATTGTTTCAAATAGTAACTGAATAAAGCTGAAGTTTTCTGTAAGCATTAATACAAATACCGCTGCAAAAATGAGGATTTGACTGGCAACAGCAATAGCTAATGCTCTCGTTACCGTCGATATTTTTATTGTGCGCTGAAATAATACAATTTCCTCTTTCTTTCTAAAGAACGAAAGGACAGATGTAACTAAAATAACAAACGTTGTTAATTTAATCCCTCCACCCGTGGATACACTTCCTGCCCCAATAAACATTAAAACCATCGTAAATAATATAGATGATTCTTCCATACCCCCGTAATCAACTGTATTAAATCCAGCAGTACGAGGAGTAATACCTTGGAAAAAAGAAGCCCATAACTTTTCATTTAAAGGTAAATTCCCTAACGTCTTCACATTATTATATTCTAATACAAAAATCACAATCATCGCTATAACATTTAACGCTACTGTTCCAACAATCATAATTTTGGAATGAAGCGATAGTTTTCGAAAACTACGGCTATACCATATATCAATTAATACAGTAAAACCGAGACCACCTATTACGATTAAAGAGCAAATCCCTATATTAATAATAGGATCTCCTACATACCTTGTTAAATTATCCGGCCATAGAGCAAATCCAGCATTATTATAAGATGCAATAACGTGAAAAATACTATAGTATACACCTTTTCCAAAACCAAACTCTGGAATAAAACGAAATGATAAAAAGATGACTCCAATAAGCTCAATACAAATTGAAAATATAAAGACACGTTTTACTAATTTTACAAGACCACCTATATTTGTCTGATTAAATGCCTCTCCAATTAATAATCGATGGCGTAATCCGATTTTTTTACCTAATACCCAAACAATTAAAATGGCAATTGTCATAAGACCTAAACCGCCTGTTTGAATTAAAAACATAATAACAATCTCGCCAAACATCGTAAACGTACTTGCAGTATCTACTACTCCCAATCCCGTTACAGTTGCCGCTGACGTTGCCGTAAAGAAAGCATCTACCCAACTAATATGTACTTTCGTTGCGAATGGTAACTTTAATAACAAACCGCCAACCACAATTAAGCAGAAAAAACCTAATGCTAATATTTGTGGTGGATTTAATCGTATAAAACGATTATATAGCCCTTGTCTTTTTGTTACTTCCATATTCACTAACTCCCTTTTTCCCCTCATAACTAAAGGCTTATAAGAAACCTTACATAGCGGGATAAACCTTATATTCTCATAATATAGTTGAGCATAATCCTTTTTTTCATAGTTTTCAACTTTTATTTATACTTGAACTTTACTTCATTTTATGACGAAACACTTTCTATTCTATTTATTCTTATTCTATAACTCTCGCAACAATCATTTTATATGTATCATTTCTCAAATCCTCATACCTTTCACTCTATGTTCACGCCAAGGTCACATCTATCTTTTATAGTATATGTATCGAAGTTGTTCCTCCCTAATTTATAAGACATTCCCCAGTGTCTTGAACAACTTCCATCCCTAATTAAATTGACATAAATTGTCCCCTTCCTTGACCATCTCTTATGTGATGGTCTTATTTTTGTTTACCCTATCTTCTATTTAAAACTCCCTCTCTCTTTCACTCTATGTTCACACCCTGGTCACATCCACCTTTTATAGTATATGTATCGAAGCTGTTCCTCCCTAATTTATAAGACATTCCCCAGTGTCTTTGAATAGCTTCCATCCCTAATTAAATTGACATAAATTGTCCCCTTCCTTAGACCATCATATGTGATGGTCTTATTTTTTGTTTACTTTATCCTTCATGTAAAATTCCCTCTCTCTTTCACTCTGTGTTCACGCCAAGGTCACATCTATCTTTTATAGTATATGTATCGAAGTTGTTCCTCCCTAATTTATAAGACATTCCCCAGTGTCTTGAACAGCTTCCATCCCTAATTAAATTGACATAAATTGTCCCCTTCCTTGACCATCTCTTATGTGATGGTCTTATTTTTTTGTTTGCTTCATCCTTTATGTAAAACTCCCTCTCTCTTTCACCCTATGTTCACACCCCGGTCACATCCATCTTTTATAGTATATGTATCGAAGCTATTCCTCCCTAATTTATAAGACATTCCCCAGTGTCTTTGAATGGCTTCCATCCCTAATTAAATTGACATAAATTGTCCCCTTCCCTAGACCATCCTATATGATGGTCTATTTTGTTTTCTAACTAGATTTCCCGATTTTTTTGCTTACTCTAGCAAAAGCAATCTATATTTAAATAGATATTTTTATACAAAATATTCAGAAAATATTGTCAAAATAGGTAGTTTTTCGGTACAATTAATGTAGAAAGTAATTTCACAAAAATAAGGGGGGGTTTTATTGAAACAAACAAAAGCAATCTTAATTGCATTATTTCTCGGTTTAGTTGTTGGGCTTACTTTAAATTTAGCTGCACCATCCATTTTTGAACCATTAAATCAATATGTGTTCAATCCACTTGGTCAATTGTTTATTCGCCTCATTAAAATGCTAGTTGTTCCTGTTGTGTTCATTTCTATCGTGCTTGGGGCTGCTGGACTTGGAGACCCGAAACAACTTGGAAGAATCGGCTTAAAATCAATTTCATTCTTTCTTGTCACTACAGCCGTTGCCATCTCTATTGCAGTTACATTTGCACTGATTATACAACCAGGATCTGGTGGTAACTTTAAAACCGAAGGGCTTAAATATGAAGGTGCAAAAACCGAAACATCTTTCGTCGATACACTACTCAATATCGTACCAGATAACCCAGCAAAAGCGATGGCTGATGGAAACATGTTACAAATTATTGCTTTTGCCGTATTAATCGGACTCGGTATCGCTATTTTAGGAAAACGAGTTCAAGGTATCCATTCATTACTTGAACAGGGCAACGAATTAATGATGTATCTTGTTAATCTCGTTATGAAATTAGCTCCAATCGGAACATTTGGATTGCTCGCTTCATCCGTTGGTAAAATGGGTCTTGCAGGCGTCGCTGCGATGTTCAAGTATATGATTGTCGTTATGCTAGTACTTATTATTCACGGCGTCTTCGTCTATGGTGGATTATTAAAGGTATTAGCAAAAGAAAGCATTGTCCGTTTCTTTAAACATTTCGGGCCAGTAATGGCAATTGGATTTAGTACATCTAGCTCTAATGCATCTCTTCCATTTGCAATGAAAACAGCACAAGAAAAACTTGGCGTTCCAAAAGCGATAAGTTCTTTTGTGCAACCACTAGGTGCAACGATTAATATGGATGGTACTGCCATTATGCAAGGTGTAGCAACTGTGTTTATCGCTCAAGTATACGGAGTTGAGCTTACTATGTCCCAATTAGCTGTCGTCGTATTAACTGCCGTACTAGCTAGCATCGGTACTGCCGGTGTACCAGGTGTTGGACTTGTAATGCTTACGATGGTATTAAATCAAGTAAACCTACCAGTAGAAGGTATTGCCTTAATTATCGGTATTGACCGCATTCTAGATATGTCACGAACAGCTGTAAATATTTCTGGTGATGCAATTTGCGCAATGATTGTCGCAAAATCAGAAGAAAAATATAATACGGATCAATCTGCAGCATCTTAAATCAAAAAAAGGAGTGAAAAGATTCACTCCTTTTTTTGATTTACTTCCTTTTTTCGAACGATATTCTTTCCCTTTGTTATCATTACCAGTCTCAAATTCCGCACTAAACTCTTGCTGAAATTGCCCTGATTTTGGTGAGCCTTGATTTCCGCTCCCTTTACTACCATTTCGATTTGTCATATTTCTGCCCCCTTTCTTTACTAGTAGTATGTTACATATTTTCTTTTTTATAATCTTTTACATACGAAAGAAGACCTTCCTCATATAAGGAAGGTCTTCTTCTTTTCTACGTAAGCGTTTTCTTACTTGTAATGGATTAAATAAGTTTTTTAGAAATAGATATCATGATATTCATTTCTTCTTCTGAAAGCGCGGAGAATCTTTCTTGTAAATATTTCTTTTTCTCCCCTTCCATTTTCGCAACCAAATCTTTTCCTTGCTCTGTAATCTCTAAATATACAACTCTGCGATCTGATGTAGAACGTGAACGGGTTACAAAGCCTTTATTAATTAATTTTTCTGTAACAGCTGTAATATGACTATTCGATACATTTAATTCGTTAGCTACACGTGATACCATTTCTTTATTCGTACGGTTCAATATTCTAAGGACGATAAACTCATTCCACGGTATGTAACCACCAAATATTTTTCCAATATCATTACGCAACGTGCGAAACATAGCAAACACATTTGTCGATAGTTCTTCCATTAATTGCTCTCGATTTTGAGACAATTTTGACAGCCCCTTTTACTTCATTTAGTTAAATAAAAACCTTATTAATAATTTTACATGAAATCTTACTTTTTGTCACCTTATTTTCCCATAATTCGTAGTTTTTTAATATACATTTCATGATACAATAAAATCAAATTTCCAGAAAAAGGAGATGAGATGATGAGTGAAGAAGACAAATTTTCTAATCTTAATCTAAAAGATAAGACTTTGATTATTGGTTTTGTTATTCTATTTCTCATTATAATTTTTGCATTTATTTTCTTTGTATATGTAGGAATCTTTCATATGACAGGTATAGAGTATAGATCACGCACTGCTTTACTTCTATTTATTTTATTAATCACTTTCTTAGACGGTATTACATTCTTTATCTTCGGTTTCCTCAAGGCGTTGCTATACCCAATGACAAAAAACATGCCAAATTGGCTAGCTATTACCCTTTTTGCAATCATTGAAATTACGTTAGATTGGTTCGTCATTCATACTGCCGACGATTGGATAGAGAGTGTCCAACTGTCCAACATTGCTGAATTATGTGTCGTACTATTCCTTTTCCTATTAAATACATTATTAAGTGACAAGAAGGAGTAAGAATACAAGCTTTTCTATATAAAAATTGGTACAATGAAAACAAATCATACTAAAGAGGTGTTACTTATGAACTTACAACAATGGGCTGATAAAGGTATGTCCTTTGATACATATGTGAATGAAATGAAAGTAAATCAATACGAGCTACTACACATTTACAATAACTTTTTAATTCCAAATGAATTACTTCCTGTATTAGAAGAACGTCAAAATGATGGCTGGCGTGTTATCATATTAACAGCTGATTGGTGTGGTGACGCCCTTTTATGCGTACCTGTTATGAAACGAATTTCTGAAGTTGCAAATATTGATATGAGATTATTAATTCGCGATGAAAACTTAGAATTAATGGATCAATATTTAACAAATGGATCAGCACGTGCCATTCCAATCTTTATTTTCATTGATAAAGATGGAAATGAACAAGCCGTTTGGGGACCACGCGCTCCAAAAGTACAAGAATTAGTAACTTCTATGCGCGCTACATTGCCTGAAAAAGAAGATCCAACATTCGAAGAGAAACAAAAAGAAATGTACGCTAACTTCCGTGCTACATTAGCGGATGATACTTCTCTTTGGGAACATGTAATGGAAAGTATGATGGAAAAAGTAGTAAAATAAAAAACTGCCGAACTCGGCAGTTTTTTTATTACATAATGAAGAAGAAATAGAATACCGCAGCTAAAATGAAACGGTAGTAAGCGAACGGTGTTAGTTTTACACGCGCTAATAATTTTAAGAATGAAACAATTGCAAACATCGCAACAACGAATGCAGTAATGAATCCTGTTGCAAATAACGGTATATCAGCTGCGCTTAAAATATCCCAGCTTTTAATTAAATCTAAACCACTTGCAGCTACCATCATTGGTACTGCTAAAATGAATGTGTATTCAGCCGCCGCTGTATGTGACACGCGAGCTAATAAACCACCACTTATTGTAGATCCAGAACGAGAAAATCCTGGCCAAAGCGCTAAACATTGGAACATTCCAATTGTAAATGCTTGCTTATATGTGATTTCATCTAATGTTCTTGCTGTACTTGGTTTCGAAAACTTTTCAGCAACAATCATTAAAATACCACCAGCCACTAAGCTAATGACAACTGGGCCTGGCCCAAATAACACTTCTTTAATCGCACTATGGAACAATACACCAAGTACGCCGGCAGGAATCATCCCGATAATAATATGTAATAAATTTAACGATGGTCCGTCTGTTACTTTTCCTATACCTACTAAAGACCATAGACGCTTCCAAAATATAACAACAACTGCTAAAATCGATCCCAATTGAATAACAACTTCGAAAACTTTCGCTCTCTCATCGTCAAATCCAAGTAAATGACCTGTTAAAATCATATGTCCTGTTGATGAAACTGGTAAAAACTCTGTTAAACCTTCAACAGCACCCATGATTATTCCAATTAACCAATCAGCCACGAGTAGTGCCTCCTTAATAACGAATATGTAATTTTTTCACACCTTATCATAATACCTTATCCCTTTTCAAAGTGCATCCTTTTTTTATCGATTCCATATGTTCTAAGCGCGTATTTCTTTTCTATTTTTTAATTAAATTGTATGATAGTGAGGGTTTGTTTTTATGCGGAAAGGGGCTTTTATGAAAGAAACTAATTCATTCTCACAAAAATTAAAGCAATTTGTATTACTATTTTTCCCGATTTTCGTAACACAAATGTCATTATTTGCAATGAGCTTTTTTGATACGACAATGTCAGGGCACGCGAGTCCTATTGATTTAGCAGGTGTCGCTATCGGAACAAGTATATGGCTTCCCGTTAGTACCGGATTAACAGGAATTTTAATGGCTACTACTCCAATTGTTGCGCAGCTCGTTGGATCAAAGAAAAAAGAGGATGTGCCCCAAATTGTCATACAAGCAGTATATTTAGCAATTTGTGCTAGTTTCGTGGTCATCCTTATCGGTTTCTTCGCTGTTTCACCTATTTTAAACGGCATGCGCCTGGAAGAACCTGTGGAACGTATTGCGGCACAATTTTTAAGTATTATTGCAATTGGAATTATCCCTTTATTTACTTACACTGTTTTACGCGGATTTATTGATGCATTAGGAAAAACTCGCACAACAATGATCATTACATTACTATCATTACCAATTAACGTAGTATTGAATTATGTATTAATTTTCGGTCATTTCGGTTTTCCAAAACTCGGTGGTGTCGGAGCAGCAATTGCTTCTGCAGCAACCTATTGGTGTATTTTAATTATTACCGTTATTATTATTCGTACGAAAGAGCCTTTCGCATCTTTCCATATCTTTAAACAATTATATCGTCCTTCTCTTTCAAGTTGGAAAGAGTTCTTAAAACTTGGCGTCCCTATCGGATTTGCTATCTTTTTTGAAACGAGTATTTTCGCTGCAGTGACACTTATGATGAGTAATTTTAGTACGACAACAATCGCAGCGCATCAAGCAGCTATGAACTTCGCTTCCTTGTTATATATGACTCCTTTAAGTTTAGCAATGGCAATGACCATCGCTGTTGGATTCGAAGTTGGAGCAAAGCGATATAATAACGCAAAACAATATGGATTTATCGGGATTGGCTTAGCACTTGCATTCGCTCTCTTATATTCAATTCTTCTCTACTTCTTTGATGATGAAATTGCTTCTATTTATACGACAGATATACAAGTTCATCATTTAGCAAAAGAATTTCTTATATTTGCGATTTTATTTCAAATTTCAGATGCAATTGCAACTCCTGTACAAGGGGCACTACGTGGTTATAAAGACGTAAATGTTTCCTTAATTATGACATTAATTGCTTATTGGGTAATAGGTCTCCCTCTCGGTTACATATTAGCAACGTATACTGAATGGGCGGCAAAAGGATATTGGATTGGTCTTATTATCGGTCTAGCATTTGGTGCTATCTTCCTTCTTGTCCGTCTCTTTCAAGTTCAAAGAAAATATACAACAGAAAACCGCCGCTCACGATAGAGGGGCGGTTTTCTTTATGCATATTTTTTCTTTGAACGTATAACATAATGAAAAAGAAAGGTGGATACATATGGACGAAAAAGAAAAAAAGCAATCATTCGATGAAGAATTCGCCCCTGAAATTTCACCTGGATATCGACAAGATGTACATAAGCCACCTAAAAATAAAAACACTTCTTTTTTAATGGGTATTACCATTTTTGCTGCTGTACTACTTGTGCTTATCATTTTTGTTTATTTTTAAGGAAAGGTGACATATTATATGAAGAAACAAAATTCCAATCATACGAAAAGTACTGTAAAAACAGAAAAAGGGTATGCAGGTGATTCTGTTCTTACTCAGAAACAAGTTGAACAAGGAAATTTATACATTGCGCAAAAAGAACTTGGACAACAAAATGAAAACCTTTAAAATCCCTCAAAGAACTGGGGGATTTTTTTATCGGCTATTTGTGGCACTTTATTGTACATACTGCTTTTGTTCTAACACCTTAAATATATTATTAACCTTTACAATTTTCATTTCATAATTCAATCTCATTTCGCTTCTCTTACCATTTTCAGTACCCGCAACGTATGCTACAGTTTGATAGAGAAAACTTTCATCCGTCACTTCACGTATATCCTCGTTTATAAATTTATACGCTAAATCTCGAAAACGATTTGGATAATAATTTTCTATTAATCTGTCATACCCTCTATTTAAAAATATTTCTTCAGCTTTTCGTTTCACATCTTCTTTATTATTAAACTCAAACACAGATAATTGCTCTGTCACAAAATGTTCTCCTACCTTTTTCATTTCATTATGAGTTAAAGTTTCTATACTTTTGTTCTGTAATCCCTTATTTAATTCGTACTGATTAATCGTTTTATAGCTAGCAAAAACTTCTTCTTTATATGACCAAAACAATCCAAAAGCAATACATAGAGAAATGATGAATAGTCTTTTCTTCGTAATACTCCCGCCCTTCTTCATAATGATACTTATATTTTAACATATAGAAAGAAAATTCTGATATCATAAACTAGAATAAGTTAACTTAGAAACGAGGAACAATTATGCACACTTACAAACAATATATAAAAGAAGCTTTGCCTAATCTTTCTATACATTCCTATAAACAAAATGAAGAAGGCTGGGATAATGTAGCGGTTATCGTAAATGATGAGCTACTGTTTCGTTTCCCTCGAAAACAGGAATATGCAATACGAATTCCGTTAGAAAAAGAACTATGCACACTTCTCTCTTGTTCACTACATGAAATTGAGGTTCCAAAGTATCACCTATTATATAAAAATGATGTTGATACTTTTCCACTTTGTAGTTACTATACTCTCATTCATGGTGAACCATTAAAAACAGAAATAGTAATCAAGCTTGAGGATAAAGAACTACAAACTATTATTACACAATTAGCTACCTTCCTTGCAACCCTACATAGTATTCCTTTAAAACAAGGTACAACGTTAGGATTCCCTGTTGAAAAAACACTCACCTACTGGAAAGAGCTACAAACTAAGTTAAATCAGTATGTTACTAATAGTTTTACTTCGTTACAGAAATCATCTTTAAATCGGTTATTCGAAAATTTCTTTACTTTTAGCGATACAACCACTTTTCAAAATACAATTATTCACGCTGATTTTACCCATCATCACATTTTATTTAATAAGCAGAACAAAAATATTTCAGGGATTATCGATTTTGGTGATGCTCAAATTGGCGATCCTGCTTTTGACTTTGCTGGGCTATATTATGATTTCGGACATGAATTTACCACATCTGTATATGAACAATACAGCACACTTATTTCTCACCATGACCCATTACTCATTCACCGCATCACGAGTTTTTATCAATACAGCCCTTTACTACATAATATTGTTTATAACTTTGAAACAAAGGATGAAATTGAATTCCTAGCGGGTACAGAACAACTGAAAGTAATACTACAGGGATGAGATTACATTCTCTCCCTATACTCTCTCTCCTCATACATCATTAACTTTTTATCCATTTCAACAATAACTTGATACAGTTGAAATGCTTGTAAAATTTGCAGTTGAATTCCAAAAGGAGCATTCTGTTCTTTTAACCATTGAAATACTTTCGTTTCATCTTTCATTGATTATTCCTCCCTTTATCCCGCTTTAATGGGCAGTAAGACCCCCACCTCCAAATTCAGCGAAAGCAAAGAAGTTAGGCGGGGATCAACTGCCCATAAAAGTCCGATTGGTTCAACTAATAATCAGTGGGGGATGAAGAAAACCCCCACTGATTAAAGTTTCACTTTATTAAAATCTGCTACAAATATACGGTAAATGATGAAAAGCTTTTCATGTCAATAGCAAAAAAGGATGCAAATTTGCATCCTTTAATGTACGATATTTTTCTTCTGCTTCGCTTCTTTCTTTACTTCTTCCCCTTGGCATTCCCTACGAAACGCACAACTCATACACTCAGAACGAAAATGACGCTCTGTATAATGCTCAGGTTGTTGCAACATTGCTTTCATTCTAGATAAATCAGCCATTCCAGTTATAATATCTTCCTGTTTCGGAACATACTCGTACTTAGTTCCTTCTATTAAATTAATAACTTCAATTTTCCCGGGAAGAATGCCGAAAGCTTTATAACTGAATACTGTCATTAACTTTTGACAAAGAGCAAGCATTTCCTCATCCGCATCGACAACATACTTTTTAATTACAAACGACTCAGTACTCCACTCACCAACTTCTAATGTCAATGACATGTGAACACCTAACTCTTCCATATAAGTTTGAAATTTTTCATATAAAAATAACGGCGGTGTTTGACTATCATCTCTTTCAACAAACTGTAATAAATGATCCGTTAACTTCGCTAACACAATATAATACTCCGTCTTTGAAGCAAACATATTAATCCTTACTTTTTTCCAATACTTTTCTATTAATATTAAAAGTACGATTTTCGTTTGTTGGCCCGCAGGTAGTGTGTAATATTCGTTAATAATTCGATTCACAATCATTTGTGCGATTTGTTGCCATTCAAACGAAGAAGGTTCTCTTCTTTTTATATGACGGAAATAAAATTTATGCGGACAACGCATAAAATCATACAAATGATAATCTGTCATCGTTTTGATTGCGATTTTCTCATGCACTTGCTCTTCATCTCCCTTCTGCCATTAAGAAAGGTGTTTTACAAATTCAGCTCCAAACTGTAAACATTTTTCTACATCTTCATCTTCTGGCGTTAATTCTACTTTTAGTCCTTCTAACACAACTGCCGCTCCGCGCTCTTGTAGTTTTTCTATTAAAATATCAACCGCCACGCCGTATTTCGGATAAGCTGAATCACATGATCCGAATACTGCTGCTTTTTTCCCAGTTAAATCAATAGAATCCATTGCGTCATAAAAATCTAAGAAATCATCAGGAAGATCACCATCTCCCCAAGTGTACGCACCTAAAATAATTCCATCATACTGTTCTAGTATAGAAGCTTCTGGTGAATCCATAATATCGATAACTTCAATTTCATTTTCCGTTTCACGAATGGCACCTGCAATATGATCAGCCATTTCCTCTGTATTTCCACTCATACTTGCAAAAATCATTACTAACTTACTCAACTGTATCTCTCCTTTTACCTTGTGTCTCTTTTTCTGTTGGAAGTGTACTCTTCTCATCTACATATTCAGAACGAATTACATTTCTTTGCCATTCCATATGCTGATCAACATCTTTATTTTTATCTTTTAATCCCCTCCGCAGAAGGTGAAAATTTTTTCTCATTAACATGTCGCACCCATCCTATTGATAATAATTATCAATTTCAACTATCCTTAGATTAATTGACAGTGATTATCAATGTCAATAACTATTTTTAAAAAAATGATGAAAATGTACAAGCTTGTCCGTTAGCTATTCATATACTATAAATGAGCATAGTTCTTTCTCAGCCCTCTCTGACGGAAAGAAATAAAAGCAACTGCGATAGAGCGCAGTTGCCTTTTTTTATACTTTTCTATGATTTTAGTAGTCTTATCGCTGTCTCTAAAAATAATTCCACTCCATAAATTAAAGCTGATTCATCTACATCAAATTTTGGATGATGATGCGGATAACAAGTACCTATCTTTTCATTCCCCGTCCCCAATTTAATGAAGCAACCTGGTGCCTTTCGTAAATATGCTGAAAAATCTTCTCCTCCCATAGAAGGTTCAAGCTTCACAACACGCTCATTCCCAAACAAATGTAGTGCACTTTCTTCTACTACTTTCGTAATATATTCATCATTAATAACAGGATCATATCCATATCGATACGTATATGTATACTCCCCTCCATGTGCCTTTATAATGCCTTTTACGATTTTCTCAATTTTCTCCTCTGCTTCCACCCTTAACGCTTGATTAAATGAACGAACAGTTCCCATTAAAGTTGCTGCACTAGGAATAATATTATCAGCCATTCCCCCATGAAACTGCGTAACTGAAACAACTCTTTGCATGAAAGCACTTGTATTTCTTGATACGATATGTTGTAAATTTGTAATAATCTGTGCTCCGATAGCAATAGGATCTATCGTTTCTTCTGGCCTCGCTGCATGCCCTCCTTTCCCTTGAATTTCAACTGTAAATACGTCTGGTGCTGCCATCATAGGTCCATACGCAATTCCTATCTTCCCGCTCTCAAGTCCTGACATAACATGTAAACCTATTACATAATCCACACCATCCATCACACCTGCCTCAACCATTTCTTGTCCGCCGCCAGGATACATCTCTTCTGCGTGCTGAAAGAAGAGACGAATCTCACCTGCAAAATCTTCCTTTATATGTGATAGCACTTCTGCTGTACTTAACAAAATAGCTGCGTGAGCATCATGCCCACATGCATGCATCATTCCTTTATTCACAGACGTATAAGATTTCCTTGTCTCCTCTTGAATTGGTAAAGCATCTATGTCAGCTCGAATCGCAATCACTTTCCCTTGCTCCGTTCCTCTTTTAATTGCTAGTACACTATACTTCGTCGGTCTCGTTACTTCAAAAGAAGAAAATGAGCATAATGTATCATATATAAATTGCGAAGTTTCTTTTTCATGAAATGATAATTCCGGATACTTATGGAAATGCCTTCTCCATTTCACGATATTTTCTTCCGAAATAAGACTCTTCCACACTCTATTCATGATAATTTCCTCCTTTTAAAAAGATTTAGAAACTTAAAGTTTGTTCACTCTCTACCGATTAATAAGTAACAAATCTTATATTTTCACGTATTCTTATCGTCCACTTTTATGTATTCACACAATCCACTTTCTTTTTACATGTCAAACCCGTTACAAATTGGTGCTGAATGTAATATAATTGCTAAGTTAGGGATTTTCTTTTTTAGTATTTAGTGCTAATATCAGAAAAGAGCCTTTTGACTTATTTTTACCTAAAATGTGGAATTTTGTTTTTTTCACAATAATGTAGGACATGATACCTACAAAGAGCTATTATTTCATTAAGAGAGGGAAAGACATGGAAAGATTAAAAGAGATATGGTCTCGACCACTCACACAATGGGTTGCAAAGACGGTTTATTACCTTGCAATTTTATTTGCATTACTTTGGTTGTATGGATTCCATGATACAAACACAAGTACATTTATTTACAATGAATTCTAGGGTGGGAACGTTATGAAGTTATTAGAACAAATTGAAAAGTGGGCTATTGAAACGCCTGATCAAACTGCTTTTGTTTGGCGAGATGCGAAAATTACGTACAAACAATTAAAGGAAGATTCTGATGCGTTGGCACATTGGATTTCTTCTGCGTATCCAGATGATCGTTCACCAATTATGGTGTATGGCCATATGCAACCTGAAATGATTATTAACTTTTTAGGATGTGTAAAAGCTGGACATGCTTATATTCCTGTAGATTTATCTATCCCAGCTGATCGTGTACAACGTATCGCTGAAAATTCTGGTGCGAAACTACTTTTATCAGGAACAGAAGTAACTGTAACTGATTTACCAGTTCGCATTGTAAGTGAAGACAACTTAAAAGATATTTTCTTTACTCATAAAGGGAACACTCCAAATCCTGAACATGCGGTAAAAGGTGATGAGAACTTCTACATTATTTACACATCAGGAAGCACAGGTAATCCGAAAGGGGTTCAGATTACTTATAACTGCCTTGTAAGCTTTACAAAATGGGCTGTAGAAGATTTCAACTTACAAACAGGGCAAGTATTCTTAAACCAAGCACCTTTCTCATTCGATTTATCTGTCATGGATATTTACCCATCATTAGTAACAGGTGGTACACTTTGGGCAATCGATAAAGATATGATTGCACGTCCAAAAGACTTGTTTGCTTCTTTAGAGCAATCGGATATACAAGTATGGACTTCAACACCATCTTTCGCAGAAATGTGTTTAATGGAAGCATCTTTCTCTGAGAGTATGCTACCAAACATGAAAACATTCTTATTCTGCGGTGAAGTGTTACCAAACGAAGTGGCTAGAAAATTAATTGAGCGTTTCCCGAAAGCGACAATTATGAATACGTACGGTCCAACAGAAGCTACTGTCGCTGTAACAGGTATTCACGTTACAGAAGAAGTACTTGATCAATACAAATCACTTCCAGTTGGCTACTGTAAATCAGACTGCCGCCTTCTTATTATGAAAGAAGATGGCACGATTGCACCTGATGGTGAAAAAGGTGAAATCGTAATTGTCGGTCCAAGCGTAAGCGTTGGATATTTAGGAAGCCCTGAATTAACAGAAAAAGCATTTACTATGATTGACGGTGAGCGCGCCTATAAAACAGGCGATGCTGGCTATGTTGAAAATGGTCTTCTATTCTATAATGGTCGTCTTGATTTCCAAATTAAGCTGCATGGTTATCGAATGGAATTAGAAGAAATTGAGCATCACCTTCGTGCGTGTTCTTACGTAGAAGGAGCAGTTATCGTTCCAATTAAAAAAGGTGAGAAATACGATTATTTATTAGCGGTTGTTGTTCCTGGAGAACATTCATTTGAAAAAGAATTCAAATTAACATCTGCAATCAAAAAAGAACTCAATGAGCGATTACTAAACTACATGATTCCACGTAAATTCATGTATCAATCTTCTATTCCAATGACACCAAATGGAAAGGTAGATCGCAAAAAATTATTGAGTGAGGTTACAGCATGACCGCATATGGATCATTTTATTTTTTCGCTATAGTGGGCATTTTATTAATACCTACTATCATAGCTGGATTAAAAGGTAAAATGTTGCGTAAATATAATGCCGTTTTAACATTAGTCATGCTTGCTATTATCTTCTCGGATAAACCGAAGCAAGCGATTATGTTAGCCGCATTTATTATTTGGCAATATGCCCTGATTAAAGGCTATTTATTATTAAGAAAACAAAAGAATAGTACACTCACTTTTTGTGTAGCTGTTATTTTATCGATTTTGCCACTTATTTTGGCAAAAGTCGCACCATTTGTACCTGAATTGCATTTTATTGTTTTCGCAGGTATGTCTTACGTAACGTTTAGAGCTGTACAAATGGTCTTTGAAGTTCGTGATAATTTAATTAAAGAACTTTCCTTCTTTAATTTCTGGGAGTTTGTTTTATTCTTCCCAGCGATTTCAAGTGGACCTATCGATCGTTACCGTAGATTCCAAAAAGATATCCAAAAGCCACCTAGTGCTGAGGAATATCAAAAATTACTATATACAGGGCTTAACCGTATTTTCCAAGGTTTTCTGTATAAGTTTATAATCGCGCACTTGATAACAACATATCTTGTTAAGGCAGTATTCGCCAACCAAGATACACTTTTATCTAATGTGATTTTTATGTACGCTACTAGCATGCAATTATTCTTTGACTTTGCAGGTTATAGTGCGTTCGTAATTGGTATCAGTTACATGATGGGAATTAAAACTCCAGAAAACTTTAATAAACCATTCCTTAGTCGTAACATTAAAGACTTCTGGAACCGCTGGCACATGAGTTTATCATTCTGGTTCCGTGATTTTATTTACATGCGTTTCGTCTTTTTTGCAACGAAGAAAAAGTTAATCAAGAACCGTTACACAATTTCGTATATCGGTGCCTTTTTAAACTTCTTCATTATGGGAATTTGGCACATCCAAGGGAGCGCTATTGCGCAGTATGTTATTTATGGTCTCTATCATGCCGCACTGTTTATTTTATTCGATATTTTCGAACGAAAAAACAAGAAGCATAAGTTTTGGCCAAACAATAAATTTACACACGTCCTTGCGATTGTAATTACGTTCCACGTTGTATGTTTCGGTTTCCTAATTTTCTCTGGACACCTTAACAGATACTTTTAATGCACCCTTCTTATACTAGTAAGAAGTTGCACATATAATATATTTCGGATATAAAGGAGATTTTAAAAATGGCAGAATTCAAAGAGCAAGTATTAGATATTTTAGAAGAAGTATGTGAAAACGATATTGTGAAAGAAAACTTAGATGTTCAATTATTTGAAGAAGGTATTCTTGATTCTTTCGCTGTAGTATCTTTATTAGTTGAATTCCAAGAGCGTTTAGATATTGAAGTTTCTATTTCTGATTTTGACCGTGACGAGTGGGCTACACCAAACATGGTTATTAAGAAGTTGGAAGAAATCCGATGAACAAAGCAAAATTTGGTCCGATGCTTTTAGCATTGGCCCTTTTTGCTGTATTCTTACTTATTCCAACGCGCTTCCTACTTCCACTTTTAAGTGATGAAAAAGTAGAACAAGCTGCAACTTCTTTAAAAGAAGAAAAGATTCAAAGTATGATTTTACAGCAAAAGATGTTAGCAGACCCGAAATATCTTCCGATGTACGGTTCATCGGAATTCGCACGTATGGATGCTTTCCATCCATCAAATTATTTCAAAGTAAAGCCTGAAGGGTTCACACCATTCCTTCTTGGACGCGGAGGAACACAAGACCTTGTACATGTGTTAAACTTTGCATCTACAATGGATCAATTGAAAGATAAGAAAATGGTATTCGTTCTTTCTCCTCAATGGTTTGTACCACAAGGTATTGATGAAACACACTTTGCACCTAACTTTTCAAAACAACAAGGCTATCACTTACTTTTCAATGATGACTTAAAGCCTGAAATGAAAAAGCAAATTGCAAAACGTTTATTAAACTTTGAGATCGTTAAGAAAGAAACTTTACTAAAAATCTCGCTTGAAGGTATCGTTTATGATGATACAAAGCATAAAGTAAAAGCACTTGCTGCTAAACCTTTCGCTTATATTTACCGTAACATTTTAGATCGTAAAGATTTATTTACAGCAATGTTTGATATTAAACCGCATAAAGAAAAACTTGACCCTTCATTAAAACAAATGAATTGGGACGAAGCTCGTAAACATGCAGATCAAACTGGTGCAGTAGAATCAGGTTCTAACGAATACGGTATCGAAGATGATTACTTCAACAGCAAAATCAAGAAGAAATTAAAGCAACGTGAAGGCTACTTAAAAAATGATGCTTATGATCAATCGCCAGAATATGAAGATTTACAAATTGTACTTGATTTATTAAAACAATCTGGTGCAAAACCACTCTTCATTTCTGTTCCTGTAAAAGGTCCTTGGTACGATTACGCTGGCTTCCCGAAAGAACGTCGCGAATTGTACTACAAGAAAGTTCATGAGCAAATTGAGAAAGCTGGTTATCCAATTGCCGACTTCTCAAATCATGAGTATGATAAATACTTCTTAAAAGATCATATGCACTTAGGTTGGAAAGGCTGGGTTTATATCGATGAGGCCATCCAACAATTTTATAAAGCAAACTAATGAAAAGACCACTTGAATTATTCAAGTGGTCTTTTTCTATATATATTTTGTAATTGTTCGATTACATTCTCTGCTTCTTTCATCACTCGCTCCACTACATGCTGAGCTGATTCTATTCGTGCTAATGATGACGCTTGCCCTGCCCAAAGCGACATGTATTCTCCTTTATTTTGTTTTGCTGCTTCTTGGCGTATTTTAGAGGTTAATACATTTTGCACTGGATACATCGGAAGCCCTTCTTCTTTCCCTTCATGTCTCTCTATAAATTCATTACGAATACCTCGCGCATATTTCCCGGAAAACGCACGGGTCACAGTTGTACTCGTATCTGTACTATGTAAAACTGCTTCTTTATACACGTCATGCGTAATACTTTCTTCACTCGTCAAAAAGGCTGATCCCATTTGAACAGCTTCTGCTCCCAGTGTAAAAGCAGCAACAAGCCCTTGTCCGTTCATGACACCACCTGTTGCAACAATTGGTATATGCGGGACTGCTGCTACTAACTGCGGAATTAATGCGAATGTCCCAATCATAGCGTCCTGTTCTTTCCCGATAAATGTTCCTCTATGCCCTCCTGCCTCGCTACCTTGACCGACAATAATGTCTACTCCTAATTCAGCAAGCACTTTTGCCTCTCTCACATGAGTAGCTGTTCCGATGACTTTTATTCCTCTTCTTTTTAAGTCATCTATTTCTTCTTTTTCTAACGTTTGAAATGCAAAGCTAACGACTGGTACGTTTTCTTCTACTAACACTTGTAATTGTTCTTTATAGCTTTTCGGAAGCTTTAGCTGCTCTTCTTCCTCTATACCGAATTCTCTATTCACTCCGCTAAGCAATCCCTTTGCCAAGGTTACCTTCTCTTCTTCTATCTGTATTTCTTTCGTTAACAATAAATTAACACCGAAAGGCTTATCCGTTCGTTCCCTTATTTTATAAATTGCGTCACGAATTTGTTCAGGGCTCATATAACCTGCTCCAAGCGTTCCTAGTCCTCCGCTATTACTTACAGCTGCAACAAGCTCAGGCGTCGTAATCGCACCTGCCATACCTGCTTGAATGATTGGGTACTTAATTTGTAATATATTTAACACTCGACTTGTAAACATTATTCCTCCTCCTATTCCTCCTCCTATTCCCCTTATATCTTCTTTAGATGACAAACTTTCCCCTTCTTTTACAAGGGTTGAACTTCCTATGAAGCGAATATATTGAAAGTGAAGGAGGCTGAAAACGATGATTTATCCAAATGCGTTACAACAAGGTGATACAGTAATGGTTATTGCACCGTCCGGTCCACCAACAATTGAAAATGTATTAAAAGGTGTAAACGTATTACAAGAAATAGGTTTATCTGTAGTAATGGGGAAGAGTGTTTATGAGAAATATGGATATTTAGCTGGAAGTGATCAAGTTCGCCTCGATGATATACATGAAGCATTTTCAAATCATGAAGTAAAGGCCATTTTTTGTGCACGAGGTGGTTATGGAAGTGCTCGTCTCCTCCCTCACATTCAATATGAAATCATTAGGCAACATCCAAAAATCTTTTGGGGATATAGCGATATTACAGCTTTACATACTGCTTTTTCACGTTATGCAAAGCTCATTACTTTTCATGGCCCAATGGTTGAAGAATTAGGAAAAGGTGTAGATTCTCTCTCTTTATCTTCTTTCAATCAACTATTCCATCCGTATTCCACCATCTTATCTGCTTCAGAATGTATCGTACCTACCTCTTCCTGTACAGTTACGGGCACATTGGTGGGAGGAAATTTAGCTGTGTTAACGAGTATAATTGGCTCACCTTATGAGATAAATACGGCGAATAAACTTTTGTTACTTGAAGATATTGGGGAAGAACCGTATCGCATTGATCGTATGTTAAATCAGCTACTTTTATCTGGAAAGTTTAATGAATGTAGTGGTGTTATTTTTACAAGTTGTCACGACTGCATCCCTTCTAAACCATCTCAATCATTGCAAACAATACTATATGAATATTTCTCCCCCTATCATATACCTGTTCTATTCGGTTTACCGATTGGACATATAAGCCCCAACATCGGGATTCCTCTTGGAGCTACAGCGACCATAAATACAAATAATAAAACACTCTCTATTTCTTCTGGCGTAGCCACTCCGTTTTCAAATTAAAAAGGAAAAGCGATTCCGCTTTTCCTTTTATTTATAATAATTAAAAATTCGTCCAGATGCGATATCTGCAATTTCTTCTGGAATAAATGTTTTACTTATCTCAGTTCCAACATTTAATACTGCTGTAGCATCTTTCTCAATGCCACCAAATAACTCTTTCCCACGTATCGTAATAAGGGGCGTTCCTTCTGGCAACACGTCTTTTACAAATTCCATTTGTGTAAAGAACGGAACGATCCATCTACCCTCTCCTTGGAAATGACGCAAACGAAGTATTCCTTCTGTTGCCCCGTCCTCTGCTTCTAGTGAACCAGCAACATAAAACTCAGTAGATAAGAGCAATTCATAAAATTCCTTTTGCTTCTGTTTATCGTCCCCTGCTATAACAAGTACTTCTTCTATTCTCTTTACCGGAATTTGCTCCATATGATGCCACCCCTATTTCAAAATGATTGTACTTAGATTATACGAAATATTCTTATTTTTTTCTACATAATTCGCAATTATTTTCTTAAAATAATTTTAACACTTCCTTTGTCGTCACAATCTTAGCAAACTCTTCATGTAAATTTACAAGTGTCATATTGTGAATATCCTCTGCATTATACTCTTTATCATCTAGACCTTTACGGTTAAAAGTAGCCGTTGCATCACTCACTAAATACGTTGTAAATCCTAAATTTCCTGCCATTCGTGTCGTAGTCTCCACACAATGATTTGTCGTTAATCCTACAACCACTACTGTATTACATTTGTTCTCTCTTAATTGCTCTTCTAAATTTGTCCCAATGAACGCGCTGTTAACAGATTTCTGAATAATCACTTCACCTGGTAGTGGCTGCACTTCTTCTTTAAAGTTTACCGTTTCCGCTCCCTCATAAAACATCGACTGAGCATTTTCTTTATTTACATGTTGAATATGAAAAACTGGTCGTTTCCTTTTTCTCCATTCTTCTAATAACATTCTCATGTTTTCTTCAGCAAAAAGATTATTTCTCTGGCCCCAATATGGTAACTGAAACGCCTTTTGTACATCAATTATGATAAGTGCTATTTGATTAGTCATCATTTTCTCCTTCATTCGGGCTGTAATTGAAACAGAAAACCAAGTTGTTGTGACGCAGTAATAAAGCAAATATAAGCGCAAAGCTCTACAATTTCTTTTTCCGTCCAATATTGTTTCAATACATGAAACATATTATCATCTATCGCCTTTTTCTCATGAACAAATGTATGTGCAAAAGTAACGGCTACACTCATTTCTTCTACCTTTTGCATATCATCAGGCCTTCCCTTTGCCATACAGTACGGACATTCATTCCCGTACGCTAATGTTCTTCTTACTTGCTCCTTCAACTCTGCCGAAAGAGTTCCTTTACTATACAATGTATTCTCTACCATACACCATGAATGTAATAGATCCGGATTATGCCCTAATAACTTTTGAAACTTTGTATCTCCTACATTTGATAATGACATTCTCTCCATCATTTTCCCTCCTATTTCCTTCTGTTTTATTGTAAAATAAATAAAGTTCACTTCACATTTCATATGAATCTTAATTTATATTTTTACTTTATAAAAATTATCATTTTACTGGAGGTATATTTACAAATGCAACTAGACCGTGTTGATCGAAAAATTTTAAATGAATTATATAATGATAGTCGCCTTTCGATGCGCGAATTGGCGAAACGAGTAAACTTATCTGCTCCGTCTACTGCAGAACGTGTTCGTAAACTCGAAAGTGAGGGCGTGATTCAAAAGTACACAATCGATATCGATTATAAAAAAGCAGGACTTGTTTTAGATTGTATTTTAGAAATCACTTTAAAAAATGGTGATACAACACGTATGCAACAGTTTATTCAGTCTTATCCATCTGCAAGTTTTTGTTACCGCGTAACAGGAAGCTTATGCTACATTGTAAAAATTTCTGTTCCTTCACTCGTTGAACTTGAAGAATTTATCAATGATGTTTCCTCATATGCAACGACTGTTTCTCATATCGTATTATCAGAAGTATCTCTTACTCCTGATATTGAACATATCTTCCCAGAAGATTAATTAATTTTTATTCATAAAATATAAAAAAACCCCTTACAATAAGAATAAAAATAATATATTATGTATTAAAATACATAAAGTTCGAGAAAGGGGCTTTACATTGAAAA
The DNA here is from genome assembly GCF_027710505.1 of Bacillus cereus group sp. TH152-1LC. Lineage (NCBI taxonomy): Bacteria > Bacillati > Bacillota > Bacilli > Caryophanales > Bacillaceae > Bacillus > Bacillus cereus group sp. TH152-1LC. The sequence continues at coordinate 135,353 of NZ_JAQFNK010000011.1, read as the reverse complement.
TCTGGTTTTATGAAAAAACGGCACAATTAGATGACTTGCTTGGCATTTGGGATAACGTTCCGACTATCCCTCGAATTGGTGAAAAAGTTGAGATTTTAAAAACAGTCCGTATCGTTACAGATATTAAATATGTAAAGAACGGTAATAATTTTCGTGTAGAAATTATTACAAATTAAAAAGTAGCTCCAAGGAGCTACTTTTTAATTATCTATCAAGTGCTTTCTTTATAACGATTTTATCTTCTTCTACAGATACTGTTACATAATCATTTTCTTCTAACCGAAGCTTATTGACTGCTTCATCCGGTAACTCTACAGCCATCAGTCTATCTGTTACGATCACTTGACTATACGCTTCATTTTCTTGTAATGCATTCACCACTTTTTCCTTATTTATAAATCGTATCGGCGGCACACCAACTTCTTTTACTGTACGCCATTGCTTCCAAACATACGGAGTTAACCAAAGTAAACCAACAACTGTAAGACCGATACCGATCCATAAATTACTTTGCGCTTGTAATTCAGAAATTGAAATTGCACTACTCTTTTCTCCACCGACAAATTGCATACTTGTTGCAATCAAATTATTTAGAGCGTGCACAGCGATATTCGTCCATATATTCTTTGTCTTTATGTATAAAAGACACATTACAACACCAAACATGAATGCACCAATAACATCAAAATGTCCTAAACCAAAAATAAGTGAAGATATGATCACAGCTTTTTTAATTCCCCATTTGTAAGCCATTCGCTGTAAAAAGAAGCCCCTAAAAATAACCTCTTCCATAATAGGTGCTAACACACACGCTGAAATGAAAGTAAATATCGTCATATATATGTTACTCGTATTAATTACGTTTCCGTCTTCTAACATAGTAACTAAGAAATTTGGTAACGTATGTGCTAATATGTAAAATTGAATATGAGATATACCAACTGAAAAAATCATTCCCATTATCGTTGCTAATACAATTAATCCCCACGACAAACGTCCTGGCTTATCAAAAAAACTATTAAATACAACATTATTTTTATTTGTTTTTACGTATAACCAAAATAACGGAAATACAAAAAATACAGTTATTTGTGAAATAACTTCCATCGTATTCTCAGAAACCTTTGCTAGACTTAATGGAATCATCGTAAGGAGCAACCCTATAATCATCCATCCAAAAAAACTGCGTAGCCTTATACGTGAAAATGCATAGTGCATATAGAACACCCCCAAAGATAGTAAAAATAAATGATCTGATAATGAAATTATAATATGAATATAGTTGGAAATCTTCCTATTTTTCTCAAATTCTTTCAAACAACATATAGTAATCATTTTTTCAATTGAAATCTACGAGAAAGTTATGTAATAAAAATCCCCGTTTTTACAAGCGGGGATTTCTTTTATTATAATACGTCACGTTTTTGGAATAATGCACTTGATGCTACAAGTAATACAACAAAGTATGCAGCTACAAGTAATAATGAAGTTGTAAAAGTAAACTCTGTAAATGTTGGTTCCGTTCCGCCACTTACTAGTTTATTGCTATCGTACACACTTAAGTTTAAATGGAAAAACACTACAAATTTAGCTACACCTTTTGCAAACATCATCAGTACCATATTAATTGGTCCTTGTAAAAAGAAGAGGAACATCGTAATAATTAATGGTAATACAGACTTTCTAAATACGTTTGCTAAGAAAAATGCAAGCGTCGCAAAGAAGAATGGTGAAAGTACTTGATATAAAGCAGATTTCATTACGATTCCTAGCGTTAATTCTGTTTTACTACCATCCTTTACAATTCCGCCAATAATCATTGAAATGATCGTGTTAGCAAATATGATAAATACTATAGTAAGTAACACTGTAATATATTTAGAGAATAAAACTGTCATTCGTTTTCTTGGACGGATTAATAATTGCTTAATTGTACCTTTTTGGAACTCATCAGTAATGATACGAGAAGCAATCGTAATTCCAAAAATTGTTGCAAACAAAGTAATTAAACCAATCTCCGAACTTGCAAAATCTAAATATGATCCTTTAAATTCGCTTCCGTCTCCCCATTTCAGCATCGCTAAAACTCCCAAGATCTCCAATACTGCAATAACACCAATTAAAATATACATACCTTTTTTCGCATGCAACTTTAAAAATTCATTTTGAATTAATTTAAACATTACGCTTTCACTCCCCCTGTAATCGCTAAGAACTCATCCTCTAACGTTTTATTTTGAACAGTAACTCCGTATACAAGCACATCGTCATTTACAAGTTGTTTTACCAATTGTGGGATTTCATCTTTCATTACAGATACTGCAATTACATTTTCTTGTGCCTTACCTTTAATGATCTCATTTGCTCTCTGTACTTGATCTACTTCAAACGCTACAACTACTGTCTCATCATGTTTCGCTTGTTCATGTAAGTTGTACTCTTGTACAAACTCCCCTTGCTTAATAATAACGACGCGATCACACATAAGTTCAATTTCACTTAATAAGTGACTTGATACGATTACGGCAATATTCTCTTCTTTCGCTAAACGCTGTAAATAATCTCGAATTTGGCGAATACCAGCTGGATCTAATCCATTTGTCGGCTCATCTAAAATTAAGATTTTCGGCTGATGAAGTAATGCTTGTGCAATTCCTAAACGTTGTTTCATACCAAGTGAATATGTTTTCACCTTTTTATGAATCGCATGCTCTAATTCAACAAGCTTTACAATTTCAGCAATACGCTCTTTACTAATTGGTGTAATTGCCATGTTCGCAAAATGCTTCAAATTTTGCATTCCAGTCATATAATCATATAGTTCAGGATTTTCTACAATCGCTCCAATTTGCTCTAGCGCCTTTTCACGCTCCGTGCGAATACTATGACCACAAATTGTAATATCGCCCTCTGTCATTGATATAAGACCTGTCATCATACGAATTGTCGTCGTTTTACCACTACCGTTCGGTCCAAGAAACCCGTACACTTCCCCTTCACAAACTTCAAATGATAAACCGCGAATAATTTCTGTTCTACCAATTTTTTTTCGAACATTCTCTAACTTTACTACTACATTTCCCAATGTTGATTCCTCCTTTAGACTTCTAGTTTTTTATCGATTATGCGTCCTGTTATATAAACAAGTAAAACAAATATACCGATTGAAAAAGCAATACTATATAAATTCATAAGACTTTCTGGATATAGTATAAGATTTATATCCATTGATTCGTCTATATAAACTAACTTCCTAATAAAATTAGATGTAGGTGCAAGTCCGCCTAGCATTTCATATATCATATTGATTACTTTCGTTACGAGTAAAAATATGAAGAAAATAAGTACATACTCCATCTTTTTCTTTTTTAAAGAAAATACTTTAACACCAGATACTGTGAAAAGTAAAACTAACAATATACTTGATAAATTAAATACATATAATACACTACTAAATACTTGTTTTACTATATCTAGCTCAATTGTACTTTCGGTAAATAACATTCCATAGAGTTCTGTACCTTTTATTACTTTCATCGAAATACTATAGACAAATATAGTACCTATCACTTCAAAACACATTAAACTAATTGCCGCATATGACAATATTGCTAAAACAATTTTTTTACCAGATATCGGTGTTAATCGAAATAATGTACTTTCGGTCATTTTCCCAAACGCAGACATCGCCTGCAGTAATACTAATACCGCAAAAATTATATAAACTAAGAATACTAAGGCAATTATAATCATTTGCCTTACTTCTCCTGATTCTTGTTTAATATAATTCCCCATACTTACAAAAGCGACAGCTACAATAAATATGAATGATAATAACGAAATAACAATTTGCTTTTTATTCGCATTGTACATATATATTAAACTGGCCTTCATCTACTAAACACCTCCTTAAACAAATCCGTAACAGCTTTTCCTCGTTGGAAACGTAATTCCTCTACATTTTCATGCAGTACACTCTCACCATCTTTTAAAAAGATTACTTCATCAAAAATATTTTCCACTTCTCCGATTAAATGCGTGGCAATTAAAATGGTACAGTCTTCGCGATAAAACTGTAAAATAAGCTCTAATACGTGTTCTCTAGAAACAAGGTCAATTCCGCCAAGCGGTTCATCTAGTACGTATAACTTTGCTTTTCTCGAAAATGTTAAAATAATTTGTAGCTTTTCAACCATACCTTTTGATAAAGCTGTAATTTTTTCTTCTAACGGTATTTTAAATTCCGCAATCGTATCTACCGCTTTTTGAATGTCGAAGTCTTTATAAAAATCTCGATAGAAAAATAAAGAATCTTTTACCGTCATCCAACCATCAAATACTGGTTTATCCGACATAAAAGAAACAATTTCTTTCGTTTCTAATCCGACCTTTTTACCAGCGATTGTAATACTCCCTTCGGAAGGATGCTGCAGACCGGCAATCATTTTCAATAACGTCGTTTTTCCGCTTCCGTTATCTCCAACGAGTCCTATAATTTTCCCTTCCGTAGTCTCTATGTTTAATTCACGGATCACTGCTTTTAACCCGTATCTCTTCCATAAGTTTTCTATTTTTAATAACTCTGTCATTCGCTCTCCTCCCTTTTCTCATATAATGAAGAACGAAGGATTGTAAGAATTTCTTCTTCTGAAAAACCTAAATTGTCCATTCCATCTATAAAAGAATGAAGTAATTCTTTCGCCATCTCTTTTCGCAGCTCCATAATTTTCTCCCCTTCATTCGTTACATATCGTCCCATTCCTCTACGCGTTACAACAACCCCATCCCGTTCCATCTCTTGAAATGTACGCTGAATCGTATTTGGATTTACTTGTAATTCACTCGCTAATTCACGTACAGAGGGAATTTTATCACCAGGCAATAAATGTCCTGTTACGATTTCTTTTTTTATGTATTCCATTACCTGAATGTAAATTGGTGTATTTGGAGAAAACTCTATTTTCATTTCTTCCCTCCTTTTGTATCAGTGTACTAGTTAAATAATACACCGATACAAAAGGATTGTAAATACCCATTTAATTACAAAAAAGTGCTATCCATTAGCTGGGTAGCACTTTTCAAACAGAAATTGTTATATAAAAATAATAGTGTTATGTAAACAAATTCATAAAGAAAAGCTGTCTTATTCATTGATAAGACAGCTTTTCTTTATAATCATATCTTAAAAATTAAACACGAAGTCATCATCAGATAACTTTTCAACGTTCGTCGCTTTTACGTAACCATTTCCTTTTACAGAGAAGAAATCATGGTTTTTCGTATCTGTACGTAAACCATTTAAAACGATTGGGTTAATTTCTTCTTCTTCAAACTTCGGCTCAAGTCCTAAGTTCATAAGTCCTTTATTCGCATTGTAACGAACGAAACGATTTACATCCTCTACAAGACCGATAGAAGTGTAAATTTCTTCTGTGTATGCCATTTCAATTTCATATAGTTCCATTAATAACTCTTGCGTTTCTTTTTGCACTTCTTGTTGATCTTCTGCAGAAAGTTCCGCGAAGATTTGTTGTGCTAAAATACCGACGAATACGCCGTGAATTGATTCATCACGAATTATTAAGTTAATAATTTCACCACTTGCTGTCAATTTACCTTGACCTGCTAAGTAAAGTGGATAGAAGAATCCACTATAGAATAAGTAACTTTCTAAAAATACACTTGCTACCATTGCCATGTATAACTCTTTTTTCGTTACTTCAGGCTTTAATAAACGACGATAGTAACTAGTAACAATCCCAGCTTTTTTCTCAAGTAATGGATGATTGTCTACCCATTCAAAAATATCATCAATTTCTTCTTCAGTAGCTAACGTTGTGAAAATATGACTGTAACTCTTCGCATGTACTTCTTCCATAGCTCCCATGAAAGCTAATACACTTTTCGCTTGTAAATTTTCAAGATGCACAAGTACAAGTGGCATCCCTTCGCCACCTTGTTTCGTATCTAAAAGTGTTAAACCACCTAATACACGCTTATAAGCAACCTGCTCTTCTTTTGATAATTGTGCCCAAGTATTTTTGTCAGAAGATACCGCGATTTCTTCTTCTGTCCAAAACTGAGCGATGTTTTGCTTCCAAAACATTAAACTAAAATCATCTTCTTTTTTGTTCCAGTTTACCGCACGCATTCAATCGCCCCTTCTCTAAATAAACATGAAAAATTGATAACTAAGCATGAGCAGGGTTCAGAAAACCCTGCTCATGATGTCTCACTTTTTATATTAAACGGTACAAGCTACGCACTCTTCCACGCTTAACTTACGTGTTCTCGTATAATAAAGACTCTTTAAGCCTTTTTTATGTGCATAGATGTAGTAACGTGCTAATTCACGTGTTGAAATATCACTATTAACATAAAGAATTGTACTAATTCCTTGGTCAATATGTTCTTGAATTTCTGCGATTAAATCAATTAATTTAAACTGATTCATATCGTAAGAAGATTTATAGTACCAGAACGTATCCTTTGATAAATACGGCATTGGATAATATGTTGTCGCATTCGCATATGTTCTTGATTCAATTTGACTTACGATTGGCATTACGCTTGAAGTTGCATTTTGAACGTAACTGATAGATTGTGTTGGAGCGATAGCAAGACGGTATGAATTATATAATCCATTCTTCTTCACTTGCTCTTTTAAACTTGTCCAATCTTCTTTTGTTGGAATATGAATTCCATCAAATAGTTGTTGAACTTTTTCAGTTACTGGGCTGTAATCTGTCGTTTCGTATTTTTCAAAGTATGTGCCATTTGCATAATCAGACTTATCGAAGTCTTTAAATGTTTCGCCTTTTTCTTTAGCGATTTCCATACTTTTCTCAATAGAGTAGTAATTTAACATCATAAAGAATGTACGAGCGAACTCTTTCGCTTCAGCACTTTCATATGCAATTTTGTTTTTTGATAAATATCCGTGTAAGTTCATTGCGCCAAGTCCAACTGAATGAAGCTCATCATTCGCTTTTTTCACAGTTGGTGCATTCGGAATGATCGTCATATCAGAAACAGCTGTTAAAGCTTCCATTCCCGCATGAACTGCTTCACGAATTTCTTTATTTTCCATTACATTTACGATATTTAACGATCCTAAGTTACAGTTAATATCACGGCGGATAATGTCATCTGTACCGTAATCATTTATTTCAGAAGTTTCTTGAAGCTGGAAGATTTCTGTCTCGAATGTTCAACCGAGTTCGCTACTCCTCAGTCCGTTGCGCAAGCAACTGCTGTATGTCACCATACAGGACAGACTATATCATCACCTACAGCATTACCTGATTAGGTGCTCCGCTTTTCGAACGCCAATCGCTTGCGCTCTACTCCCCTAAGGGATAGTCGTTAGGCTTTTACTTATCTTAATACTTCAGAAAGTCTCTTATTACTTTATGTTGTCCCATAACTCTGCTATACAAAATAATAAGATACATTCTGAACTTTTATATTTTCATTCTAAGATAAGATTTAGCACGGTAGGTTACCTCAAATTTGAGGCTTTCCCCGTTTAACGGAGTTTTCGACTAGCATTTCTACTAGAAGGTGCTACATATTTAACACAAGTTCGACATCTTCACAGTTCCAATATCCTTCAGTGGATGTTGGTTATTTGCATTTGATTTAAACATTAAGTATGGGTAACCAGACTCAAGCTGAATCATAGCAATTTTAATAAGCATATCACGTGCACTAATATCTAGCGGCTTCTTCTTCACTTTCGGATTGCTCATTAATTCATCGTACATTTCATCGATATCAATATCATCTAAATGCTTTCCGTATTCTTTATACACCGTATAAGGCGCGAAAACATGGAAAGGTTCGTTTTTCTCAGCAAGCTCAAAGAACTTACTTGGAACGATAATTCCGATTGATAGAGACTGAATACGGCTCTTCTCATCGGCATTTATTTTCTTTGTATCAAGGAATTCAATAATATCCCAATGGAAAATGTTTAAGTATACTGCGCCGGCACCTTTTCGTTGGCCAAGCTGATTCGCATATGAAAACGAATCTTCAAGTAATTTCATAACAGGTACTACACCACTTGCAGCATTATCGATACCTTTAATTTGCTCACCACGTGCGCGTAGCTTAGATAAGTTTAAAGCTACTCCCCCGCCGATTTTCGATAATTGCATTGCAGTATTAATGTTAAAGCCGATTGAATTTAAGCTATCATCCATCTCTAACAAGAAACAAGACACCATTTCTCCTCTTCTGCTTCGTCCCGCATTTAAAAAGGTTGGTGTCGCTGGTTGGTAGTTTTGTTTTACAATCATGCTTGCGAAGTGTTTTGCCTTCGCAACATCACCGCGTCCTAAGTATAATGAAACAATTGCTACACGATCTTCATAGCTTTCTAAGTATTGTTTTTGATCATTTGTTTTTAACGCATAATCTTTGTAGAACTTAGATGCTGCCATATAAGATTGGAACTCGAAGTTTTCACCATAAGCGATGTTATATACCTCTTCTACTTCCTCCAAGCTATACTCGTCCAGAACGTTGTAATAGTAATCATGTTCTTTCATATACTCCATTCGCTCTGCCACGCTATTAAAATGAACGGTATTCTCTCTAGCTTCTTCCATAAAGACTTCTAATGCCTCTTTATCTTTATGAAGCTGATAAAAACCGTCCTGCATTTGCGTGATTTCATTATTCAGTTCAATGTGTCGCAATCTCCCGCACCCTTTCCTTAAAATATTCTACATCGTTATTTGTTCCTGATAACTCAAATTTTGATACAATAGGCACTTCATATTTAGCAGAAATTTTGTCAGCACTTGCACCGAACATGTCTCCCCAGTTACGATTGCCGCTTGCAGATACGCCTTTTAATTTTTCATTATTGCGCTCTAAAAATTCTAAAACACGTTCTGGTACATTGCCAAAACCTGTTGTATACGTAATTAAAACAAAGTCTTCATCTATTACTAGATCTTCACCAATTTGAACGGCCGGCATATTTAATTTGTGAATGAAACGCTTCACGTTTCCTGTCATAGAATCATATGCAACTATCATTTCCGACCCTCCCTCTCCAATCTATACTCTCTGTATGTTCCTTCTTGTTTTCTCTATATATTGTATTACGTTTCAAAATAAGACACAAGATATATGTATAAATTCTTTCTTTTTTTAAATTTTACTTTTCGACAAGATAGTCGATTTTTTTCAATACAATGACTATGAAACAACATTCTAAAACTCATGTCAATAAAGTGCTTTTCAAAAAAGTTGTCAACGAATTTAACCTTATTTTTTAAAAAGTTACCAATATATTTTGTCATAAAACGGCAAATGCTGGAGGAATATATTTCTCCAGCATCACGCAAAAAAGAACAGACATGAAACGATAATCTGTTCTAAAAAACGATTACATTTATCAATTTTACTTTATTAAATATTATACATATACTTTTGGCTCGCGTTACATACTAAAAGATAACTATTATAGAAAAAGATTATTATTATGGAAATTCAACTTATTTATGAAAAGATTATTCAGAGTGCTCAATACGCAAAATATCTTTTACAAATATATGATGTGGATTTTCATCTTTATCAATCATTGTACATACAGGAGCTTCTTCATCAAAGTACACAATCATTCCTTCTACGTACTGATATGTATGTTGAACTTGTACAGTTACTTTAATTTCTATAGCCTCTTCATATGCTCTTTTTATTTTTCGAAGCATTTTTTCCGAACACTTTCGTTTCTCTGGGTACATAACCATCCCCATAAACCTATTGCCGGCTCTGTCTTTCCACATATAATCCCAATGCGGTAATATGCCTTGTTTAAAATCGCCCATAATTCTCCTCCCCTATATTCTTCTAGTTACGAACGTGGCGTTTCTGAATATGTATAAATTACTTGTCCGCCGCGCTGCGCGTTCCCAATAATATGTTTAAAATCTTCACGCCCTACTACAACTTTCCTAAACGTATAAAATACATCTTTCGTTACAACATACTCCTTTATTTCACCATTTTTCAGCTGATCCAAAATTGTATTTGCTAATTGCTCATCCATGTATTTCACCTCTATGCAATATTTTATTTTATCGTATATTCTTTAGGTCAACAACTGTAAAATTATCCAGATGCTATACCTTCATTTCATTTTCAATATTTCGCAAACGATATCACTTTACTATATGTCCACTAAATATCATATACTAACATAGCTACTTCTCTATATCAAACATTTCGACATTCAATTATGCAAAGTTCCATACCACTATGCTACAATATACAAATAGAACTAGGAGGGATACTATGATTCGGAAAGCAAAAAAGACAGATGCGAAGCTAGTAGCGCCTTTATTGTATAACGCTCTGCACGAAATTGCTGAAAAAATCACTGGTAGCACAGTTGAGACAGAAGTATTACTAGGACTTGAAACATGGTTCTCAAAAGAGAGAAATCGACTGAGCTACGAAAACTGTTTTGTATATGAACAAGACGGGGATGCAGTTGGGGTTATTGTCGCTTATCACGGTAGTGAAGCAACAACGCTTGATACACCAATTGTACATTACTTAAGAGAATTACATAAAGATGAATCGATTACGTTAGAAAAAGAAGCTGAACTTGATGAATATTACATTGATACATTATCAGTTTCAAGTGCATATGGCGGAAAAGGCATTGGTTCTAAATTAATTGAAGCTGCTGAAATCCATGCAACTGAAAAGGTGTATGAAAAAATTGCATTACTTGTTAATTTAGAAAACAAACGTGCCTATTCACTATACGAGAAACTAGGTTATAAAAAAGATCAAATCGTTATGCTCGTAGGCGAACCTTATGCACATCTCGTAAAAACATTAAACATCAAAGTTTCTATATCTTAAAAAGAAAGCACACGATTTATATAAATCGTGTGCTTTTATGTTAAATTTGTATGTAATGCATTACCACCCATCACTTCGTGGAATGTATAGGTTGTACATCCCCATGGCTTCCTATGTAAAATAGGAGAACCAGACCATCCCATCGCTCTCAGTTCCGCCCCAACCATTGCATGAATGTAATTATGACCTATAAGAGCAATACTTCCGTGTACGAGGGCGTAACGATGTAATAAGTAAGCCGCTTGCCTTGCCCTCTCTCTTACTTCCTTATAAGACTCAACATCTTTATGGTAACCAAGTATCCATAATGTTCGTCCGATAAACATCCATATGTTAGGTTTACACTTCAACCCTTTCGGAGCATAAAAACTCGTCGGAACTTCCGCTTCCCTAAAAAGAGAATTTTGCATAAAGGATAAAGAATTCATTAATTCAGCTGCTGACTGTACAGCACACCTTTGATCACTCGTTACAATCAATTTTGCTGCTTCAACAGCTTCCTTTGTTTCCATTGGTACAGTTGCTTGTTCTGTTGTAGTATGTAAGTCATATCCTTTCATCCATTCATGAAAGGATGTAACCGTCATTGGTTCTATAGTACGATCTAAGCGACCATGACGAATAAAAGAAATCTTCATTCTTTCCACTCTCCATTCATCACTTACGAACTCTATTATGTACTATTTTTAAATATCATACCACGCAAAAAAAGAAAGTTATACACCTTTACATGTCCCCGCCACTCTCATTTGTGACCCCAGCATGTATACCATCCATCCCATCAAAATATGTAGTCGTTTCATGATGACGAATCTTTTTTAAATTTATATAAGAAAATACAAATAAAGTTAATGCTATAACACTCCCCACAAATTCAAACATCATTTTACCGCCTCTAATTTCTCCCACTTTAGTAGGTTATTGTATATTTTTTATTATAACCCTATATAAAGATGTTCGCATTTAAACCATTCTTTTTTCTATTAACATGGAGTTCTTGCATATTCTCTTACAAAATGTGAATATTTTTCGAATTTTTACTTTGGAAACATTTACAAACTGGACAATATGGTTCAAAATAGGAGGAAATAAAAAAAACCCAAAATTATTCTTTTTTGGGAAAACTGTAACAAGGAGAGTTGCTTATGCAGATCGCAGAAACTGGAGATATCATTGAATTTAAAGGTGGAATGCAAGGCCGTGTTCAAAAAGTAAATCAAAACTCCGTTATTGTAGATATAACAATTATGGAAAATTTTAGAGAACTAGATATGGAACCTCTTACAGTTGTAAGTCATAAAAACTATACTGTCATTAATCAAAATGCATAATATAATAGAAAGAAAGGATCTGTATAACATACAGATCCTTTCTTTCTATTATATATTAACGATTATCAATTGTTTCTGGATATAGATCATGGTTCATCATGCGGTAGTCTGCCATTTGTTCATATTTCGTTCCTGGGCGACCATAGTTGCAGTAAGGATCAATTGAAATCCCTCCACGTGGTGTGAATTTACCCCATACCTCAATGTAACGTGGATCCATTAATTTAATTAAATCATTCATAATAACGTTCATGCAATCTTCGTGGAAGTCACCGTGATTGCGGAAACTAAATAAATATAGCTTTAAAGATTTACTCTCTACCATTCTTTGTTCTGGAATGTAGCTAATATAAATTGTCGCAAAATCTGGTTGGCCTGTTTTCGGACATAAACTTGTAAATTCAGGGCAATTGAATTTCACAAAATAATCACGGTTTGGATGATTATTATCAAACACCTCTAAAATTTCTGGGCTATATTCAAATAAATATTTTGTATTTTGATTTCCTAGTAACGTTACATCTTTTAAATCTTCATCTAATCTTCCTGCCATTTTAAACATCCCTTCTCATTATACTCCGCGTTTATTTCCCCATACTAACGCATGCAGCTGCGGCAATACTTTTGCATCATTCATCTCTTTACAGTTTACAGCTTTATCAATAAGCCACTCATACTTATCTAATAATTTCTTAATCAGCATCGCATCATCCACTGTTTTTGTATCATCATTCCCTACTTGTAAGAAAAATGGTACATCTGGATAACGTTCGTGCATCTTAACTGCATACTCAAAGTCATAGTCGTCAAATACTACTACCTTTAAACTAATATCTTTTCCTGCTAGTTTCTGAATAACAGCATCTAACTTTTGAAAATCAGTATTCATTGCCGAACTTGGTGGTTTTGGAGAAATCGTTATCTCATCAATTTGAAGTAACCAATCTTGCCATTTACTTCCTTGCGTTTCGATTGCCGTCCGCATTCCATTCTCTTTTAATATAGAAAGAAGAAACTCAATATTTTTCAACAATGCTGGATTTCCACCTGAAATCGTAACATGAGAAAAATTTTCGCCACCAATTTCTACAAGCTCATTCCAAACGTCCTCTGCTGTCATCTGTCTAATTTGATCCTTAGCCGATCCATCCCACGTAAAAGCAGAATCACACCATGCACAGCTATAATCACAACCTGCTGTACGGATAAACATCGTCTTTTGTCCCACAACCATTCCTTCACCTTGAATGGTCGGACCAAATATTTCCAAGACAGAGATTTTACTCATCGAGCATCCACTCCCGTCTTACTTCCGCATAACTAGTTGGCGTCTCAAAAAGACGAACAAATTCAACGCGAGCTCCTTTATATTCGTTCGCACGATTATCTTTTATTAATGCTTCTGCCATCTTTTCGTAAATCCAAACGACCATGTTCTCAGCAGTCGTATTCATCGCTGGTAACGTTTCGTTTAAATAACGATGGTCTAAATAAATTTCTATTTCATTCTTCCAAATTTCTTTTATATCTCCAAAGTCAATCGCAAGACCTATTTCATTCACATATCCGCTAATACCAAATACAACTTTATATGTGTGACCATGTAAGTTTTTACATTTCCCTTCATAACAGTGTAAATGGTGTGCTGCATCAAATGTAAATTCCTTGCTGACCATTACTCTTTTATTATGATATTTAAGCTGTTTACGCTGAATATCCTTGTCCATTTTTTGCAAATCTTCTACGATGCGAAATCCAAAGAAGTTATCCATTAGTTACTCGCTCCTTCGCGTTCTTGTAGGTACGTATCTAATCCTGCTTTACGAAGTTGACATGCTGGACATTCACCGCAACCATCACCAATGATTCCGTTATAACATGTTAATGTTTTTTCTCGAACAAACTCGAATGCTCCAAGTTCATCTGATAATTTCCATGTTTCCGCTTTATCAATCCACATAAGTGGTGTATGAATTACGAACGGATAATCCATGGATAAATTTAAAGTAACGTTTAACGATTTCACAAACACGTCACGGCAATCTGGATAACCACTAAAATCAGTTTCACATACACCCGTTATAATATGACGTGCCCCAACTTGTTTTGCTAATACAGCAGCAAATGATAAGAATAGTAAATTTCGTCCATCTACAAACGTCGATGGCAATTCACCTTCTTCATGTGTAATCTCCATATCCGTTCTCGTTAACGCATTTGGAGCAAGTTGATTTAATAGACTCATATCTAGTACCGTATGTTTAATTCCTAGCTCTTTTGCAATTTCCGCTGCACAATCAATTTCTAGCTTATGACGTTGATTGTAATTAAACGTTACAGCCTCTACTTCTGCAAACTGCTCTATTGCCCAAAATAAACATGTCGTACTATCTTGTCCTCCACTAAAAACAACAACTGCCTTTTCTTTTTTCATTTCACTCATTCTCCTTCTCTACTACGAATAAGAAGAAAGAACGTTCTTGAACTGTCACAATAAAAAAACAAAACAATACCTAAAGATATTGTTGTTTCCATAGTTTTTTATAGAGGGAGTTCGCGAACCTCTCCCGCGCATTGCACGGAATTCCTTCTTTCATTGACAAAGCTTATTGTAACATATTGTATACTACCAGAAAAAATTTCTGATTTTTCCGCTATTTCTCATTTCATTTCTTTCATTTTATAGTATGATTAATTTAATATGAGAAGAGAGGAGGCATCCCACTGAAATCCTTTATTATTTATCTCTTTTTAAATATATTATTCATCCTTGTTACCATGCTCGTATACCATTTATTTTGGAATCAAAAAGGGAAACGCTCTCCTAAATTAAATTCAGCTATATTTATTGTATTATGTTGCCTCGTTACTATACTATGTATCACTTTCGCAGCAAAAACAGATTATGGATTTCAATTTGATATGCGTCATATCGTATTAGTTGTCGGTACATTAACCGGAGGTCCTATTGCCGGTGGATCAATATTAGTGGTATTAAATATATACCGCTTCTTATTAGGAGGAATAGGTGTTTTCCCATCGCTTATCGGT
This sequence comes from Bacillus cereus group sp. TH152-1LC, assembly GCF_027710505.1. Classification (NCBI taxonomy): domain Bacteria; kingdom Bacillati; phylum Bacillota; class Bacilli; order Caryophanales; family Bacillaceae; genus Bacillus; species Bacillus cereus group sp. TH152-1LC. The sequence goes on along the minus strand of NZ_JAQFNK010000011.1, from coordinate 120,081 downwards.
TCTATCCTTCTATTTATTGTTCTACTATTTACATACAAATTTTTCAATCGAACTTCTAATCGTATAAAAATAATACTTGCTATTATCTACAGTCTCACATACGGATTTAGTTGGATACCTTTCTTCCTTTCAAAGGTTACAAATAAGGCTGATTATATACCACATATTATTGTGTATGAGTTATGTACGATACTTGGTACCATCCTTATTTTATATTTATTACACATATTACAAACTCAAGTCCGTCTACAAAACGAACTTATGAATGCTGAAAAATTTCATTTAATTGGTGAAATGGCAGCATCCATCTCTCATGAAATTCGCAACCCATTAACTTCAACGAAAGGATTTTTACAACTTTTACAATCAGATACATGCACTGAGCAAGAGCGAAAATTATATATCGACATAGCCATCAACGGAATCGAACAAGCAAACCATGTTCTTACAGATTATTTAACCTTTGCAAAACCAAGTATTGAAAAAGAACAAAGATTACAGTTAGAAGAAGAACTATTACATGCATTATCGCTAATTACACCGCTTGCTAATTTAGCAAATGTGCGTACTCATTATATAAAGCAAAGTACTTCTTTTTTTATCGCGGGAGAAAAACAAAAACTAAATCAATGCTTGTTAAATATTTTAAAAAACTGCATTGAGGCCATGCCAAAAGGCGGTGATCTTTATTTCACATTAGTTCCTGATCATAAACATATTCAATTATATATAAAAGATACAGGAGTTGGCATGGATCAAGAACAAGTAAAACGCCTTGGATCCCCTTTCTACTCAACAAAAGACAAAGGGACTGGTCTTGGAATGATGGTCGTATTCAGCGTTGTGCAAGCTATGAATGGAAAAATTGATATTATAAGTGAAAAAGGGACTGGTACAACCTTTTTATTAACTTTTCCACTCATACAAAAAACGTGATGAAAAAATCATCACGTTTTTTCTGTTCCTTCAACTAATTCAGCAAAGGCTTTCACTTTTCCATGTGGTTTTTGATTTTCTTTACGTGCTTTCCAAGCGCGCTCTTCTTCTTTCTTTTTCTTGGACATACTTTTCAACTCCTTCTTTTCTTTCTCCATGTAGTATTCCAAAATAAGAAAGAAAACTATGCACGTATCAAAAAAGAAGTGGTCTCCCACTTCCTTCTAATTATCGCTGTAAAATTGCGTGTTTCGCCTCTTTTAACTGCGTAAGATGTCTTTGTTCATGCAAATCAAGAAATTGAACCCACTGATACAAATTCAGATCATTAAAAACAGGATGCTTTAATCCATTTTCAAATAGATCTTTTTCATCTATTACACTATGAAGCGCGTGTAGTAGTTCTTGCCGTGAATGTTCTAGTAATTGAATTCCTTGCTGTTTTTTCATTAACGTTTCTGTTGGTTCCATCTGCTGAGGAGCTTCTCGTTTATGTGTGCGATCAAGCGTAAGTTGGAGGTCTTTAAATGGAGTCGTGTTTCTTTCATTTTTTTGTAAAGCATATACAAGGGCAGACGTGACAGATTGTTCAACTAAATGTAAATGATGCAAAATTTGAATAATACTCCATTTATCTCGGCGCGGCTTTACATTCACTTCTGTATCATTTAACATTTCAATTTCTGATAATAGCGTGCTTCGGGTAGACTGTAACGAGTTCACCAAACTTTCTAAACTCACATCCATATTAGATTGAAGCATACTTCTTTCCCCCCTTTTTGTTGGTGAAAAGAGGTGCTCCTTATTAGAAACACCTCTTTAGTATTCTGAATTTTCTTTTATTATCTCATCATTTTCTCGTTATGTCGATGTTAAACATGTGAAAAAAAGCGCATGTTTTTTACAATTTTGTGTCGTCAATCGCATGTAGCCACGCTTCAATTTCTGTAATGACACTTTTCACACAACCTTCAGCAAATGGTGATGTTAAATTTGCAACTTCTACTAATTCCAAGAATGATTTACTTCCACCTTGTTGGCACAGATTTACATAATCTTCCCAGGCTTCTTGTCTATTATCTCTTGCACGTTTCCAAAATTGCAGTGCGCAAATTTGTGCTAACGTGTAGTCAATATAGTAAAACGGTGAGCTATAAATATGCCCTTGACGTTGCCAGAATCCACCGCGCTCTAAATAATCATTATCTTCATAATCACGATGTGGTAAATACTTTTTCTCTATATTACGCCATGCTGTCTTACGCTCTTCTGGTGATGCTTCTGGATTTTCATATACATAATGTTGATATTCATCGACAGATACACCGTATGGTAAAAACAGAAGTGCTGAACTTAAGTGAGAGAAATAATATTTATCTGCATCTTCTTCAAAGAATGACTTCATCCATGGCCATGTAAAAAATTCCATACTCATAGAATGAATTTCACATGCTTCATACGTTGGCCAATTGTATTCTGGAATTTCAAACTTACGGCTTTCATATACTTGGAAAGCATGACCAGCTTCATGTGTTAATACATCAATGTCGCCAGATGTTCCGTTGAAGTTTGAGAAAATAAATGGCGCTTTATAATTCTCAATATATGTACAATATCCGCCACCAGCTTTTCCTTTTTTCGCAACTAAATCTAATAAATCATTATCTAGCATGAAATTGAAAAATTCATCCGTTTCAGCCGATAACTCTTTATACATCGTTTTCCCATGATTAACAATCCAATCCGCATCTCCTTTTGGAGTTGGATTACCAGTAGCAAACTCAAAGTTTTCGTCGTAATACGCTAACTTCTCTACACCGATACGTGCTTGTTGTCGTTTTCTTAATTCCGTTGTAACTGGAACGATATAATCAAGTACTTGCTGACGATAATTCGCCACCATTTCCGCATTATAATCTGTACGGTACATCCTTGCATATCCAAGTTCAACAAAGTTTTTGAACCCTAAAGATTTGGCGATTTTCGTTCTCACTTTAACGAGCTCGTCATAAATACGATCTAACTCTTCCTCATTCTCAGCTAAAAATCCGTAATATGCTTCACTTGCTACTTTACGTTCACTTCTTTCTTTCCCTTGCATAAATGGAATAAGCTGTGATAACGTTCTTTCTTCTCCTGCAAAGTCAATTTTCGCAGATGCTAATAACTGCGTATATTGTGAAGACAATTTATTCTCTAATTGTAAATCTTTCACCACTTCATCAGAATATGTTTTCAAATCACACTCCGCTAAAGCAAATAATTGCTTTCCATAATATGCTTCTAATTCTTCACGGAATGGAGAATGAATTAACGCATGATAATACTTTGTACCATATCCTTGTACAACTGGAGAGAATTCATCAAAGAAATCTTGCTCTTCCTTATAAAAAACATCTGTCGTATCAACAGAATGACGAATATAACAAAGGTTCCCCATTGTACCGAAGTCGTTGCGAATTTCGTTAATTGAATTGATGACTTGTTTTTGTTCTTCTACCGTTTTGGCGTTATCAAATTTCTCTAACGCAACAGTAAACTTCTCTTTTAATTCTTCAATATTTGGCCGTTTATATTCATAGTCTTTAAATGACATGAACGAGCCTCCTCTCCATTATGTGCATCCTTACTATAATTCAATGCTTACTTGCAAATCTCCTCTTATTCTTCAGCAAAATACGGCAGATGCTGTCATAATTATATGTAAACAAAAAAGCTTTGGATTTCATCATCCAAAGCTCCTTTGGAACATACTATTACTTTTCATACTTTCCAATCTTTTTTAATAGATCAAGTAATTCATCCTTTTCTTCTTTCGTTAACATTTCAAAAGACTGATGTATAACTTGCTCATGCCCTGGAAAAATAGAAGCAATAAATTTCTCTCCAGACTCAGTTAATTGTGCATAAATAACACGTCTGTCATTCGGGCACGGAATTCTCTTTACTAGTCCCTTTTTCTCTAGCTTATCTACAACATATGTAATGCTGCCACTAGCTATTAAAATGCGCTCACCAATTTGCTGAAGTGGTTGACCGCCTTTATGATATAGCAGTTCTAATACAGCAAATTCAGTTGGATTTAACCCGTTACTTTGTATAGATTTATTTGTAGTATCCATAACAGAACGATGTACACGAGATAATGCAATAAATACTTTTAGAGATTGAGAAATATCTTCTCGTTCATTATTTGATGTCATACAACTTTCAACCCTTCACTTAAATTCTCAGTAATAAAAAGAAAAAACAGCTTAGTACTTCATGTAAATTCCGAATGAGTATTCACTCATTCATTTCCTCTCCCCAAATATATTATGAATGATTCTTGAATAAAAACATGACAATTTTAACATAGTTTATATATAATGATAATAAAAAAGAAGGAGTACCAAATTTGAAAGTCAAATTCCACAGTATAGTTTTATATATATTGCTTGTTATCCTACCAACGATAGGGATTGGCGCTACATTTTATTCATATCATTCATATAAAATGAAGCAGGAAAACAAACTATCTGCTCACACGGTTCTCTTTTTATATAGAGACTATTTAGATCATCACCTTGGTGAAGCAATTTCCGCATTAGAAATGCTCTCAAAGGTCGTAGGAACCGAGACTGGAAATATAAATGGTGTGAAACAAATTGTACATGATACAGATGGAAACGATGCACGTTTTTCTGGTCTATATTACGCTACACCAAAAGGTATCATTACAGTCGCATCCGAAGGCGACCGACCACCTGTTGATGTCTCAGATCGTAAATATATTCAAGACGCGTTACAGACGAAGAAAACAACTGTATCATCAGTCATTACAGATCGTGTTCTTGGACATCAAGCTATTATGATTGCTTCTCCCATTTTCAATAAACAGAAAGAGCTATCAGGCTTATTGTTAGCAAGTTTACGCTTTGACTACATTTCAGCATCTTTAAACGCCATTAAGCCACAATACCACTTTGAGGTAACTGATAAATATGATGTAGTTTTTCTAACCGATGACAATAACGAAACAAGTGATGCACATTCTAATATGCTTACTACCCCTCTCCAAAGATTAAATTGGAAGGTCTCTGTTTCTCCATTGCCTATCCATCAAAAAACATTATATCAGTGGGTTTCAATAGAGTGTATAGCTACTTTATTTTTAATGTCTATTTTATTTTTACTTGCTCAATATATGTTGTTAAAACGTCAAACAAAACTGGAAAGACAACAAAATGAACTACAAAAAATTGAATTGGTTGGCACTTTTGCAGCTAGTACAGCCCACGAAATCCGTAATCCCCTTACCGGAATTAAAGGACTCGTCGCTCTATTAAAAGAGAAATATAAAGATGAACAAGACCAGTTCTATTTTTCCGTCATCGAACAAGAAATAGAACGGATTAATGAAATTGTAAGCGAATTTCTTATTCTTGGAAAGCCAACTGCAATCATTGAACAAACATATGATGTGAGAAACATTCTAAATGAGGTAGCATTAATTATTCAATCTGAGGCGAATCTACATAACATTGTATTCCATTTACATTTACCAGACCATCCTGTTCATATCCGTTGCTCAAAAGACCATATGAAACAAGTGGTTTTAAACATTACAAAAAATGCAATTGAAGCCATGACTTCTGGTGACACACTAACTATTTCCGTAACAAACAATGAAACACACGCACAATTGCAAATTAAAGATACTGGAAAAGGAATTCCAAAACATATTCAAAAACACCTCTTTCATCCGTTCTTTACTAATAAAGATACTGGAACAGGTCTTGGACTTGTCATATGTAAACGAATTGTAGAGATGTACAATGGGTATATTTTTATCGACAGTATAGAAAACGAAGGAACGACAGTTCATATCGAAATTCCGTTACACTTAGTATAATTATCCTTCTCCCAAAAGGGTAATTATACTTATTTCATAAAACCCGCCACAAGCATTCGCCAAAAATTACTCGATTTCCCTTCATACCCAATTTGAAAAATAGGTACCTTTATAATCGATAACCATTTTGGTGTTTGTTTTTCTTTATAACACTGGTACTGTAAAATAAGCTTGTCCAATTCTTGACTCACTTGAATCGTCTCCATACTATTTAACCCACTCGTTAAACCTAATTGAATCATTTCTTCACGTTTCATATGAATATCACGTGAAAGCTTTTCTAATGTGTACTTCCTTTTTACAGTAAACATTCATATCCCCCTTATTATACTTCCATGCTCTCTACTTCACTTCTCCATCGGCCTTTTAACTACTTAATCATATTTGAATTTGAAGAATCAGAAAATTTAACATTTTCTCCCTGTAATTTACAAATCTTTACCCTCACTTTGAGAATTATTACAAATTATTCTATCTTTGTAAATACATTCGCAATAATAGACATTTTTTTCATCTTCTTTTTTTACAAATACCAATTAAATAGCGGATTTTCTATTTTCCATATACTTTTCTTCGACATTTTTTGTTTAATTTATATAAAAACGCAAAACATAATGATGATTGATAAAGTGAAATTTAATCATTGGGGATTTTGTTCATTCCTCACCGCTCGCAAATAGCGGGATAAAATAGAAAGGAAATATTCATATGCGCAAATATACGATTGCATTGCTTATATTTACTATGTTCTTACCAGCCTTCTTATTTCCTGTTCAAGCAAAGGCCCATACAAACAAAGTCGCTATTGTCATTGATGACTTCGGTAATAATATGAAGGGGACTGATAAAATGTTATCACTCCCTATTCCACTAACTGTTGCCGTTATGCCTTTTCTCCCTTCCACAAAGGAAGATGCGATAGCGGCTCATAAGAAAGGGCACGAAGTTATTATACATATGCCTATGGAACCTATTAAAGGTAAAAAAGAATGGCTTGGACCAAAAGCAATTACAACTGATTTAAGCGACGAAGAAATAAATAACCGACTCGAACAAGCGATTCAAGAAGTACCACATGCAATTGGGATGAACAATCATATGGGATCAAAAGTGACCGCGGACGAAAGAATTGTAAGGCTTATACTTGCAGCTTGTAAAAAACACGGTTTATTTTATTTAGATAGCAAAACAAATCCTAAAAGTGTTGTCCCAAAAATCGGGAAAGAATTAGGAGTGCCTATTATTGAAAACCAATTATTTTTTGATGATGTTTATACAGCGGCACATATTTCAAAACAAGCCCAATTACTCATTAAAAAACTTCAAGAAAAACCAATTATGGTAGCTATCGGACACGTCGGACCTCCAGGTGAAATTACATCACGTGTTATAGAGTCTTCTATTCCTAGCATTCGTGAACATGCAGATTTTATTTTTTTATCTGATTTAGCATTATCTCCGCCTCCTGTTTCAAAATAAGATTCATTACTCACACTAAAAAAGGTACCAATCTGCATATTGCAAGTTGGTACCTTTCCTTTCCACCTTAAATATAATCTACATGGCTCACCCTGAATCCTTTTTTCTCTATTTTTTCGATTAATTGCTTCAATCTTTTTTCATTTAACTCATCTGCTATATTTACGATAACGCGGCGGATATATTGATCACCGTTATCTAGCGTAAATAGTCCACCGATATTAAAAGCTTTCAACAATGTCCCAAGTTCTTTAATCGTCCCCTTACAATCTTGTGTTGCAATTGTTAATATATAACCACCCGTCCGCATACCGAATGAATCTTCAATAACATCAAATATATTGGAATGCGTTAAGATACCGACAAATTCATTATATTCATTTAGCACAGCTAAAAATGGAAGTCGACGAATAACATAAAATGCTCTAAAAAAAGAATCCTTTTCAAAAATAAATGCAGAGGAATCTTCCAGCATATGTTCCGTACTTAATTTCTCTAATCCGCTTTCACACTTCTTTTCTAAAAGATCTACTTTATAAATAATCCCGATGAATTTCTTTTCATCTTCTGCTAATACAGGGATTGCCCGAAATCCCGTTTCATTCATAATATGCAAAGCCTCTTCACCTGAATCGTTGATTTTGCAAAATGTTACTTGCTGTTTTGGCAGAAAATGATATTTAACTCGCAAAATATGTTCCTCCTTACATGTCAACATGTAATCTATATATAATAAGGAGACCTATATTTTATGAGTGAAATTATTTTTAAAACGCTTTCATTTATTTGTTGACTTGTAACGACATCACAAACATTTTATATAACAGAGCTCTTTGCACCTTTTATCATTAACAACTTTACATGGTAGTTCATTAAATATTCTATACCCTCTAGCCATTTTTTCGCTTCTTCTGGAGTTTTCCCCCACACAATCATGCCATAATTATGAACAAGAACTACTCCTCCACCTTCAATAAAATTCGGTACATTATTTTCTAATAAATCAGCGAATTTTTTCTCATCTTCTACAATTGGAATTGTCATTTCTGTTATACCTTCTTTTCCAAAAACACGTTCCACGCTACGTTTATCGAATGTTACTTCCCTTTCTTCTCCATATAACTCTGATATTAAATGGCTATCTACAGTCTGCACTTGTAAAATACATTCTGCACTACTTTTTTTATAAATATCCGCATGCATAAACGATTCTGCAGCTGGTTTTTCTTCATTTTCAAATACTGGCTCACACATACAATTAACAACAATAAAGTCTTCTTCCGAAAATAACCCTTTATCTCTTCCCTCAACGTTTACTAAAAAAGTTAACGGCTCTTTTGACGTACAGAGTGATAAACTAATTTTTGTACCATAAAACCAATCACGAAGTGCCAATTCAGATTTCACATCTTTTAATTCATTCCATTTCTTTAGAAAAAATAACATTTCGTCACCCCCGGCATAATATTTATATAATGTTCGAATCCTTTCTATGTAAAAGGAATATTTTTTTGATTATTCTAAAAATTTAATTGAATTATCACATGAGAATGCCTTTTTGTCAATATAGTTTCATAGCTCTTCTTTAAAATGGGCCATTCATATGTCTATACTCCTGTCTATTTCCTATTTCATTTTATACATAAAAAATACGTTATTCTTTTTAAATCAAAGAATAACGTATTTTCTCATCTTTTATTTCATTATTGCATTATATAAAAACTGTGCATATTGTTCACGTGTTACGAAATCATCACCTAAAAAGTTTCCTTTTCCATCACCTTTTGATATATTATTATCCGCTAACGCTTTCACATATCCTTCTGCCCAATGACCAGTCGGTACATCTGTAAAGTTCACTTTATTATTTCCAGCTTCTTTTAACTGAAATACTTTATACAGTACTACAGACATTTCGTATCGAGTTAATACTCCATCTGGACGAAATTCCTTAGTTCCATCTCCTTGCATAATTCCAGCTTGCGCAACTGTAGCAATTTCATGCTCAAACATATGCCCTTTCGTATCTGTAAATCTCTCTTTCTGTTCTATTTTATTTTCTAATTTCAAGTACCTTTGTACTAAAGACGCAACTTGTCCACGAGTAATACTATCCCCGAATCCGAATTGTCCATTTCCATATCCCTTGAAAATATTTTCTTTCGCTAAATACGTAATCGCTTCTTCTGACCAATGTCCTTTTGGTACATCTTTAAATGTTACTACTTCTACTTTTTCATCTTCTTTAGAAGTATTATCCCCTTTACCTTCTACCACATTTTGAATTACCGATCCTGTAAAGAAGATTCCTGTATCCGCAAATGGATCTTTCACTCCAAATTCATATACTTTCTCACCTGGTGTACTCCATTTCACTACACCATGACTATACGTACCACCATCACTCTTCAGACGGATTTTTGTAGATACCTCTCCGTCTTTTTCGTATATAGGTACTTTTACTTCTTTATTTACCTCTGTATCCTCTAGAAAGACCTTTTGGTTTTGAACATTAATATAAGCTTTCTTACTTAGTTCTATTACTGGTCTAACATCGCGGATTTCATTTGCAACAAAACTTAAATATACTAACTTATTCAACTTACTAACTGGCGATAAGTCTGAAATATAATTTGCTTCTAAATCAAGTTTTTGTAAGTTTATTAGATTTGATAATGGCGTAATATTCTTTAACTCATTATTAGGTAAATCTAATTCTGTAAGTTGAGTCATTTTAGCAAGTGGTGTCACATCTTCTATTTGATTTTTCCCGATAAATAATTTATTTAATTGATTCATTTGATCAATACCCGATAAATCTTTAACTTTATTACGCGTTAATACTAAGTCCTTTAAAGGTAATGAATATAACGGTTTAATATCTTCAATTTGATTACCTGCTAAAGTTAAGTATGTTACATTTTTCAACGCGCTTAATGGAGCAACGTTCGTAATTTTATTATTTGCTAAATTCAAGTAACCTAGTTGTTCCATTTTCGATAATGCTGTTACATCTTCTATTTGGTTTCCTGATAGATATAAACTTTTTACATTTTTCATTTCAACTAATGGTGCAACATTTGTAATTTTATTATTACTTAAATCAAGAGATTCTAAATTATCCATCTTTACAAGTGGCGTTACATCTGAAAATTCATTACCACGTAAAGCTAAATGATTTAGTTGCTTTAAGTTCGCAAAGAACGACGGATCTGTTATCTTCGCATTCGCAACTGTTAAAGATTTTAAATTTGGCATATATTTCAATGCACTATAATCAAGAATCTCATTCGTATTTAAAAACAAGTCCTTTACTTGTAATAACTCTTCTTTCGTAATTGGTGTATTTAAATCTTTTCTATTAAATACTTTTTTATTAACAAGTTCTCTTAATTTGTTATCTGTTATCATATTTTGATTATCAACTGGATTGTCCGTTTCCGTATTGCCTGAATTAGAGTTATCATCTGGTTTCTCTGCTTCTTTGTCACCTACAGTTGGATCTTTAATTTCAAATTGAACTTGATATTTGTGATCGTATCCAATGGCCGGAATAAGTATATGCATTTGCATATTGTGCTTCTTCTCAAACTCGCCAATTTCAAATTGAACTACTTTCGTTCCATTTTTCCTCTTATCTTCTGACAAAACTTTCACATCATGAAATACACCTGGTTGGTTTTTATCTTCTATTCTAAGATATTGAAAATAATCGCTATCTTGTATTGTTACAGTAACAATTTTTTTCCCGTCTGCAATCGCTACTTTAGGATCTTTTATATATTGAGAAACCATAGATGGCTCGTCTTTTTGGTCCTTATATATTTTAATCTCAGTATCGTATGTACGTTCACTAGCTGCTACGACCGATTGATTTGCTTCAACTTTTAGTGCTGCTAATGCTGGAGTAGAGTATGCAGCAAATGGAATTGCTAATGTTGTTGCTACTACTAACGCTTTCATATATTTTTTTTCAAAATAATATCCCCTATCATATATAAATTTACAATTGATAACACTTATCAATTGTCTACAAATAAATGATAATGAATATCATTATCATCGTCAATGAGAATATTACATTAAATTTATATTTCCAAAGAAAAAAATAAAAAGGCCCTTTATTCAGAGGGCCTTTTTACCTATCGTATAAAGAATTTCACTTTTTTCTTTTTCATTAATAAAACCAATTTTTTGCAAAATATTTGCATACAATACAAGTTTATTATATATCCGTTCTGACATACTTTCCCCTTCTTTCCTTCGACCAACTTTTTTTGTATTGGTAAATTATATGAAAGAGATGAGAAAATGTGTCCACTTTTTGCATAAATCCAAATCTTTTACCCCACTTTTTGCGGACAGTAAAACTCCTACCTCAAAATCAGGTGGGAGTTCCATTTATTTAGCAAATTGTCCATTGAATATTATGCCTTTTGACTTCCTCTTCAAAACTATAGGGCATTTTCTTATCACAAATTACATGTTGAATACGCGAAAACGCTGCTATTCGGTAATTTCCTTTTACCCCTACTTTTGTATGATCACATAAAATATATGTTTTCTCTGCTAATTTCAACATCGCTTCTGACAGCTTTGCCTTTTCTAATTCAAAACTAGAAACCCCAAAACCAGGTAACAATCCATCAATCGACACGAATGCTTTATGAAAATGAAATTGCTGGATTACTTGCTGCGAAATAGATCCTGACACACGTGAATGCTTTGGAGATATTTTTCCACCAATAAATAAAACCTCACCATGAAACATCTTTTTATTAATAGAAGAAATTAATTGTGTGGCTACTGGAAATGAACTTGTTACAATCGTTAAATTTTTACGATGAACAAGATATGGCACCATTTGAAGTGGTGTACTTCCGTCATCAATCGCAATCACATCTCCATCTTCCACAAACGTTGCCGCTTTATATCCAATTCTCTTCTTCTCTTCTATATGCAGCATCTCTCGTTCTAACATTGGTGCCTCTATTCCAGCTCCCGGAAGTTGGACGGCTCCCCCATACACTTTCTTCAACTTCTTTTCACGATCCAATTCTTCTAAATAACGGCGAATTGTCTCTGTCGATACAGCAAACTCTCTCGCTAACTCTGAAACTTTTACTTTCCCTTTAAACTCTACCTTCTCAAGAATGGTTCGCTTTCTTTCTTCACCTACTACAGACATAGCCTCACCCCATTGATTTCTACCGCATAAACTACCTTACTTATACAAAGTTATAACTTTCTTTTTCAGTAAAAACTTCTTCATGAATATGAATACTACGCTTTACTAGCTCATCAAAAATAATTTGTGTATTTACAAAAGCTTCCTCAGGTGTCACAACCCCAACTTTCTTTACATTCCCTTTTGCGATTAACTCTGTAGCAATCCCAAATGGAATACCTACGTTTCTCGTATAAGCTCTTAATTTTTCCCATCCTACAACAGATCCATCAGATAACGGGTGTGTATGATATAATACGTGCCTTTGTTTCTCATTATTTTTCATACCTATTACTTCTACATGAAGTGCATAACCGTAAATTTCTGTTTCTTGTCCCTCTTGCGATTGTAATAAATACTTCGAAATACAATCCATAATGCCGATTTCTTCCCCATTTATTTCAACTTGATCATTACGCAATATACCGTAATCATATAACGCACGTACGAGCTGCATATTTTGCTTTGGCCAAGTCCCTCTCGTCTCTATCAGTTTGACGCCTTTATTTTTCAATGCTTTTGCTAACGTAATCGTTTCAGAATGCGGGATTATATACTGCGTTGCCTTACCATAAGGCGCCGGTAATTCTATTTCTCTCGGACGCGCAAACGGAGGTACTTGCTTAAACTCACCATCTTCATACACTGTACGCGATGGTAAATGTGGATCATATTCATATGTCGTTGTTTCTGTAATTGATGCAGAAAAAGCAATCGGACGATACGAACCGTGACTGACACGAACTGATTCTACAGTATCTAGCTGATTTGCTGCATGCATTGCCATCATTTGCGTTACACCTGGCGTCATACCAAAACCAGGTAAACATGTTTTTCCGTTTTTAACAAATATAGAATGCGCGTCATTTTCTTCACCAAATCCATTCAAATTCACACCGTGACAACCTGCTTCTGCAATACATCGAGTTGACAAACCATTTAGCTTTATCGTCGTGCCATCCATTACAATGTCATAGCCCTTCATTTTTGCAACCGTATCCTCATGATTCGTTACATCTACTTTCACAAAATCAACGCGAGGATCGTTGAGCCATTCTACTACTTTCAGGCCCTCTTCTTCATTAAAATCAGCTACTGTAATCGTCTCAAAAGATGAAAATTGCACTAAATCTAAAATTGCTTCACGACAAATTTTACCTGCTCCACCTAAGCAAAATACTTTCACCCTATAACAACTCCTTTAGCAATACTATCAACTAAACGATCGATATCTGCCTCATGTACATCACCGATATTTCCAATACGGAATGTATCTACTTTTGAAATTTTACCTGGATAAATGACAAATCCATCACGCTTTAATTCATTGTATAATTGCCCAAAATCAAACCACTCTTCTGGATAAATGAAAGATGTAATAATAGGCGATTGATATTTTTCATCTACTAGTGACTTAAATCCGATTTCTCTCATTCTATTCACTAATAGTTTTTGATTGTTATAATATCGATTGTAACGCGCTTTTACTCCGCCCTCTTTTTCTAATTCAAGTAGTGCTTGATAAAAAGCGTGTACAACATGTGTAGGTGACGTAAAACGCCATTTTCCATCGTCTCCCACTGATCGTATAAATCTAATGATAATGAACGTGCCTGCCCTTTACATTTCAACAATTCATCGCGCTTTGCAATAACAAAGCCAAACCCAGGAACCCCTTGAATGCATTTATTCGCACTACTAATTAGAAAGTCAATTTGCAACTCAGCGATATCTATTTCAATACCACCAAAACTACTCATTGCATCAACTAGTGTTACTTTTCCATATTGCTTCCCTAATTTACATACATCTACAATTGGATTGATAATACCTGTTGTTGTTTCACAATGAACAACTGCAATATGTGTAATCTCTTTATCTTGTTGTAATATTTTTTCTACTTCTGCAATATTAGTAGGCTCCCATTCTTCCGTTTGACTAACGACCACATCTATATGTAACATCTCTGCCATTTGTACAATTCGCTTACCGTACGCACCATTTGTACAAACAAGCAACTTTCCATTTTTAGGAATAACAGAACCAATTACCGCTTCAACTGAAAACGTACCGCTTCCTTGCATGAGAACAGTCGTATATTTCTCCTCTTCTTTCGTTGCTAACGATACAAGTTTAGCTCTTACATCTTGCACCATCGTGTTATATTCAGCATCCCACGTACACCAATCGTATAACATAACTTCTTTTACCGTTTTTGTTGTCGTTAATGGTCCTGGTGTTAATAATAAGTAGTGATTTTCAGTCATGATCCTATTCCCCTTTTATGAAATAATAAGTTCTTGTTTCTCGATATGTTCCATTACGCTCTCAAGTTCCTGCATCGTTTCTATCGTAAAGTGCGCCCCATTTTCAACGAAACGATTGCGAACTACTTCTATTTTTTCACGAAGTTCTACCGAATCCATATTCTCCACTTCTTCTTCCGTTAAACCAAGCTCGCTACTGCCAAGAATTACACCAACTGTCCACATTCCAGCATTTCTTCCCTCTTTCATATCCGATACGGTGTCTCCAACTTTTATCATATGATTCATTGGATATACACCAAGTTCCATCGCATTTTTATAACACATCCACGGATATGGACGACCCGCTGGAACATCATTTGGCGTTACAAGAAAATCAGGTTTATACCCTTGTAGGGCCGCTTCTCTTGCTACAATATCCATCATTTCTCTCGTATAACCAGTCGTTGAACCAATTTTAATTCCTCTTTCACGTAAAGAAGCAATCACTTCTTTTACTCCATTAATCGGCGACGCATAGCGCGGTAAAATAGCGAAGAGAATTTCTTCAAACTCTTCATACATCTCCTGGATATCTGCTTCTGTTGGTAATTGTCCGAAAACACGATTCCACTCACTCGCAATACGAGGCATCTCAGTAAGCGCCCTTACATGATCAATTTTTAATAGCCCCATTGGCTTACGAGCTTCTTCTGCTGTAATCTCAACACCGCGTTTATGGAAAATCTCCATAAATACTTCCAGTGGTGCAAAACATCCATAATCAACTGTCGTACCCGCCCAATCAAAAATAACTGCTTCTATTTTCATTCAATCCATCACCCTTCTTATTTATCTTTTTTGCCATTGTGAAGTTTGGTTACGAAGTGCTTTCGTTCCCCATTCATATACAACTCTTACTACAATATTTGTAACAACAATAAGTACGCTCATTGCAGCTGCTGGTGCTACATTTCCTGCATCATCCATGTTTACAATTGATACAGCAGCTAGTTTAAAATCAGCTGCATATAGGAATACGACTGCCGAAACAGTTACCATTGAATTTACGAAATAGTACATTACCATTTCTAAAATCGCTGGTAAACACATCGGTACTGTTACTCGAAAGAATGTTTTATAAAACGGAATCCCCATCGACTGAGAAACAAGTTCAAACTCTCGATCTAATTTCTTTAAAGCTGTCGTTGCTGTAACAAATGTTACAGAATAAAAATGAATGATATTGACTAGTACTAGCACAGCGATTGTTCCGTATAAAGAATGAAACGGATTCGTTACGGAAAGTCCAAAGATTTGTATGGTTGGTTGACTAAAAAAGAAAACATAGCCTAACCCAAGTACTAAACCTGGTATCGCTAAAGGGACGATAGAGAAAAAGTAACCTGTTTTTCTGAAAAATTGTAGCTGATCTATTTTCTCAATCGCATAAGCGAACATAAATGTTAAAACCGCTCCAATAACCGCTGTGATTGCTGAAACAATTACGCTATTTTTAAACGCTTCAAGTCCATCTCCTGTTAAACTAGAAAAGTTAAAATGCTCAAATGTAAAGCCCATATTATATGGCCATACTTTCACACTTGCAGCAATACCAACTGCCACAAATAATAGAATGATCATAAGCGTTACTACGCTACAATATACGAATGAAATAACATCTCGTTTCTTATTATTTATTATTCTATAAGGTACCGCTTTAGAAGATAAGAGATTTGCCTGCTTTCTTTGCGTAATACGATCAACTGCAAATGCAAATATAGCTGGGATTAATAAAATCATTCCGACAGTTGCACCCATCGGCATATTTTGCTGTCCAATTACTTGCTTATATACGTCAGTAGCAAGTACATTATATTGACCACCAACAATTTTTGGTGCCCCAAAATCAGTGAAACTAAGTGTAAACACAACGAACATCGCACTAATTAATCCGTACTTTACACTAGGTAAAGTAACAGTGAAAAATTGCTTTGTTTTACTCGCTCCTAACATATTAGAAGCTTCATATAAACGATAATCAGAGCCTTGAAAAGCAATTAATAATATAAGAAATGCTTGCGGAAATGTATACATGACTTCAGCCATTACAATTCCTACTGGTCCATATAAAGGGATTTGTATCCCTTCAAACAAACCAAACATTCCTTTCGTTACTAACCCTTGATTGCCAAATAAATATGTCAGTGCGATACCGTGCATCATCGTTGGTGCGAATAGTGGTAACAACGCGACATATTGAAATACACGCTTTCCAAACACATTCGTACGAGCAATCGCATAGGCGTAAGCGAAAGCGAGTGTCACTGCAATAATTGTTGTCGCGCCCGAAATCCATATTGTATTTTGTAATGATTGAACTAGCGTTGGTGTTGTGAAATATTTACTGAAATTCGCAACACCAATAAAAGCTCCATCTTTATCGTAAAAAGCTTGTGTAAACAATTGTAATAGCGGTAATACAAGCATGATAAAAAAAGCAAGAAGCATACCAATAATTAATAGCCTTTGTATCCACTCTTCTTTACCAATACGTCTCTTAATCTTTTTTTTCGTACTTTCTACCTTGATATTTTCTAACATCTCCATCTATACAATGACCTTCTTTCCATATGACAACATATGATTTTCTGAGAAAGAGATTTGAATCGGCTTTCCTTTTCTAATAGCGGTTTTTTCCACTTCTGATGCCAATATATCCACTACAATTTTCTCGTTATAAAGATGTGTTTTTTCTTCTACGACTCGCACTTCTGTCCGATATACAGATCCACGGAATTCCATACTTTCCACAACCGTTTTAATACCATCATTTTGTACAATTGTTACATGTTCAGGACGAATTGCATGTTCTTCATTATTTTTCGAAAAGAAATTAATAGAACCAATAAAATCTGCCACAAACGGATTGGCTGGTCTTTGATAGATCTCCTCTGGTGTTCCAATCTGCATAATTTCCGCATGATTCATTACAACAATTTTATCAGCCATCGTTAATGCCTCTTCTTGATCATGCGTGACCATAATAGTTGTTACTCCTACTTTTTCTTGCAAATCACGCATTTCTCTACGTAACTTTTCACGTACTTTTGCATCTAAAGCAGATAATGGCTCATCCAGTAACAAAATATCCGGAGACAGAGCGAGCGCACGTGCAAGTGCCACTCGCTGCTGTTGTCCACCAGACATTTGAGCAGGATATTTATCTTTTACATTCAGTAAATCAACTAGTTCCAACGCCTCTAGCGCTTTCTCTTTTACTTCTGCTTTTCCATATTTTTTTGTCTTTAAGCCGTATTCAATATTTTCAAGTGCTGTTAAATTCGGAAATAATGCATACGATTGAAACACCATTCCGAAGTTCCTCTTTCCAGGAGGTAATGCTGTAATATCTTTTCCATCCACAGCTATACTACCTGTCGTTGCCTCTTCTAGCCCTGCTAAAATTCGAAGCAATGTCGTTTTCCCACAACCACTTGGGCCTAATAAACATACAAACTCATTTTTTTTCACAGTAAAAGAAATATCTTTTAACGCTGTAAATGCATCAAACTGTTTTTGAATGTGTTGAATTGATAAATATTCGCTCATTTTTTCTCTCTCCCACTCACTTACTTTTTCGGTTCTGCTTTTTGGCCAAACTCTTTTTCCCATTTTTCTAAAATTTTGTCACGATTTTCTGCTGCCCACTTAAAGTCATTCTTTTTGTATAACTTTTCTGTTACATCTTTAGGGAATCCATCTGGAAGTTTATAATCATTTTTAATTGTCGCAAATCCATTTTTCTCAAAGTATAACTTCATTACATCATCAGTAATTGCCCAATCTAAAAATGCTTGCGCTAATTTTTCATTTTTTGCATTATCTTTTTTAATAAGTGCGTTCGCTTCTACTTCCCATCCTAATCCTTCTTTCGGCAATACAACTTCAACTGGCGCACCTTTTTGTTTCTCTTTCAAAGCACTATACACCATTGATACGCCCACTGGATATTCACCTGCGCCTGCTAATTTCGCTGGTTTTGATCCTGAATGAGTATAAGTTGCCATATTATCATGAAGTTTCTTCATGTAATCCCAGCCTTTATCTTCACCCATAATTTGTAACCATGCAGAAACTGTTAAAAATCCTGTTCCAGAAGAAGCCGGATGTGGCATAACAAGCGTTCCTTTATATTCTGGTTTCGTTAAGTCTTCATATGATTCTGGCATCGGTAAATTTTTCTTCTTTAATTCTTCTTTATTTATAGCAATTCCCGTCATAAATGCCGTATTACCTACCCATTTTTCTGGTTGCTTATCATCTTTAAATTGCGGAAGAACACGATCTGCTCCTTTTGGAGAGTATCCTTTTAACATATCTTTTTTATCTAAAGCTAGTAGACTAGACGCTGCTGTTCCCCATACAACATCTGCTTGTGTATTTTTTCCTTCAGCTAGCAATTTCGCTGTAATAACTCCAGTTGAATCACGAACAATGTTCAGTTTTACATCTGGGTACTTCTGTTTAAAAGAATCAAGATAAATTGGTACAAGTTCTTCTTCGATCGCTGTGTAAACTGTTAATGATCCAGATAGTTTATCATCTTTCACTTTTGCCCCAGCACTTTCTTCTTTCTTTGCACCACACCCCATTAATAACGAAAATACCATTCCAGTTGCTACAGCTTTAAAGATTGTTTTTTTCACTGTCTCTCTCTCCTTTTACAAATCTTATGTACAATTTAAATATAAACAACTAGTGTAAAAGCAGTATTAAACCAACATTAATCTTTTGTTTGTTGTTTGTTTTTGTGTAATACGTTGCTACTTCTATATTTTTTCGCATTTTTCTGCTAATAACGAACACTAAATTTACAAATAATTAAAAAAACCTTTATAATCCCACAAAAAAATGAGGCGTTTGTAAAAAACGCCTCATTTTTGTTTACCTTTTTTTGAATTACGATTTGCATACTTCGCGCTATTTTCTCCTTCATACTCTAATGCAAATTCTGCATCTGGTAAGCTTTCTTTCGGAGTTTTATTATTGTTGATTGCCGCATTTTGTTTCACTTTTCTTTTTGCCAATACACTCACCTGCTCTCAATAATTCACTTTCTACTCTAGTTTGAAACAAGATGCAATAATTATTACTGGCAAGTGTTAACAAGTACATAAGAGCCGCTAGATGGAAATACTACCTATGAAGAAATCATTATAAAAAGGAGCGATTATTTTGAAGAAGGAAGATAAAATTCAGTCACCAATTTTAGATGAAACGCTCCCGCATCAAATGAATTTTCCATCCTTTAAAGGAACAGGAAAGAAGATGCAACAACCTTTCATAAATCAATATGACGTCGTAATCGGAGACAGTAAATATGATTCCGAGAATAGTCCACTTCACAATTGGAGTGATGAAGTAGATCCCGCCATTATGGCTGGAGACGAATGGATCCATCCTACAAATGATATTGGGTGGATTTCAGAAGAAAATCAAGAGTTGCTAAAAAAAGAAGTAAATAATAAGAAGGACGCTTTTATGCATCCCCAATTTGGCATTAACGACTAAAAAACCATTCTACCTAACGTAGGTAGAATGGTTTCATATTATCCAATAATAATTCTCTCTTTCGGGTATTTATAACGAGGTGGCTGTTCTCTTCCACCACTAGCTAGTATAAATGTTAAAATACCGACACGCCCGATAAACATAAGTACAATGAGTACAAGTTTACCAACCGTTGTTAAATCTGGCGTAATACCTGTCGATAGGCCTGTCGTCCCGAAAGCCGAACACACTTCAACAATTAAACTCATAAGTGGTACGTTTTCCGTAATAGATAAAATAAATAGCGCTGTGGCACATAATAAAATCCCCATCGTCATAACGACAGATGCTTTCAGCACGTCCTCTTCATGTAGCTGACGTTTGAAGACTCTAACTGTTCTCCCGCCTCTTGCAAAAGTGTATAACGATAATATACTTACAGCAAATGTTGTTGTACGTATTCCGCCCCCAACTGAACTGGGAGATGCTCCTATAAACATTAATATACTCATAAATAAAAGCGTCGGTTGTGACAATTCACGTATATCCATTGTAGCAAGTCCACCACTTCGCGTCGTCACAGATTGGAATAATGTATAGAAGACTGTTTCATGCCATGATTTCCCTGCTAAAAAATGATTTCGTTCTAGTAAAAAAATCATAATTGTTCCAACGATCACGAGCGCAAAAAATGTTGTTGTCGTCAATTTTGTAAATAATGAAAAACGAAATAGTTGCTGTTTCCTTTTACTAAGGAATTGTTTCACTTCCATTAATACAGGGAAACCAATCGCTCCTAAAATAATAAGCAACATATGAATCATTTGCACAATGTAATCTTTTTTATACGGAATTAGTGATTGTCCTGTTAAATCAAATCCGCCGTTCGTAGTTGCACTAACAGCCGCAAAGAAACCGTGAAAATAAGCTTCTTGCCAAGTTGGAAAGTATAGTAAGAATCTTGTACCTAATAATATTGCTCCAATAAGTTCTATCGAAATAATTACAATTAAAATAGAACGCATCAATTCTACAAGGCCTGATAAATTCCCTTGATTATGGTCTGCCATAATGAGTCTTCTTCTCTGCAAACCAATCTTTTTCCCTGTTATAATCCAAACGAACGTACCAAGTGCCATAATTCCTAAGCCGCCTAATTGTAAAATAAGGGCTAACATAATAATTCCCGCCGTAGTAAATGTATCTGAAATCGTAACAACAGACAATCACGTAACACTTACCGCACTAACAGATGTAAAGAGGGCATCGATAAATGTCCATTTCACACCAGCCTTCGTAACAAACGGGAAACTAAGCAATATCACCGATACAACTACTGCTAATAAATAAAACAAAACAATGAGTTGTACAGGACGTAATTTTTGTAAAAACTTTTTTATATCTCTCATTCCATCACTTCGCTACCTTTTTTCTATCGATTAAATAAAGAAAAATCTTCACTTTCTTTATTTGTAAATAACTGCTCAAATAATTTGGCAAATACCATTCCATACACAGTCCCATTACCTCCATACGGTAATGCGTAAAACAAATTATGTATCTTTTTGTCTTCTTTTAAAATAGGGAGACCATCATGACTACCACCAAATGCTGCTGCCCAATAGTAGTCTGCCTGTATATTCTTATACTGCGGGAACATCTCTTTTACAACGTTAATAAGGATGTCACGCTTATGCAATAATTTCGTATCACCAATTGTTTGAATTTGCATCGCTTCATCTAATCCGCCTACAATAATACGATTTTGATATGTTCGAAAATATAAGTAAGGCCGTGCTGTTTCCCAAATTAATGATTGTTCGTGCCAGCCTTCAAATGAATCTACCTTATTTGTCACAACTGCATAAGATGTTTCCACTGTTGTATTTTTTTCTTTCTTTCCGAAAAGTGCTTCATAACCCGTCGCCATAATAACATTCTTTGCTACAATTTGATTTCCTGTTTTCGTATAACAAATCAAATCATTTTGGCGTTTTTTTATATGTACAGCCTCTGTATGCTCATGGATAGTAGCACCCATTTGATTTGCTTTATGCAAAAGGCTATGCGCTAATAAATATGGATTCACCTCGGCATCACCATGCGTGTATAACGCTGCTCGTTTTGTGAATGAATACTTCTTCATCATATGTGAATCGGTAAAATATTCAACCGGGAATCCATAATGGCGTAACGTATTATATTCTTCTTGTAAAAACGATACATCCTCATTTCTACTTGCATAATACAAACTACTTCGCGGAATAAACTGGGGATCAATATCGAGAGTCGGTACAACTTGTTCCATTGTTCGTAACGCTTCGTAACAAAGCTTATATGCTCGTACCCCTTTTTTTTCACCAAATGTATGGATAAGTGAGGTTAACGATTTATCATGAAGAAATTGAAGTAAACCTGTATTAGCAACTGTGCTACCACATGCGATTGCTCTTTTTTCAATGAGCGTAACACGCATTCCAATTTTCGCTAACGAATACGCTATATGAGCACCTGCTTCTCCACTTCCAACTATAAGCACATCACATATCATATCATTTTCTAACGATGGATAACAAGGTATAGAAACGCCTGTATTCCAAAACAACTTACCAGTCATAAGTTTCATAATTATACTCCTAAAATATAAATTTCTCCTTTCTATGTTTTGTTATTTCCCATAAAAAAATCCAACTAACATACGCTAGTTGGATTTTTTATTTTTAATTAGAGCGCTCCTCCAGCCAATTTCCAACTGTCGGATATGTTTGTTTTACCGCTGTTCCACCGTAAACGATCGACATATGTCCCGTTGGTAAACATACATATTGTTTATCTGTGCTAGAAATATGATCTAGCAACGCTTCTACTTGGCATGGCAGTGCAATATGATCACGTTTCGCAGAAATATTTAAGACATTCGCCTTAATATTTGCAAGGTCTACCTTTTGTCCGCGAATAACGAGTTCACCTTTCACTAATTTATTATTTTGATAAAAATCGCGAATCCATTGTCTATACGATTCACCTGGGAATGGGATACCATCACCAACCCACTTTTGAACTAATTTCCAGCTTTCGACGAAGCGCTCATTTTCGGAACGATCGAGTAAAGCGACATATGGACCTACAAAGTTTGTGATTGGTTTTAACATCTTATTTCCGAAATCAATCATTTCTGGTGGAATATTTCCGAATGTATCAACCGCTTTATCTAAATTGAAATATTTCTCATCTAATAAAGGACCGTATAATCCTGTTTCAGAGAAATCAAAAGGACTTGTCATAAAGATTAAGTTGCGAATTGGCATGTGTGGATGAAGTGCTGCATAAATAGAAGTTAGCGTTCCACCCATGCAATAACCAAGTAAAGAAATCTCGTCCGATTTCGTAGTTCGCATTACTTTTTTCACTGCTTTTGCAATATAGTCGAACACGAAATCATCAAATTTCAAATGACTATCTTCTAAACCAAATGTGCCCCAATCAAGCATATACACATCAAAACCACGATCTACTAAATATTCCACTAAACTATTCCCTGGAGTTAAATCCATAATATACGGTTTATTAATAAGCGCGTATATTAATAGGATTGGAACTCCCTGTGTTTTTTCTTGTTTTGGAATGTAACGATACAGCTTCGTTTTATTCTTCGTCCAAATAACTTCTTTTGGTGTTAAACCAACTTGTGGTTCTGGTTCGCGTAATAAAACTTCGCTCGCTCTTTTCACACGGCGATATGCTTTACGATATTCTTCTGGGTACAACTCCAATTGCTTTTCCCATTCCGTTACGAATGTAGTCATTTTTCTATCTCCTTTTTGGTCGATTTCTTTCTAAAAAAAAGAAGTGCATTCCTGCTATGGATATGCACTTTTTTCTTACTTCATTACATGTATAATCCACCGTTAATGTTTAATTGCTGACCTGTGATATACGCACCGTCACGGCATAGGTATACTACACCTTTTGCAATTTCATCAGCTTGACCAAAACGTTTTTTCGGGATTTTCGCAACGATTTTTTGACGTACTTCTTCTGGTACTTCTGCTACCATTTCAGTATCAATAAATCCTGGGCAAATTGCGTTTACAGTTACATTTGTTTTTGCAAGTTCTAACGCTAATGATTTTGTAAATCCTAACATACCTGCTTTTGCTGCAGAGTAGTTTGTTTGTCCAAATCCACCAGCTTGACCAATAATAGAAGAAATACTAATGATTCTTCCTTCTTCAGCTTCCGTTATGTATGGAAGTACAGCACTTGTCGTATTAAATACGCTGCTTAAGTTCACGTCAATTACGCGCTCCCAATCTTCACGATTTAACTTTTTGAATGTACGATCTCTTGTAATACCAGCATTATTAACAAGAATATCAACTTTACCAAAATGATTCACAGTTTCTTCTACAAGTCGGTTTGCATCTTCTACTTTCGAAACATCCGCTTGAACTGCATAAACGTCATGTCCTTCTTTTCCTAATTCATTTACTAAGTTTTCAGCTGCTTCTTTACTGCTGTTATAGTTAATAACTACTTTTGCTCCCTCTTGTGCTAATGCTACTGTAATTGCTTTTCCAATTCCTTTTGCCCCACCTGTTACGATTGCTACTTTGCCATTTAATTGAACCATTTCTTTTCCCCCTTAAATGAATTTGTGAACGATTGTTATGAATCATTTTGGTACTCATATGAATAGAGTCCATTTATTAATTATGTTTCGTTGTTTATATATGAAAAAGAGATTCTCCCTTCCCTTTTACACGTTATAAACAAACGCTATTATCATTTTTTATTTTCTGGCTTATTCGCAGGCTTTACTTCTTCTTTTACAGGTACTTGTAGTTTCGCTAGTACTGCATTTTGCTTTTCTAGCAATTCCAAAATTTGATCAACTTTCGTTTCTAATGTGCGAATATCTTGCTTTACTTTCGTAACATCACGCTTTAATGTAGGAGCTTGTCCTAATGAATCCACTTTCTCTTCTAGAACTTCCTCAATGTTATCAACTTTATTTTCTAAGTTAATAACAAGCGTAGCTACTCTAGCGATATCCTCTTTCGTAGGCACATTCACCTGTTCTAAATAACTTTTTGTTGTATCATTTAACGCTTTTTGATAAAACAAATTCAAGTCTAGAACGCTGCCCATCCAAGCAGAATATTCTTCTGTTTTAATTGTTTCATTGAGCGCTTTTCCCCAAAATGTTTCGGTTTGTTCATAAGCATTTTTCCATGCTTGCAATGGATCGAATTTTTGATCAATCACTTCGCCTACACTCCCTTTTTTGTTTTTGAAACAATTCAACCTATTCACTATTTTCTAATATTCTGAATAAAACTTCAAGTCTATATTTTATTTTTCTTTATTTTCCAATAAATGTGTTGACATTAAAAACAGATAGGTGTAAATTGCACTTATAAGCAAAAAATTCCATCTAACTGATTCATGAGGTGATGCACAATCATGCTACATAATGAACCAGAACACCCAGAAAGTTTGGAAAAAAACCAAGCCAAACAACCAAACTCCATGCCAAAAAACTTCTTAGTTCCTTTCTTACTTCTCTGTCTAAAAGACTGGAGTCTTCATGGTTACAAACTCATTCAAATGCTAATGGACATCGGCTTTTCTTCTGTTGACCAAGGCAATGTGTATAGAACATTGCGCAAGTTAGAAAAAGAAAACCTTATTTCTTCTACTTGGGATACAAGCGAAGGCGGGCCAGCGAAACGAATTTATTCTTTAACAGAATATGGAGAGCAATATTTAACAACATGTGCGACTTCTTTTGAACATTATCAAAATATGTTGCGGACGTTTTTTACGTTATACACCAATGCATTCTTTCCATTTTCTACTTCTCCAGAAAAGGATGAAAAGGATTCTTCATCTTCACCTGGTGGTACAGCAGAGTAATCTGCGTTCACAATATGCAAAAAAACATTTGGAGGTCAAACAATGGAAACTAAGCCATACGAATTAGTCGATGCATTTTGGAAAAACTGGTCTCAATCTCTTTCCCTCTTCTCTTCAGCTGGGAAACAATTGGAGCAACTTACTTTAGAAACTTTAAAACAACAACAAGACGCTTTGCATAAATTAACATCAGGAGTAGATGAACTAGAAAAAGAACTACAACAATTCACTGCTCAGTTCAATAACCAATATACAGATTACGTGAAGCAATTAACTGGAAACTCCTTAAATGATCAAATTAACGAGTGGCAAGGGAAATGGAATGAACTTTCTACTCAAATGCACCAACTTACTGTTTCTCCTACGAAAACATCGTTGTCTATTATTACTCAAACTAGCGGTCAATTTGAAGAAACAACAAAACAATTTATTGAACAACAACAAGTACAACGTGAAGAGGTTCAAAAACAGTTAGAAGTTTTTTTGGGAGAGTTCAAGTCCAAACAACTAGAACTCGCAAAGCAGTTCGAGGAAAACTCAAAAAATTTATTTACTTCCATCAAGTAAGAAAAATGTGGGAGCTAACTGCAGCACAAACAAAACTCTTTCTTCCTCCTACTACATCAAGATGGCTAGCATTTTTCGATATGGAAAAGAAGGAGGCCCAAATGAATCCATTTCAAGAAGCACAAACTGTTCCGGAGCTTCGTTATGATGAGATTCAAGTCGGTGATCAAGCATCCCTTACAAAAACGATTACGGATGAGGACGTTATCAATTTTGCAAAATTAACTGGAGATGTGAACCCTATTCATATTTTAGATTCTTTTGCAAAAACGACAATGTTTAAAGAACGTATTGCTCATGGCATGCTCGTTTCCAGTTTCATTTCGACGATTCTTGGAACGAAACTCCCTGGCAAAAACACGATTTATTTGTCTCAAAACGTTTCATTCCGTGCTCCTGTCAAAATTGGCGATACACTGCGCGTTGTGGCAGAAGTCATCAAAAAACGTGACGATAAAAAAATCATTACGTTGCAAACAAACATATATAATCAATCAGGTGATATTGTCGTAGAAGGTACAGCGACAATACTGAAAAAAGAGTAGCAAATTTGCTACTCTTTTTTCTATCCAATAACTTCTAATCACACCGATTACTTCCGCGTATGAGTACGTCGTTTCCACATAAAATAACGTTACCAGTTCAGATAAGTACTTAGCTGAACTGGACTACTCATAAGGATGTGTATCAACATGGTAAAAACAAACAAATTACTAGTTCCAGGTGCAGAACAAGCGCTTGAACAATTTAAATATGAAATTGCACAAGAATTCGGTGTTAGCTTAGGTTCTAATACAGCATCTCGTTCTAATGGTTCAGTTGGCGGTGAAGTAACGAAACGACTTGTTGCTTTAGCTCAACAACAATTACGTGGATAATACTATAACATATGGCTTAGAGGCAGATATTCTCTGCCTCTTTCTATTTTTAACATACATAATCGTGCTTTTTCACATACTAATAAGAGCAAACTGAAAGGAACGATATGTGATATGAAACGGATTAACATTCGCATGAGTCCTCCCCGTGTTCTTACTTTGTCTTTTATTATGTTATCAATTATCGGTACATGCTTATTAAAGCTACCAATTGCTACAACAACATCTATTTCATGGCTCGATGCTTTATTTACAACCGTTTCTGCTTGTACGGTTACAGGGCTTGGTGTTGTGGACACGGGGAAAGTATTTACCTTATTTGGCCAATGTGTCATTTTAACGCTTATACAAGTGGGCGGACTTGGCATTATGAGCTTTGCCGTTTTAATTGCGATTATGCTCGGCAGAAAAATTGGTCTTCAAAACCGAATTTTACTGCAACAAGCGTTAAATCAAACGAACATTGGTGGCGTCATTCGTCTTGCCAAAGCATTATTTTTATTCTCTTTTACAGTCGAATGTATCGCTACTTTGATTCTTTCTTTTGAATGGGTACCAAAATACGGTATCGCAAAAGGGATTTATTATAGCTTTTTTCATTCAATCTCTGCTTTTAACAATGCTGGTTTTTCTGTGTGGAGCGATAATTTAATGTCCCATTCTCACAGCATCCTTGTCAATCTCGTTATTTCTTCCCTCATTATTTTAGGGGGGATTGGTTTTACAGTAATTATAGATATAAAAAGAAAGAAAAATTTTAAAAACCTTACATTACACTCAAAACTTATGCTCTCTTCTACTCTAATCGTCAATATTATTGCGACTATTTTCATTTTCATATTCGAGTTCCACAATTCTCTTTCTATGAGAGGATTTACCCCATTCGAAGAAGGAATGGCCGCTTATTTCCAGGCAGTTTCAACGCGTACTGCCGGGTTTAATACAGTTGATATTTCTGCATTATCAAAGCCTTCCCTACTATTAATGATGCTCCTTATGTTTATTGGCGCTGGTAGTGCTTCAACCGGTGGTGGAATTAAGTTAACAACCTTTTTAATCATGTTTTTCGGGGTATTCAAATTTTTACAAGAGCAAGATGATATTATCGTGTTTAAAAAATCTATTAAAGATACCCTCATTGTCAAATCATTGACCATCACTATTATTTCCATTTCATTTATCTTTTTTGCTATTTTAATTTTAAGTATTACTGAGCGAGTTCCTCTATTGATGAGTGCTTTCGAAGTATTTTCAGCATTTGGGACTGTCGGGCTTAGTATGAATTTCACACCACACTTAACGATGATCGGAAAAGCTATTATTATCTTTATGATGTTTTTCGGAAAGATGGGACCTTTAACATTGGCTTTTTCATTTGCACGTAAAAAGAACCGAAAAATAAAATATCCGAATGAAGATATTTTAACAGGTTGACAACCGTATAAATTATCCATATAATGAGAGTACAATAGCATATCTCCAAAGGGGAGTAGCGTCCAAGAATATTTCTTGGAAACAAAGTCGTCATTACGTAGAACTTAGTTCTTCCGGCTTTGTTGGCATTTTCATTACATATGTCTAGCAAGACCTTTGCCTATTAACGGCAGAGGTCTTTTTTGTATTCATTACCAAATTCTTCCAAAGTTAATAGGCAGGAGTATGGGGAAACTAAATAGTGGGGAAATTCTTCACTTATTTAGTACTTATAGAAATGAGAGGAGAATGTACATGGATGTATCATTATTATTGGAGTATGGTTGGGTATTACTCATCCTAATTGCACTAGAGGGGATTTTAGCTGCTGATAACGCTCTTGTTCTTGCAATTATGGTAAAACATTTACCAGAAGAAAAACGAAAGAAAGCACTATTTTACGGATTAGCGGGGGCATTTGTTTTCCGTTTCGGATCATTATTTATGATTTCGTTCCTAGTCGACGTATGGCAAGTGCAAGCAATCGGTGCCATTTACCTTATGTTTATCGCTGGTAATCACTTATTTAAAACGTATGTTAAAAAGAATACGGATGAAGAAACAGAAGAAAAAGAAGCAAAGAAAAAACAAGAGAACTTTTGGTGGACTG
This sequence comes from Bacillus cereus group sp. TH152-1LC, assembly GCF_027710505.1. NCBI lineage: Bacteria > Bacillati > Bacillota > Bacilli > Caryophanales > Bacillaceae > Bacillus > Bacillus cereus group sp. TH152-1LC. The sequence goes on along the minus strand of NZ_JAQFNK010000011.1, from coordinate 90,299 downwards.
TATTTAAAGTTGAGGTTGCTGATATTGCCTTCGCAGTTGATTCAATTTTAGCTGCCGTTGCATTAGCAATGACTTTACCGAAAACAGGATTAGGTACAATTGGTAGTCTTGATACTGGGCAATTCGTTGTTATCTTTGTAGGTGGACTTATCGGATTAATCATTATGCGATTTGCAGCAACTGCTTTCGTACAAATCTTAAAACGTAAGCCAGGACTTGAAACTGCAGCATTCTTAATTGTAGGTTGGGTTGGTGTGAAACTAGCAATCTATACATTAGCACACCCTGCATTAAATGTAATTCCGCATTCATTCCCAGAATCTACGCTATGGAAGCTTACATTCTGGATTGTATTAGTTGGAATCGCAGTTTGCGGTTGGTTCTTCTCGAAAGAAGTAGAAGTAAAAGTAGAAAAGAATTTAGACGAAAAAGCGCTGTAATTACAGCGCTTTTTCTTTTTTCATTCCTCCCTCTCAATGTCCAGAAAAATTTCTATTATACTATCTTTTGTAAACGTTTTCTTAATGTATGTATGTCCTTTTTGTGAAACATTGCACAAACTTATTGAAACTACAACCAAATCCATGTACTTTATTCATATAAGGAGTATTTATAGATGATGTATTAAAGGAGCGTATTACTCATGCTAGAACAAGGATTAGATTATGTTGTCAAACTGGCTAAGAGCAAAAAACAAATGCTAGATACAAACCCGATGCAATATTTCATTCGTGCGGCACTTGCGGGTATTTATATCGGTTTTATTATTGTACTATGCTTTAAATTAGGTAACTTTTTCCACATCGCAGATTCACCAGCAACTTATTTAGCTGCTTCTATGTTTTTCGGAATTGCCCTCGTACTAATTATATATGGTGGCGCTGAATTGTTTACTGGAAACACAATGTACTTCACAGTAGCAACTTTAAGAAAAGAAACAACAATTTCTGATACACTTCGTAACTGGGTCACTTGTTATGCAGGGAATTTAGCTGGTGCTTTATTCTTTGCCTTACTATTTTATGCAACTGGAATTTTCGAAGCAATTGATCACGGTCATTTCATGAATAAGGTAGTAGAAGGAAAAATGAATACACCTACAATGCAACTATTCTTTAAAGCAATTTTATGTAACTGGCTTGTATGTCTTGCGTGTTTCTTACCTTCTCAAGTGAAAGGTGATACAGCAAAAATTATGATGATGATGCTACTCGTTTTCACATTCTTCTTATCTGGTTACGAGCATAGCATTGCAAACTTATCACTGTTTGCTTTATCTTTAGTTTCACCGCATCCGGAGACAATTTCTTTTGCAGGTGCTATTCATAACTTAATTCCAGTTACAATCGGTAACATTATTGGCGGGTCTGTATTTGTCGGTATGGTTTATCATTACTTAACAAAGAAAACACCTGACGTGAAACAAGAAGAAACTGAATTAGTAGCAGCTCAACAAGAAGAGATCATTCCGTTGCAAGCTCATATGAAACATTAAAAACTCCAAAGTTTTACTTTGGAGTTTTTAGCTCCCCACATATTTAACAACAAGATGAGGATTAATTTCCCCTTCTTCCTTTCCCTTATTAATCCTCTGTTTCATCTTGTGCATACCGATGATATCATTCGTATGAAGATAAATTTCATTTACATATAAACCTTCTTTACAAAAAGCCTCTACAAAATCTAATCCATTTCTTTCTCCCCATCCCATGTTAAAGTCAAGGGAAAGAATATTCACCTCATAATTCCGAACCATTTGTAAAGCACATTCTACTGTAGTGGCGGGTACATATCCGTACGGACAACTTCTTTGATCATCCATATATACATTCATGATCTATCCCCTCTCTATTTTGTATACGTGACCAGCATGTGACATATTGCCCCAAGGCTAATAAAAGGACCAAACGGAATTTGGCTCCTCATTGTCATACGTTTTAATACTATACCAGCTCCAAAGAAACAAAGACTAAAGCAAGATGCTAAAAATAAAACCATAAAAATCCCTTTCAGTCCCACTATAAATCCAAGCAGCGAAAGTAATTTTATATCGCCTCCACCAAGCCCTTCTGGATATATTTTTTGCATGCAATATAACAAAATAAATATAACGCCACTACCAACTATACTATCTGTCCAAGTGACTAACGGTACAAAAATACATTCTAGAATGAGTAAACAGGCAAACCAAGCTAAAATACGATTCGGGATTAACATATATATGTAGTCTGTAACTGAAATAATAAGAAGTAATGAAAATAGCGATAATATGATGATAAGCTCCCGTTCCATCCCAATCATATATACAGTAAGAAGAAATATCATTCCGGTTACAAGTTCAAATACTACGTACAAAATTGAAATCGCCCTCTTACAATTCGTACAACGTCCCCTTTGTATACAAAATGAAATGATTGGGATCAATTCTTTTGGCTTGAGCACATACTTACAATAATGACAATGTGAACGCGGGGTAATGATAGACTCACCTAGTGGAACTCTCATCGCAATTACCATAAAAAAAGAACCAAACACCATCCCCACTAACAACGCATATAAATAAGTGAACATCCCTTCCTCTCCTTTCCAGAAGAACATAGCAAAAAAAGGAGAGAAATTCTACTTCATATTATCTCTATTCTATTAAAAAAGCAGGCCATTTTCTGGCCTGCTTTCCCCTTTTTTATACGATGAAATATACTGCTTTTAATGGTCCATGTACTCCGACAACAAGATTCATTTCAATATCTGCCGAGTTACTAGGCCCTGTAATAAAGTTAATACAAGATGCCACTTTCTCGCCATTTTCTATACGTGTGTTCATATCCTGAACTGCTTGTGTAATACGAGGCACAAGTGTTTCACGTGGAATAATAGCAAAGTAGACAGTCGGTAAAAAGTGTAAAGAACGACCTTGACCTTTATGACTTTGTACAACAATCGTACCAGATTCAGCTAAAGTATAATCACTAAATGCGATTCCAATATTCGCTCTTTCTGCGATACGCATATTCTCTTCTTTTTTCTCAGGATCCCATACATTCACTTCAACATTTTGCTTTGGAAGCTCTTCTTTAAATAAAGAAGTCAATCCATAAGAATCAAAACGTTCATCTGCCGATAACATAATAGGTCCCCCGCCGTTTTCCACGATTACTTTTTGAATATCTTCACGTAAACGGTCGTTTGTTTCCACTACAGTTGTATGAATGTTTGTACATTGATTTTTAAATACTTCTAACAATTCTTCTTGTGAATAATCTTTTAGCGTTTCTACATTCACATTACTTTTCCATGCTGGACGCTTTACGCCTTCCGTTTTCCGCTCACGTCCAAGTTCTTTTGCAATATTCTCTAGAAAGGAGTCACGGTTTTGAATTAATCCTGTCATTATTTGTCCCCGCCTTTCTTATGATCTTTATACCAATCACGGAATCGTTCTTTACTTGGAGCCGGGAATTCACGAATATCTGTCCAGTTTTTAAGTGGCCCCACACCTTTTGATACACGGTTACCAGATGTAAATGGGCTCATTGCAGCTGGTGCCATTTTTGACCCCATTTTATATAAAGCAGCTGAAGAAGCACCCATACTAAACATTTTCATTGCTAATTTTTCTGCAAGTGGAGCACGTCCTTCTTGCTCAACAATTACTTGGCGATGTTTTAATAATAAATCATGCAATGGTATTTTTACTGGACAAGCTTCTGTACATGCTCCGCATAAACTAGATGCATAAGGAAGTTCTTTATAATCGTCATATCCGCCTAAAAGTGGAGTTAATACCGCACCGATTGGTCCTGAGTATATAGAACCATACGAATGTCCACCAACATGACGATATACAGGACATACGTTAACACAAGCAGCACAACGAATACATTGTAATACTGAGCGGAATTCAGATCCAAGAATTTGAGATCGGCCATTATCAACAACAACTAGGTGAAATTCTTCAGGTCCATCTACTTCCTCTTCTTGAATCGGTCCCGCTACAGTTACATAACTTGTTAATTTTTGCCCTACTGCACTACGACATAGTAAACCAACTAAAACATCTAATTCTTCCATTGTCGGAACCATACGTTCCATACCCATTACTGCAATTTGTGTTTTTGGAATCGACATAACAAGATCGGCATTACCTTCGTTCGTTACTAAACAAAGAGAGCCAGTATTTGCAACGGCGAAGTTACAACCTGTCACACCAATTTCTGCATCCATAAATTTCTCACGAAGTTGTTTACGAACAAACTTTGTCATTTCATATGGATCATCAGAATTTTCATAGCCAAGTTTTTCTTTAAATACATCACGAATTTGAGCTCTATTTTTATGAAGTGCAGGCGCAATAATATGTGAAGGTGGATCGTTATCTACTTGCAAGATATACTCTCCTAAGTCACTTTCTAACACTTCACACCCAATCTCTTCAAGGGCATGATTCATACTAATTTCTTCAGTTACCATTGATTTTGATTTTACAACTTTCTTCGCTTGTTTCTTTTTTGCAACGTCTTGAATATACTTTGCTGCTTCCTCTTTCGTTTTCGCAAAGTACACGTGTCCGCCTCTTTTTGATACATTTTCACTTAACTGCATTAAGTAATAATCAAGGTTTTCTAACGTATGTTGGCGAATTTGTTCACCTAGTTCACGCCACTCTTCCCAGTTTCCTAATTCGTCCGCTGCTTTTAAGCGATTCGTATATAAGCGCGTTTGTGCAGAAGATACTGCTCCGCGCATAAACGAATCTTGAATTCCATCGCCAACGCGATCATTAAATTTTTTCTCACTGATTTTCATAGACATAGCTTATGTTCCCCCTTCATGAGCGACTATTCAGTACCTCAGCAATATGCATTACTTTTATTTCTTTTCCTAAACGCTCAATACGTCCGCCAATATTTAACAAACACCCACAATCTGCACCGATTAAATAATCAGCACCTGTTTCCATTGCACTATCTACCTTTTCATCTACCATTTGCTCAGAAATTGGAGTCATCTTCACTGAAAACGTTCCCCCAAACCCACAACAATTTTGCGCATTTGGCAGTTCTCTCACAGTTAATCCTTTGACGTTTGATAATAAAATTCCTGGCGCCTCTTTTACTCCAAGCAGGCGTGTCATATGACACGATTTATGAATAGTAGCGATCCCTGGTAAACTTGCACCAACATCTGTCACTTTTAAAACATCTACAATAAATTGTGTAAATTCATATGTTTTATCAGCAATCTTTTGTGCACGTTTAGCCCACTTCGGATCATCTTTAAAAACATGCGGATACTCATGAAACATTGTCGCACAAGAACCAGATGGTGTAACGATATATTCTGCATCTTCGAAAGTTTCAATCATATGTTTCATCGCTTCTTTTGCTGCTTCTACATGGCCGCTATTATAAGCAGGCTGACCACAACAAACTTGTGCTTCTGGAAATTCAATTTCACAACCTAAACGCTCCAACACTTCAACTGTTGCTTTGCCGACGTTTGTTTCAAACATATCGACTAAACAAGTAACAAATAAAGTAACTTTCATAATTATTACTCCCCCTTTTTACAACTCCACCAAAAAAGTATGGTCATCAGATGACTTAGAAGAGAAGAAGTAGGCTCAACCATGGCCTATCCTCTCCCTCTTCTAAAGAAAACGCTTACTTAATCTTTCTCTATTTTATCAAAAAATTTGATTTTTAAAAGATTAAATTACGAATTTATATCGTTTTTACCTGTGACAATATGTTCTACATTTGTTAAATGATCTAGCATTGCTTGCTGCGCTAATTCTACATCTTGCTTTAACACTGCATCATATATAACTTGATGCTCTTCTATAAGTCGTTCTGATGTTGTTTGTTCACCATATAAAATAATGCGTCTTGATTCACCAATTGTTTCAGCAATCATCTCTGAAACGTGATTCATGAGTTCAAGCAAAATGTTGTTATGCGAAGACTCCGCAATTCCCATATGGAACTGAAAATCTGCTTTTTCACCAGCCTTTTCATCTCCAATGCTCTTTGCCATTTCATCTAACCAATGCTTCATATTGTGCAAATTATCTTCCGTACGTTTTGCCGCAGCTGCTCGAACCGCCCCCACTTCAAGCACCTTTCGTACTTCTAATAAGTTCAAAATATCTTCTTTCTTCATTAATAATTTATTGTTTAATGATTTTGTTAATGAAGAAGAATCGAAATTCTTCACATATGTACCTTCTCCTTGTTTCATCTCAATTAAGCCCATTGCTCTTAGCGCACTTAACGCTTCACGAACAGCAGATCTACCAACTTGAAACTGCTCAGCTAATTGATGTACAGGAAGTAGTTTGTCACCAGGTTTTAACGTACCATTTTTAATCATTGTTAAAATAGCTTCAGATACTTCTTCGTAAATTTTTTTCGGTTTAATAGATTTGTACTCCAGTTAAATCACCTCAGTATCTTCCAAACAACAATTGAAACGATTTATAAGAACTTTGCATCATAACTATTTTAGAACGAATTGGTAAGAAGTACAAATGTTTTGTTCATAAAATCGTCAAATTTTTAATATTTATTTGATATTAATTTATATGTATTCATGAAGAAAAGCATGTCCTTCACGTTAGAACATGCTTTCTTCAACTTGTATTTTCAATTTAATACTAACCGTCGTTCCATTCCCTTTTTCACTTTCAATTCGCCACTGTCCATCATGTATATGAACAATTTGTCTGACAATGGCAAGGCCTAAACCTGTTCCACCATGTTGACGACTTCTCGCTTTATCAACGCGGTAAAAACGTTCGCCAAGATTTTCTAAATGCTCTGTTTCAATACCGATTCCTGTATCTTTTATGTTCAATTCACAGTAATCATCTATCTGCCTGAGCGTTATCATAATATCCCCGTTTTGATTGGTATACCGTATCGCATTATCTAACACGTTATGAAGCACTTGTTGCATACGATCCTCATCAATCATTACAATGATTTCTGGATTTAAATTTGTTGAAATACGAATTTTCTTTTCTATAAACTTAATCTCATACGTATCTAACACATCTTCAATGAGTTGTGAGAAAACGATAGGTTGTTTCTTTAGTGGAAAATGTTCACCCTCTAATTGTGCTAAATCTAATAAATCATGAACGAGACGCTGCATACGCCCCGCTTCTTTATGAATAAGTTGTGTAACTTTTTCCTGCTGTGGTCCCTTCGCTACACCATCTAAAATAGCCTCACTATATCCTTTTATATAACTAAGTGGTGTTCTTAGTTCATGCGAAACGTTAGCTAAAAATTCCTTTCGCTTTACGTCTTCTGTCTCTAAAGAATTTGCCATTTTATTAAATGCTTTTCCTAATCGTCCAATTTCATCTTCAGAAGAAATTGTAATTCGTTCTGAGAAATCTCCCGTAGCCAAATGATTGGCGACTCGTTCCATTTGCGAAAGCGGTCTCGTAATAGCGATAATAATCTTTCTCCCAATCCATATTGTTAGTAAAGTCATAGCAAGTGCTAACGGTGCTAAAATAAGGCCCATATCATATATTAAGTCTTTTATACTTTTTAAAGGAATATAAGAATATACAATGCCAACTAACTTTTTATTTTCTAAAACAGGGATGACAACTCCCATAATATTACGGTCAAAATGTTCCTCATACCCTATCTTTGTCACCGTTTTTCCATCTAATAATGTTTGCCTATCCCCTTCACTTATAAGAGAATGATGATGCACATCAAAAGGTAAACATGCGCTTAAATCACGTGGGTTTGATACGAAAAGAACGTCTGAACTAGATATTTGATCAAATGCTCGTACTTTCTCTTCAAAAGTTGCTATTCCTTCACGCTTATCATATTGCGCAGCAAGACCCTTCCCTTCCATTACTAATGAATCTTTTAAATTATCAACGTATAGTTTTTCATACGAATATAAAGATACAAAATAAAGAAAAGAAACTGTTACAAATACTGCACATACTACTGTCAGCCAAAGCTTCTGTACCATCGTAAACATACGTTACACCTCAAATTTATAGCCTACACCCCAAACCGTTTGAATGTAGTTTCCACTTTCTCCAAGCTTTAAACGCATCGTTTTTACGTGCGTATCTACTGTTCTTGTACTTCCGGCATAATCATATCCCCATACCTTTTCCAGCAATTGTTCCCGGCTAAATACTTGTCCTGTATGCTGGCAAAGAAAATAGAGTAAATCAAACTCTTTTACTGTAAGAGAAATCGGCTCACCATCAGCCTCAATTTTCCTACTTTTTTCATTAATAAGGATCGGTCCAAACTGAACCTCCTCTTGTTGCTCTTGCTTTGTATAACGTCTTAGCACAGCTTCCATACGAGCAATTAATTCTCCAGGACTAAATGGCTTTACAATATAATCATCTGCTCCCATACGTAAGCCGTTCACCCTATTCCACTCTTCACCTTTTGCTGTTAAAAATATAATTGGTACATCTGATGTTTTTCTAATTTCTTTACAAACTGAAAGTCCATCCATCTCTGGCATCATAATATCTAATACAACGAAATCATAATGATCCGTCTCTAATTTTTTTAGCGCCTCTTTTCCATTTTCAGCTTCGCCCCAATCGTATCCGAAATTATCTAAATACATGCCAACGAGCTGCCTCATATCACTTTCATCATCTACAACTAGCACCCTATATTTACTCATTGTTCTTCCCTTCCCTCTCTATGAGTTGAAACGGCCCTTTTCCGACTTTAATTGTTTGTTTTATTTTCAAATTCTTCATATCTATGACACACACTTCATCACTATCATAGCTTGCTACGTATCCTTCTGCTCCGCTCTTCAAAAATGCAAATGGGTTCGACCCTATTTCTACAGAAGCTACCTCTTTATACGTGCTAACATCAAACTGTCTAAGCGTATTCGAACCGTGACTTAATGCATATACATACTTATTATCCTTCGTTATATTCACAGGCATAAACGGAGCATGTAAAGAACGTACCATTTCTCCGCTCTGCAATGAATATACTAATACTTTTTCATTGACTTGATTTCCATCACCATGTCCGCCAATCCATATTTCTTTCCCATCTGAGCTAATTGTCGCTCCCGTTGATGCTGGTGGAATCATAAAGGATTGTATCACTTCTTTTTTCTTTGTATCAATAGTCGTTAGCTTCGTATCATAAAAGTTTAATACAGATAACTGGTTATGGTACTCTACCATCGTTATTGGTCCTTTTCCGGTTGACACACTCCCTGTCTCTTTCCCTTTTATCGTAAAGAACCTTACCTTTTGAGCAGTTTGATCGGCAGCAAATAATTGCTTTTTATCTTCGGATACAATCACATTTACAATGCCTTTTCCAGTTTTATACTTGTCCACTTGCCTTCCTTCTGTTAGTGAATATACATACATGTACTCTAACTGCTTGCCATATACAAGTATGTCCTCGCCGTTTGGAAGTAGTGCAACTCCTGCCATTGGTTCATTCAGTTCCCATGTCGTAATTAATTTTTTAGTTTGTTTATCAACAAAACTGATACTACCTTCTTTTATATTCGTTGTTATCATAACACTTTTATCTTTAGCAATCGGTGTATATGTACTTCCTTGACACCCTACTAATAGAAATAAAAAACAGAGAAGAAAAACATACTTTCTCAAAAGATTCCCTCCATCTTCGGATGATTTCGTTATAATTGTAAAATAACAAATAAATGTGTGGAAAGTGTGAAATTTTCCTTTCTTACTTCATTTACATATATAATGTACAACAAATAGAATTTGAGGTGTGCAAATTATGCTTTTTCCTGATTTAGCGAATAAAATTGTACGAGAAGTACGCAGACTAATTAAAGAAAATATCATTATTATTAATATACAAGGCGTTATTATCGCAAGTACAGATGTAGAAAGAATCGGTCAATTTCATGAGGGTGCACTCCGCTGTGCGAAACAAAAGAAAACTGTCATTATTACAAAAGAAGATGAACGACGTTTGCAAGGTGTAAAAGCCGGGATGAACCTTCCCTTACTATTTCATGACGAAGTAATTGGTGTCATTGGAATTACAGGCGAACCTGAAAACATTTCACAATACGGAGAAATATTACGTAAAATGACCGAACTACTCATTCACGAAAACTACTTTTTAGAACAACTAGAACTTGAACACCGTTCTTATGAAGCATTTGTCTTTGATTGGCTTCAAAATACAGACTGGTCTCCAAGCTTTCTTGATCGCGCCAAAACACTTGGTATTGATTTATATAAGAAGAAACAACTCATTTTGTTCTCTATCGATCAAAATGACACGATGCTTCAGCGGAAAATTTGGCAACACGTACGCAATCTATTAACAAAGGAGCATCTATTTGTTCGTTGGGGAAACGATCGATTTATTTTATTTACAGCCACGAACTCCAAAGAGCAAACGTATCAATTTTTAACACGATTAAAACAAGACTGTGAAAATTCGTTTTCTATTCCTTTATATATCGGGATTGGACAATCCGTTACGCCTAGCAATATGAACTTATCGTATGAACAAGCATTACAAGCTCTTTCCGTATCACTTAAAACAAAACAAATTGTATTTAATGAAGATTTACGTTTAGAAATGTGCTTACAAGATATTTCTGCAGAAACGCGGGAACAGTTTCTAAGGCGCACGATCGAAAACTTACTATCATCTCCTGAACTTATGCACACTTTACGCTTATTTATCGATTATAACCAATCTTATAAACAAACAGCTGAACAATTACATATACACATTAACACATTGCATTACAGACTTAAAAAGGTTGAGGAGCATACAGGACTTGACCCGAAACAATTCAAAGACTTACATATTTTATACTTCTCGCTCCTCTTATTAGATAATCATACAAAAAAGAATGATAAAACAGAGTAATCTTCAGATGATTATACATAGAAAGAATCCCCCAACTTTTTTATCATTATAATGAAAGCACTGTGACAACGTTTTTTATAATGACTAAATACGTTAACAGTTTGAGGGGGATTTCCAATGTTAGAAAAGCAAATTATTCATTCATTCGTATCCATTGTTGGCGAAGATAATGTAGATACATCCAATATGGGGCGTTTAACGTATAGTTATGATGCCACTCCAAACTTCCAAGCAATGCCTGATGCAGTCATTGCTCCTCGTAATACAAATGAAGTAGCGGAAGTGTTAAAAATATGTAACACTCACAACATTCCTGTATATGTTCGTGGTTCTGGAACAAACCTTTGCGCAGGCACATGTCCACTTGAAGGCGGTATCGTCCTTATCTTCCGTCATATGAATAACATTTTAGAAATTGATGAAGAGAATTTAACAATCACAGTACAAGCTGGTGTGATTACGCTTGATATTATTAAAGCGGTAGAAGAAAAAGGTTTATTTTATCCACCAGATCCAAGCTCGATGAAAATTTCTACAATCGGCGGTAACATTAATGAAAACTCAGGTGGCTTACGCGGCTTAAAATATGGCGTAACACGTGATTATGTGATGGGTCTTGAACTTGTCTTACCAAATGGCGATATTATTCGTACTGGCGGTAAATTAGCAAAAGATGTAGCTGGTTACGATTTAACTCGATTATTTATCGGTTCTGAAGGAACACTTGGTGTCGTAACAGAAGCGATATTAAAACTTGTTCCGATGCCTGAAACGAAGAAGACGATGCTTGCGCTCTATGAAGATATTAATGAAGCTGCACGTGCTGTTTCTTCTATTATTGCAAATAAAATCATTCCAGCAACACTCGAGTTTTTAGACCAACCAACAATTGAAGTAGTTGAAGAGTTTGCTCAAATCGGTTTACCAACTGACGTAAAAGCAATTTTATTAATTGAGCAAGATGGTCCGCCTGAAGTTGTCAATCGAGATATTGAAAAAATGGCTAACGTTTGTCGCTCTATGAATGCAGTTGATGTTCGCATTGCAAAAGATGAAGCGGAAGCAGATGCACTTCGGACAGCTCGACGCAGTGCACTATCAGCACTTGCAAGATTAAAACCTACTACAATACTAGAAGATGCAACGGTACCACGTTCACAAATCGCTCCAATGGTTGAAGCGATTAATGCCATTGCAAAAAAATATAATATTCCTATTTGTACGTTTGGGCATGCTGGTGATGGTAACTTACATCCAACTTGTATGACAGATCCTCGTAATGAAGAAGAAATGCACAGAGCTGAACAAGCTTTTGCTGAAATATTTGCAAAAGCAATTGAACTTGGCGGCACGATTACTGGTGAACATGGTGTTGGCGCGATGAAAGCTCCTTATTTAGAAATGAAATTAGGTAAAGAAGGTATTGCTGCTATGCAAGGAATTAAACAAGCCTTCGATCCAAATAACATTATGAATCCAGGAAAGATGTTCGCGAAGGACACTCGTAAAAGAGTGGTGGTTGAGCGATGACAACATTAAATAAAGAAAACATTCAAAAGGAATTTAAAGAACGATTAAGTGAAGATGAACTACTAAACTGCATGCGATGCGGTTTCTGCTTACCAACTTGTCCTACTTATATTCAATCTGGATATAAAGAATCGCATTCACCACGTGGACGTATCGCATTAATGAAAGCGGTCGTTGACGGTTTAATTGAGCCAGATGAAGATGTTGAAAACACATTAAATGTTTGCCTCGGCTGCCGTGCTTGTGAACCTGTTTGTCCATCTGGTGTGAATTATGGGCATTTATTAGAAGAAGCTCGTGATATTATAAATCAAAACAAAAAGTTCTCGGTGCCAGTAAGAGCTGTTCGTAAAGTCGTTTTTGAAGGACTATTCCCGCATCAAAATCGAATGAGAACATTAACAGGATTAATCGGATTTTATCAACGTTCCGGTTTACAAACGCTAACACATAAAACAGGAATTATGAAGTTATTCCCTGAAACACTTGCAACGATGGATCTCGTCTTACCAAAAGTCCCAAAAATGAAAGCAATGAAAGATCGTCCTGCATTTTTACCTGCTGCAAGTACAAAGAAGAAACAAGTTGCATTCTTCACAGGTTGTTTAATGGATACGATGTTTTTAGAAACAAATAATGCAACGATGAAACTACTTCAGTTAGCTGGTTGTGATATCGTTATTCCGAAAACACAAAGTTGCTGTGGGGCATTACATGGACATGCTGGTGAGAAAAGTGGAGCAAAAGAATTAGCAAAGCGCAATATAAAGGCATTCGAAGATTTAAACATCGATTATATCATTACGAATGCTGGTGGTTGCGGAGCTTACCTCGTAGACTACGATTATCTTTTAAAAGACGATCCACAGTGGGCTGAACGTGCAAAGCAGTTTGTTTCTAAAATTAAAGATATTACCGCTATTCTAGTAGAACTAGATTTCCATAAACGTAATGACCTACGACTCAAGTCGCAAATTATTACGTATCAAGACTCTTGTCATTTACGCAATGTTATGCGAACATCTTCAGAACCTCGTATGTTACTAGAAGCAATTCAAGGCGCAACGTACCGTGAAATGAAAGATGCGGATCGCTGCTGTGGTTCTGCTGGTATTTACAATATTGTTCATTCAGAGTTATCCATGGAATTTCTAGATTATAAAATGGATCGCGTGCATGAAACAGAAGCAGCAACCATTGTTACCGCAAATCCAGGTTGCTTATTACAAATGAAATTAGGCATTGAGCGAGAAGGCCTTTCTCATAAAATGAGAGGAATTCACATTGTTGATTTATTATTAGAAGCAATTGAAACCAACTCGTAATAACTCGTAACATACGTAATAATAGGAAAACGGCTATCTCCTTCGTCTATGTAAAGAGATAGCCGCTTTTTTGTCCGCTACAACATTAAAAATATGTTACTTTATTATAAAAAAGAACAACAGAAACATTACAGTTTTGTAAAAATCAATCCAGTATATTCCTCGAAAAATCGCTCAAACCATTGATACAATAGGATTCCTTATTTTCTATTCAGGTAACTTTATCCAAAAACCCCTCTTAAAATGAAGTATAAAAATGCTAAAAATTCCTTTTATACTCTACGTTTCTCTTATTTTCTCCCTTTTCTTCACTTAGGATAAATTAGGTAATTTAAAAGTCTATGAATTTTTTTCCATCTTTTTTCTCACAAAATCTATGCTACGATGAATTTGTCAGTCAGACAGGCTGTCAAAAACAAATCGTGTGAAAACAAATTAAAACTTTATATAGGGGGACACACATCATGAAAAAGCGTGTTTTATTATCTGTAGCTGCTGCAACGGCTCTTACTTTAGGAGTATCTTCTCTAGATGCACAAGCTGCAACAGTACAACCATCTAACATAAAGGTTCAAAATATTCAGCATTCAAAAGTGATGATGAAGCAAATGAGCCAACAAGAATTACAAGCATTCTTACAATCTATGGGCGTGGAATCATTAGCACAATGGCAACAAGGAAACTTCCAACCAAATTGCATTATTCCTGGTCAACAACCTACTGAAAATGTTGTAACTGAGCAACCAACAGCTAAGCCAGAAACTCAAAAGCCTGTTGAGCAAAAGCCTGCTGAAGAAGTTCAAAAACCAGAAGCTCAAAAACCAGCTGAAAACAACAATACTCAAAAGCCTGCTGAACAAAAACCTGCTGAGCAAAAGCCTGCTGAAGAAGCAAAATCTTTAAGCGAGTTCGAACAACGTGTTGTTGAATTAACAAACGCTGAGCGTACAAAACAAGGCTTACCAGCTTTAAAAATCGATACTGAATTAAGCAAAGTAGCGCGCATTAAATCTGAAGATATGCAAAAAAACAACTACTTTGATCATAACAGCCCTACATACGGGTCTCCATTTGACATGATGAAGAAATTTGGTATTTCTTATACATCTGCCGGTGAAAACATCGCCCAAGGCCAACGTACACCTGAAGAAGTAGTACAAGCTTGGATGAACAGTGCTGGACACCGTGCAAACATCTTAAATAACGGCTTCACTCACATCGGTGTTGGCTATGTAGAAAGCGGCAACTACTGGACACAACAATTTATTACGAAGTAAATAGATTAAAAGAGTCTTCTCATAATGAGAAGACTCTTTTTTACGTTTCATAACTTTCTATTATGTATGAGTACAATATGTAAAACATAAATAAAATAGAGCCACAGCTTATTACACTAAGTAACACGTAAAACCCCCACTTCAAGTTCAAAAACAATGAAAACAATATACTACATGCCATCACTTGAAAAATCCGCCTACTCACTAAACGGATCTTTTGTAATTTAATTGGGTCTTTTTCCGTACTCTTAATGTTTTTAAATCCTTTACTAAGCATAAAAAGAAACATACTAATTCCAATTGTTAGTCCTGTCTGAAAAGATATCATACTTCTAAAATTAATAAAGAGAATGAGCATATGGATAAACAACATAAATAAAGTAATCGTCTTTAGAAATCCGTTTATAATGATATGCTCGCCTTCATTAAACTTATATATATTATGTGAAATAATATACACGAATCCATGTAAAAAAATAATAAGACAAGGAATAAATGCTATAACAACCTGTTTACTCATAAACTCGTTCGGCCCACCATTTTCATTCCAATGTACTGCCATAAAGTTTGGTAAATATGGATAAAGGCATAGAGTAACTAAAAGACAAGCGAAAAATATTCCTAGTATACATTTATATTTGACCAAGTGATTCTCACCTCTCTTTTCTCTTAACGGCTTCGCTTCTTTTAGAGAAATTCCTGCAAAAATCTACTTTTCTCAAATTTAAACTTACACTTTACGCATTCATTCTTTGAAATTTTTTCATTGTGTTATTTAATTTTGTAGGAAATGGTACATCCACTTCGATTTCTTCTTTCGTAATGGGATGCAAGAAATGAATCTTCATCGCATGTAACGCTTGACTTGTCATATGTTTCGTTTGTCCACCATATAATACATCTCCAACTAATGGATTACCATGATAGCTCATATGAACACGAATTTGATGTGTTCTACCTGTTTCTAATTGTAACGTTACGAGCGTAACATTTTCGTTTTTATAATATTTCTCTACTCTATAATATGTGATTGCTTGGTCTCCCTTTGGAGAAACGCGTCGCCTCGTCGCATGATGGCGATCTCTTCCAATCGCTGCGTCAATTGTTCCTTGCTTGCCTTTTACTTTCCCTTCCACAAGCGCCGCATATGTTCTTTTAATTTTTCGTTCCATTAATAAACGATCCATAATTGCACCAGCAATTCTATGTTTAGCAAACACGACACCACCTGTCGTATCTTTATCTAACCGATGAATATGACGAACCTTCGTCTCTAAACCTTGCATTTGAAAATGAAAGGCAACAAGGTTTGCAAGTGTTCCCGTTCCACCTTTTTCAGCAGGATGCGTATCCATCTTCTCAGGCTTATTCACGATAAGTACGTGATCATCTTCATATACTACATGTAATTCACCATATTCAGGCTCTACATCGTATTCTTCCTCCACAAACATATGAACTTGTAACTTATCGCCTTCTTTTAAAAGCTCATTCCATCTTCTTTGTTCTCCGTTAACGGTAACACCTTTCTCCATACGAAGCTGATGTAACAACTTTTTCGGTATTTCCCATTCTATTTTTAATAACGAATCAATACTTATGCCATTCCATTTCGCTGGAACAGTAATTTCGCACCATTCGCCCTTTTTCTTCGTTTCCATACTGTATCACCTTATTTCTATTGATTCTCTCATTGTAACGGAAAATACACTTTGATGCACCGTCAAAAATAGAGGACAGCCTTATAATAGACTGCCCCCTCATGCTCTACGCCTTTTCATTTCTTGCAATACCTCTTCGGCTTTTTGCTCATACGATAAATCTTTAAAGAAATCCGCCAATCTTTTATAATCATTATACGTATCTAATAAATCATCCATCTTTTCTACTTTCATTACGTGTTGTTTTTGCTTCATTTTTACTGGATAACGATAGCCCGATACTTCTTGTATTTTGTAATACTCATCCTCTACTTGAATGACCTTTACAAGTTCCTCCTCTTCTGCATCCATCGTATATCCATCAAAATCTCTCAGCAATTCATAAATGATATGAGTCCATTCATCTTTTGGATAAAATCCTTTTTCTAACCGATAACCGACAATGCGATACATATGCCCATCGTTTTCTGCAAACTGTACTGTATCATTTAGCTTAAACTTAAAATAACGAAACATTGCCTTCACCTACTTATATGTAATGTTCTTATCACATACTATTTGCAAAATGTAGGTCTTGCTATTCATAAAAAAATACTCATCTATAAGATGAGTATTTTTTACGATGATTTTTCTCTTTTCTTTCGAAATGGTAACCACCAGTTCCAGTCTCCAAACAATTTCATTAAACTTGGTACGAGCATAAGACGAATAATTGTTGCATCAAGGAATATTGCTAGTGCAACACCAAGCCCCATTTGCCGTACTGGTAAAATATCAGTAAAGGCAAATGCACCAGTTACAACAATCATAATTAACGCAGCTGAAGTAATGATTCTACTTGTTGACACAAGTCCTTCTAACGTAGCTTGATCATTATCTCCTGTTTCTTCATACAATTCATGAATACGTGAAATAAGAAAGACTTCATAATCCATGCTAAGCCCAAATACGAGACCGAAAATGAAGATTGGTAAGACAAATAGAACTGGACTCGCTTCTAAGCCAAAATGCCCACCTTCAAATAACCAAACAACAATTCCAATTGTTGCGCTTAAACTAAGTATATTCATAATAATTGCCTTAATTGGAATGAGTATAGATTTGAATGCGAATAATAATATAACAAAGATCGATCCAAATATAACAGACATACCAATCGCAACTTTATCTTTAATTTCATCTTCTAACTCTTGTTGGAAGGTCGTCATTCCGCCTAGATAATACGTCACATCTGTTTCTTTATAATTTTGTTTAAAATCACGAACCCACTGTTTAGCAGTTTCAGTACGTGGTTTTGTTTTCAGAAAGACTTCTATCGTCGTCTTATTCCCTTTCGTATATGCTTCAAATACAGGAGCTAGTTTCGCTGCTTCTGGTGACTCTAACATTCCAGCAACTTGATCTGCTTTCATACCTGTTAACCCGTCATATAAGCTTCTTACTTCATACACTTTCTTATCGTCTTGTAACTTTTGAACGACTTCTTCTATCTTTTGTAAACTTTCTTTTTCTTTCATATCTTTTTTTGTCTCTACCACTAACGTAACATCAGCATGTTTTTTTGCAGTTTTATTAAATGCTTCTTCGTACTTTTCATATGCAACTCTTGTATCACTTTGTTTAGGTAGAGCTTCCACGTCAGGGAACTGCAAATTCGCAGTACGTAATGGTAATAAGCAAATAACAATAAATGTTGTAACGACAATAATCATCGCAATTGGATGTTTCATTACAAATTGTGCAAATTTACGCCACGCCTTTGCTGGTGTATGTGCTACTTGATTCTTTTTTAATATTCGTTTACCAATTAAGGATAATAGCGCTGGAAGGAGTGTGAGTGAAAATAAAATACTCATAATCACAACAATCATTCCGCTAATTGCGACAGATTGAATATAATCGATTTTAAAGAAAAACAAGCTGGATAATCCAACAAATACACATAATCCTGAAAATACGATTGCACGCCCTGCTGTTTGATATGTAATTGCTATCGCTTCTTTTACCGTTCGCTTTGCAACTTCCTCTCGAAAGCGATTTACAAATAATAGTGCGAAATCAATAGATAAAGCAAGTCCAATCATCGGTGCAACATTTAACACAAAGATAGATAGTTCCTTATCGACACCTATAAAGTATAATATGCCCATCGTACTAATAACACTAAGTGCCCCATTTACAATTGGTAAAATAGATGCCAAAAGGCTACCAAATGAAAACAGTAACACGAGAAATGCAATCGGTAACCCAATCATCTCTGCTACTTTTAAATCATTTTGCGTTCTTTCATTAATCTCTTGATTAATTTTTGGAAACCCTGTAGGCGTTACTTTTAACGCTGCATTACTTTCCTTTTCGATTTTATCAGCAAATTGTAACGTCTTTTCCATTCGTTCCTTATTTGTTTTCCCGGAAAATAAAATTGTCGCATAGCCGATATCATCTTGTAACATTTCTTTATTTTGCACTGGGTGATGGAAAGATTCATAAGTCTCTTTCTCTTGTACATTTTTTACAATTCCCTCTACTTGCTTTTGAAATTCTTCATGTGAAACACCTTTATTTTTTTCAAAAACGAGTAAAAGTGTATCTTGAGACCTCTTAAAATCTTTATCTAAAATTTCTTTCGTCTTTTGATAGTCCCCTTCTGTTTGGAAACCGTCACCACCTAATACTCCTGGTAGCTTTGGAGCAAAAATACCAAGCGCTATCGCAAGCAATAGTAATGCTACAATTACTGTATAACGAAACTGATACAAAAAAGTGCCTAACTTCCCCCACTTATCTACTTTATGTACATTTGTCTTCACGCACTTTCACCTACTTTAAATAATTCAATTGTTATTTATACTGTATCACATCTTCGTACAAACAAAAAACGTCTGGAAACACTATAATGATAGTTTTTCCAGACGTTTTTTATCCCGCTTTAATGTGCAGTAAGACCCCCACCTTAAAATTCAGCGAAAGCAAAGAAGTTAGGTGGGGAATCAACTGCCATAAAAGTCCGATTGGTGAGGGCTAATAATCAGTGGGGGATGAAGAAAACCCCCACTTATTAAAATTTCACTTTATCTCTCTTTATTAAGCCCCAATCTCTCGGTAAGTAAACGATGACAGTAAATCGCTATAATTAACAAAATACCACCTACGCAATAACCAGCTAAAATATCAGTTGGATAATGTACATTTAAAATAACTCTACTTAATCCAATCGATACAATTACGACTCCCATCAAAATCGTTATAACATATTTCCCAGTTACACTATTCAAATTTGCCGCAATGATATAAGCTAGAAATCCGAATGTCATAATAGATAACATTGCATGCCCACTAGGGAAACTATACCCAAGCGCATCTAACGCTTCATTTAACGACGGGCGCTCCCTTTTCACAATTTCTTTTATCCCTTTATTCACAAGATGTGTTATTAAAATACCCATTGGATACACGATCATCGCAGCATAATAACGTTTTCTCCAAAAAACAAGTAAACTTATAGCGAGCGTAATTACGATCCCAATTGCAGACCCTAATTTTGTATAATATGAGAAAAATGTAAGCGTACCTTCTGTTTGTAATCCTTTTACTAACGCTCGGACATATGTATCCATCACTGTAACGCCACCCGCTTGTACGCGCCAAGCAACAATGCCAAATACAGCAAGTAATAAAACGATACATACTACCTCATATTGATGCAACTTCTTTTTCAAGCGATTTCCTCCTACTATGAAAAAATGCGATTTCTATTTTAGAAACCGCATTTTCTTACTTATTTACCTTTTGTTTTTAACTCTGTCCAGTAACGATCATAGTCTTTTAACTTATCGTCTACATCAACAAGCCATTCTGTACGATCTAATTCCTCTTTCGTTAAGAAAATCATATGGTTGTCACGATATTCTTTACTATGAAGAGGATGAGCTTTTTCATTAGGATTACTGTATCCAATTGACTCGTAGTTTTTCACACTTACTTTTTCATCTAGTAAGTAGTTCATAAACTTCTCTGCAAGCTCTTTGTTTTTTGCACCTTTTGGAATCGCTAACGTATCAGCCCAAATTGTGCCGCCTTCTTTTGGTACAACATACTCTACATCTTTATTATCTTTTGCGATAAATGCTGCATCTCCAGACCAAACTGTTCCGATCCAAGCATCTTCTGTAATGAATTTTTGTTTAATATTATCTGTATCAAATGCTAATAAGTTTGGAAGTAGCTTCTGTAAATCTGTTGCAGCTGTCTTTAACTGTGCATCATCTTTCGTGCTGTTTGAGAATCCATGCTTCTTAAGACCCATTCCTAACACTTCACGAGAATCATTTAATAAAGTTACATGCCCTTTATATTTCTCATTCCATAGGTCAGCCCAGCTTGTAGGAACTTCTTTTACATACTTTTTATTGTATGCAATCCCTGTTACACCCCAAGTATATACTAAAGAATATTTATTCTCTGGATCAAACGCAGGTGTTTTGAAATTAGAAATCATATTTTCGATATTCGGGATATTCTTTTTATCTAACGGCGCTAATAAATCCATTTTCGCCATTGTTTTAACCATGTAATCAGATGGCTGAATTAAATCATACTTCGCGCCACCAGCTTGTAATTTCGCAAGCATTTCCTCGTTGCTTGCGTACTTATCATAGTTAACTTTCACGTTATATTTCTTTTCAAAATCTCTTAGCACTTGCTCATCAAAATTGTCAGCCCAGCTATAAATATTTAACTCTTCTTTCTTTTCACCACAACCAGCAAGTACACCAGCAACAAGACTAAAGCTAATTGCTGCGCCGGCTAATCTTTTCATTAATTTCATCGGTTTATTACCTCCTCGTACTTTCTATATCGTTCGTATTATAAAGGAAGGTGTCCTCCAGAGTTTTCTTCACCATCTGCACCTTTGTTACGGAAGATTTCAGATAGAACCATTAATCCTACGATAGCTACAATTAAAATTGTAGAAAGTGCATTAATTTCTGGTGATACTCCGCGCTTAACCATACTGTAAATGTATAATGGCAATGTTGTTGATCCTGGTCCTGATACGAAGAAACTGATTACAAAATCATCGATTGATAATGTGAATGTTAATAATGCGGCTGAAATAACTCCTGGTGCAATTGCTGGGAACGTTACATAACGAAACGTTTGCCACGGCGTTGCTCCTAAATCATTCGCAGCCTCTTCTAAATCACGTCCCATACCAGAAAGACGTGCTGCTAAAATAACGACAACAAATGAAATACTAAATGTAATGTGCGCAATAATAATTGTTGTTTTGCCAAGTTCCATACCTAATTGACTAAATAAAATAAGTAAAGATAATCCCATTAAAATATCAGGAATTAAAATTGGTAAATACACAAGACCGTTAATAGCCCCTTCATAACGATATTTATAACGATGTAATGCAATCGCGAAAATCACACCAAGAACTGTCGTTACAATCGTCGTTACAATCGCAATCGTCATACTATTTACAAACGCATCAATAACATCTTGCTTTTGAAATAAATCTGTATACCAATGGAATGTAAAACCTTCCCATTCCGCATTAATGCGAGAATCATTGAAGGAATATACCATTAAAACCATCATTGGAAAATACAAGAACAATAAAATTAACCAAGAATAAGAAACTAAAAACTTCTTCATCTTTGCCTATTCCCCTCCGTTCCCATCATATTTATATACTTTCGTTGCACGATAATATAAGTAAATTAACAGAACAGAGAATAGAACAACAATCATAGATAACGCAGAACCAAACGGCCAGTCACGCGCTCCTAAGAATTGATTTTGAATTACGTTTCCGATTAACGCTACTTTCGATCCACCCATAACGTCTGATACAACAAACATTCCGATAGAAGATACAAATACTAAAATAGAACCAGTAGCAATTCCTGACATCGTCATTGGTACTGTTACATTCCAAAATGCCTTTGCTGGTGTTGCTCCTAAATCATAAGCTGCTTCTAGCTTACGCTTATCAAGCTGCTCAATCGCTGCATACACCGGTAAAATCATAAATGGTAATAAAGAATAGATCATTCCGAGTATTACAGAAGGTGTGTTATATAGTAAATTTAAAGGTTCACTTATAATGCCTAGTTTCAATAGCAATGTGTTTACAAGACCTTGTGAACGTAAAATAACAATCCATGCGTATGAACGAACAAGGAAGTTAATCCAAAACGGGATCGTTGCCAATAATAAAAGAATGGAACGGTATTTACGATCAACAATTGTAATTGTATAAGCAAATGGATAACCAATTACTAAACAGATTACTGTTGTAATAACTGCAATCTTAACAGTTTCCCATAACGTTCCCATGTATAGTGGATCAAACACACGAGCTATATTCTCTAACGTAAATTGCATTTCCACTGTCCCATATGCCCCGCGCTGCATAAAGGCAAATGCCAATACAAACAGAAGGGGAATTAGGAAGAAGATTAACAGCCACGCGACTGTCGGTAGTGCGAGTAATTTCCCTTTTTTCAATTTAAGGTCACCTCGTCCTCTTGCTCCCAGCCTACGTATACATTATCTCCAATGCTCCACTGCGCTGCTTCTTCAGCAGATTGATATGCCATTAGTAATTCTGATGTTTTCTCGTCACGTACATACAGCTTTTCCATATTTCCAACAAACTCAACGTCTTCAATATGTCCAAGATGGTATTCTTTTAAAATCGGCTCTTCAACCGAACGTACCTTTACATTTTCAGGGCGAATTGCTACATAGCCTTCCCCGTTTTTCACAATATTATTTTCACCGATAAATGTCGCAACGAACATTGTTTTCGGCTTATTGTAAATTTCTTTCGGTGTTCCAATTTGTTCAATATGTCCTTTATTCATAACGACAATACGATCACTCATGCTCATTGCTTCTTCTTGATCGTGCGTTACGTATATGAACGTAATTCCTAAATTACGTTGTAAGTTTTTCAATTCACGTTGCAAATCTTTTCTTAACTTAAAGTCTAACGCCCCAAGTGGCTCATCTAGTAATAATACTCGCGGATTATTTACAATCGCTCTCGCAATTGCTACACGCTGCTGCTGTCCACCAGAAAGCTTTGCAGGTTTACGATTACGGAACTCAAGTAACTGCGTTAAACGCATTGCCTCTTCAGCACGCTCTTTCTGCTCTGCTGCCGGTACTTTCTGCATTTTCATACCGAAACAAATATTTTTCTCCACATTCATATGCGGGAATAGCGCATAATGTTGGAACACTAAGTTCATATGACGCTTATATGGTGGCAAATCGTTAATCTTTTCATCATCTAATAAAAGATTCCCTTTAGTTGGCGTTTCAAAACCTGCGATCATGCGTAGTAACGTTGTTTTCCCACAACCACTCGGCCCTAAAATCGTTAAAAATTCCCCTTCTTTAATGTCTAAAGAAAGAGGTGGGATAATCACTTGATTTCCAAAATGTTTTTCTACTGCTTCAACTTTAATAATCTTTTTCATTTTCCCGTCCTATCTACCTTAAATTTTAATTTTTATATTCATGAATAAATATTTATGTTCTATAGACTATTTTTTGTTTCGATCCAAACAAAAATGGTTGTTTAGCTGCGTTCTCTTCTATTCTTTATGTAGTATGTTTGATTCATTTTCGCACGATACATGTGTCGAACAGAAAAACCCCTTCCATTGCGAAGGGGCTATTATCATACGGCTACGCCTACTGATAAACACCATCATCATTTTAACAACTTTCGTATGAATTTTAAAGCACTTTTTGTAGAAGAGTAACGAATTTTCATATCGAATGCCGTAGATTGGGCTAAAATGCTTTTATAATGTGAAAAAGTCCGAAAACTTTCTTCCCCATGATAACTACCTAATCCACTACTTCCAACGCCACCAAAAGGTAAATATGGTGTTGCAAGATGATAGACAACATCATTAATACATCCTCCGCCATATGAAATATTACTCGTCACTTTCTTTTGTACTTCTTTATCTTCAGAAAATACATATAACGCTAATGGCTTCGGATGTTGCTGAATTGTGCCAATTACCTCTTCTATGTTGTCGTATTCTATAATTGGTAAAATCGGACCAAAAATTTCATCTTCCATAACAGTACTTTGCCACGTAACATTCGTTAACACTGTTGGTTCTATATGTAAAGTTTCTTTTTTGTAGTTCCCACCGATTACCGTTTCACCATCTTTCAAAAATGCACATAAACGTTCAAAATGACGTTCAGTCACAATTCGTACATAATTGTCATTGTTCAGTGGATTTTTTCCATACTGCTCCGCAATCTCGTGTCGTAATGCCTCGATTAACTGTTTTTTTACGGAAGCATGCACATACATATAATCAGGCGCTACACACGTCTGCCCTGCATTTAAAAACTTACCCCACACGATTCTTCTTGCTGTTACATCTATTTTTGCATCTTTATGTACAATACATGGGCTTTTTCCGCCAAGTTCTAACGTGAGTGGTATCAGTCGTTTCGCTGCTGCTTCCATCACAACTTTTCCAACACCGACACTACCTGTAAAGAACATATAATCAAACGGTTCCTTTAACAATTCCGTACTCTCTTCTACACCGCCTTCTACTACCGCTACAAGCTCTTCTTGGAATAATTCTTCTAACATTCTCGTAAGCACTTTGGAAACGTTTGGCGTTAGCTCTGACGGCTTTAAAACGATTGTATTTCCAGCCGCCAACGCTCCTACAAGAGGTGCAATCGCTAATTGAAATGGATAGTTCCACGGTGCAATAATAAGTGTCACACCGTACGGTTCTGGCACTACTTTTCCCTTTGATCCAAAATGAGTGAGTGCTGTTCGAACTCGCTTCGGTTTACTCCACGATGAAATATGCTTCAATTGAAAGGAAATTTCTTTTAATACATATCCAACTTCCGTTGTAAACGACTCATGAACTGACTTATTTAAATCTAATTTCAATGCCTGAAATATTTCTTCTTCAAAGCGCTGAATGCCTTTATAAAGCTTCTTCAAATTATTCTTTCTCACTTCTATACTTCTCGTATGGCCATTATAAAAATATGCCTTTTGTTTATTTACAATAGAAGAAACACTCATTCATTCACCTTCTCCCACTATTTTTATCCAATTCTTTCATTATTTATATAGACCTCATATATAATAAATTTCTATTCGTAAAGTTACATTATATATAATTTCTTCTTGTATATAAAATTCATTGCTCACAAAAAAACTACCGAAAGAAAATCTTTCGGTAGTTTTACTGTATTAACGATATAAACGAACAGCACCTGCAGAATTATCATCAGCTTGTCCTACTACTTCAAACTTCAGGCCAAGATTCGGTAAAATACGTCCTGCATCTGGAATCTGTTTATTAATATACGTTTTCGAATCATCAAACTTCGGTACGCCTGCTAAGCCATTATACGTATACGTTCCGCGCGTTGGAGATACAACTTTCCAAGCTGGCGTTTTATCGAATGAGAACGCCGCATCAGCGATTTGGAATCGTGTACTACTTGCCACTGTTGGTTTACCATTTAAAGTTCCAACAATTGCTTCTGGATGAGAATCAACTACGCCAAGGAAACCGTGTCCTGGATGTAAACCAACCCAGTTATCTGTGTAAGCTGAATCCGCATACCATACAACCATACCAGTGTTGTATTCTGGACCGCGAGCATATTTCAATGCGTTATCTGAACCAGCATAGTTTCTCCACTCTACATAATAGTTATGTTTTTTCTTCTCTGTTCCATTAGATACAGCGAATCCATCTAATTTGAACTGCGGTGTACCTTCTGCATCATCAGAGAATACTACTTTACCGTCTACATTTAGTGATGCATTATCAAGTAGGAAACCGTTTAATGCTAAACCACCATCTGTAATGTATTCAAATGTTAATTTTACTTTCTTACCTTTGAATTGGCTTAAATCATATGATTTGTCAATCCATTTTCCATTTGTTGAATGTGCATTGCCACTATTTGCTTTCTCACCAAGTTTTTCGATTAATGTTTGTTGGCCATCTTCTGTTACAGCATGTACTTCAAGGAAATCATACTCTGCTTCAATTTCATACAATGACTTGAAATCAAATTTCGCAGTCGTTGCATTTGTCAAATCGAACAGTGGCGTCTCCATTTTTGTGTGAAGATTGTCACCTTTTGTGCTGTAGTAATACTGCTTACCAAATGCTGGCGCAATTGT
Source organism: Bacillus cereus group sp. TH152-1LC (assembly GCF_027710505.1). Lineage (NCBI taxonomy): Bacteria > Bacillati > Bacillota > Bacilli > Caryophanales > Bacillaceae > Bacillus > Bacillus cereus group sp. TH152-1LC. Next base: position 63,371 of record NZ_JAQFNK010000011.1, on the reverse strand, counting down.
TTTTATATCTTTATCTGGTAAGTTAACACGAATCATACCTGGTCGGTTAGATTTCGTAACACTTTGGTCTAAATATGTTGCTAGACCGATACCTTTATTTAATTTCTCGTAATCTACTTCTACGATATTTGCCCAGTTACCACCGATTGTTTTTTGGAAAAACTCTTTATTTTGCGGTGAGAAACTCGTTGGCGTTGTTCCTGCAATGTTACCCGCCCAGCTTCCGCCACTCATAACAGACCAAGCTTGAATTGGTTCACCGTCACCAGTATAGTCTGTATCATACTCATCTGGAAGACCTAAATCATGACCATATTCATGTGCGAATACACCAACTGCGCCATCTTCTGGTTCAATTGTGTAGTCGAACGCTGCGATCTTTCCGCCCCAATATGGAACTTTCGCTTGTGTGCCTTCAATTGGGAATGGTTTTGGTCCAACAGTCCAGCGATGTGACCAAATTGCATCGTCACCTAATTTACCGCCACCTGCTTCTTGTCCAACACCCGCATGGATAATCATTAAGTGATCGATTAAACCGTCCGGTTGTTTTTGATTTCCATCGCCATTTACATCATATTGATCGAATTGGTCAAACTCTGATAAATCAATACCGCTATCTACAGCTGCTTTTAATGCATCTTTTACTAAATCACGTGGTCCTTTTGGTCCTTTATTATCATGACCTGTCGCACCATCTGCACCGTAATCAGCAGCTTTACCAGGAACGGTTAACCATTTTGTAACTGTTCCGTCTACTGTATAACTACCGCCAGATTGCTCTTCGTAATATTGTTTAAACGTTTCGATTTTGCTGCCATCCTCTAATGCGAATGGCTCATTACCGAATAACATTTTTTCATAATGTTCTTTGTTAAAGTCGTCAGTATACATATAACCAGGTTCTTTATCAATATTGTTATGTTTAAAGTCAGCGTACTCTACAAGTAAAACGAGTACTTTGTCTTTACGAACTTCACCGTTATATTCTTTTCCCTTTGCTGGAGAAGTTGGTACTTTACCATTTAGACCACCCTTAACTGGGCCTGTCGCTGCAGGTGTCCCTGTTGCTGGTTTGTCTAACTTTTCTTTCGTATCTGCTTTCGCATCTTTCACTTTCTTTAAAAAGTCAGATGCTTCTTTCGTAAGTGGGTCCCCATTTGATACTTCTTTCCCAGGATTTTCACCCTTTTTGTTCTCTACGTATTTTTCGACGGCTTTCTTTGTTTCTGTCTCTGAAGCCTTCGAATCAATTACCCCACGGTTTTTTAGCGCATTTGCTAAACGTTCTTCTGGAATTAAATGATCATCGACTGGGCTCGTAGCTGTCTTATTCACAGGTGTTTCAGCATATGCAGACTGTCCACCCGCTCCGAATGAAAGACCTAACACAGCTGTCAAAGCGATTGATGACAAAACTTTGAACGGTTTCTTGTTCATCCCTTATTTCCTCCCCTAATAAAAAATATGTATTACAAATTGAATTTTATTAAAAATTCAATATTTTTTCAATATTTAGTTATATTATGTAATTTTTTTAATATATTTGTAAAAATTTCATAGTTAGTATACGAATATATCACAATTCAACAATGTTTTCTGAAAATATTGAAAATATTTGTCAGAAACTTTATAATCGCCATAGAGGGAATTTAATGGGGATTTTATCTTTGTTTTATCTACAAAATATTTGATAATTCACTATATAAAACACAAAATGCAATTGTATTATCATATATTCTGTAGCAGCAGTTATGACCGATAATTAGGGAGGAATTACATTTGTACAAAGATAAGACTGACGCACTGGACCAAGAATGGATTGATTTAATACTTGAAGCTCTAGACGCTGGTATCGCCCTGCAAGATATCGAACATTTTTTCCAACGTATGAAGCCATCCAGTCAGGCTCAATAGGCTTGTTCTTTTTAACGAAGTTTGTGTTATAATAATGACATCATAAGACGACTACATATTGATAGAAAGGTGCGCAAATATGATTGGAGAACGTATAAAACGCCTTCGCTTACAAAAAGGTATTTCATTAACTGAACTTGCCGAAAAAGCTGGCGTTGCTAAATCTTACATTAGTTCTATAGAACGAAATTTACAAAAAAACCCTTCCATTCAGTTTCTTGAAAAAATCGCAGCAGTTCTACAAATTCCAGTTGATACTCTACTTCATGATGAAACAACAAAGGAAAATCATTTAGACTCCGAATGGACACAACTTGTTAAAGATGCGATGAGCTCAGGTGTCTCCAAAGAACAATTTCGTGAATTTCTTGAATTTACAAAATGGAAACACGATCAAAAATAATAAATAGAAAGAAGTGCTTACAAGCGGCACTTCTTTTTTCTTTATAAAAAAAAGCGGGGGATACCCACTTTTTTATTATCTTTCTTCGCCATCCGTTTGGTTCGCATTGAATGTCCATTCTAAGTTCAATGAATCACCTTGGAATTTATTTTGATCGGCATTATTATCTTCGAATTCAAATTTCACCCATAAATAATCTTCCGAACCAGATTCTAATCCACCATTTTTTGCCCATTCTGGTGCAAATACATCTTTAGCTATAACATCAGGATCAACAGTTTGTAATTCTGCTAGAGTTGTTTCATATACTGGTTCACTTTGTTTATCCCAGTTCCAAATGAATTTCACTTTAATATGCTTACCTAAATCTTCACCAGCATTATCATTTTTCGCATCTTTCACAGTATACTTTGTCGCTAATTTAACGTCTTTAATTGCTAACGTACCACTGTTCTTTAATACGAATTCCTTCTTAATAGAATCTCCTGGTTTTAAATTATCAATATCTACAAGCGTTTTAGGGTTTAATGTAAGATCTAATGTCCCCGCTGCAAATGTATTATTTGATACTTCTTTATCACTAAAGTATGCAAATGTTCCTCCACCAATTAAAGATAACCCCAATGCCGCTGATGCAACTCCCATACCTAATTTCTTTTTCAGACTCACAATCAATTCCCCCTAGCCGTTTTTTATATTTTTACCCCTTATTTTTCAATAAGGAACATAAAGAAAACTATATTAGCTTAGCTAATGTTCGTTCTCTTTTAAAAACCTTAAGTTCATTATAACGAACAACACTGTATAAATACAACATTTTTTTATTAGTATTTTCAGTCATTTTTATTTCTCAATATCATTTTAAATTTTCAGAAAAATATTGAGAAATAAATAAAGGTGTCAATTAGTTTTCACTATCTATACTAATTCGTATCTTTCACCACTATGCTGCCAACTAGTTTTCTCGTATCCGCTAGATTTTGACGTGTATTGTTAAAATAAAGAAGACACGCCGAATAGGTGAGTCGCTGCGCGCTCTCACCTATTCGGCTTTATAACCTCTATTCACTCTGAAATGTTGCTATATTTTACTTGCTATCTTTACTTTGCTGTTCTTCTTGTCTCTTCTTCTCTTCCAGCTTTTTTGCCTCTTCTCGTTTCTTCTCTTCTAGTTTTTTCGCTTCTTCTTGTTTCTTCTCCTCTAGCTTTTTCGCTTCTTCTTGTTTCTTCTCTTCTAACTTTTTCGCTTCCTCTTGCTTCTTACTCTCTTCTAGCTTTTTCGCTTCTTCTTGCTTCTTCTCTTCTAACTTTTTCGCTTCTTCTTGTTTCTTCTCTTCTAACTTTTTCGCTTCTTCTTGTTTCTTACTCTCTGCTAGTTTTGCTGTTTCATCTACTAGTAACTTCTCAAAATCTTGAATTTGTTTATCAATCACTTGTAAATTAACTTCTTTATCAACATACTCACAGTTTTCTTTCACTATATGAAAACCAGCATTCACATACGAGAATACTTGCTGATTCGATTCACTTTTATTTCCTTTTAACGCTTCTTGCACTTGATTAAACGGACCTTCTATTGATACATATACTTTTTGTAACAATTCTCTCTCAGTAACTATTTTCTCCCGTCCTTGCTTCCACGTAACAAGCGTCTGTTCTAACTCTTGAGTGGAAGTAGCAGTTACTTTTGATTTCATTCCTTCATACTCATGCAAAATAACTTCCTTATGTTTCTTAGCTTGTTCTGTTAATTGATCAACTGTTTTGGGAAAAATACTTGCTGTCGAAATCGTAGCCTTTACTTTCGTTTCATGAACGAAAGCCGCTTCTGTATAAGTCATCATTTGAGAGCCTAAATAAAAAGTAATAGAACACAAACATGGCAATATAAGCATCTTTTTGAATTTGCGAGATGGCTTCAGCATTTTAATCTCTCCTATCGAACAACTCGTTCTTTATCAAGAACTATACCTTTATTATAATAAAGTGAAATATAAAATGATATAAGAAATTATCTTTCTTTTACATTTCCCTTTTAGCAGAAAAGGAGACTATCATTTTTGATAGTCTCTTTTTCTGCTTATTTTTTCTCCACTCCATCGCCTTGTTGTGCTTCAAATGTCCATTTTAATTGAAGCTTGTCACCTTGGAATTCATTTTGAGGCTCATTTTTATTAATAAAGTGGAATTTCACTTTAAATGAATCATTAGTTCCTGCTTTAATACCTTTCTCAGGCCATAACCAACTTACTAAATCATTTTCTGCAGCAGTCACTGTTTTACTCTTCAAATCTTTCAATGTCGTTCTCTTAATTACTTCATCTTTTTTATCAATATTTTTCAAGAAAACTACTTCAATGTCTTCGCCAAAGTCTTTCTTATTATCCTTCTTCACATCTTCTACATCATACTCTGTAGATAATAATACTTTTTTAATATCTAATGTACCTTTATTCTCTAATTTAAACTCTTTTTCAATTGTGTCACCTGGTTTTAAATTATCCACTTTCACAATTGTTGATGGGTTCAGCGCTAAATCAAGTGTTCCAGACGCAAATGTATTGTTTGACACTTCTTTATCGCTAAAGTATGCAAATGTTCCTCCACCAACTAATGCTGCTCCTAATACTGCTGATGCGATACCCATCCCTAATTTTTTCTTTAAAGTCATGTCCATATCCCCTTGATATATATATTTGTCAACTTCCTAAACGGAAAGTATAACCAAATGAACTAGACGGATTGTTCTACTTTTTTCTCTTTCTTTTCTCCGTCGATGCTACGAATTGCACTAAAAATAGAAATCGCGGAATAGCCTAGTAAAAAGATTCCTGGAATAATAAGAAGCAAAGCAGCTCCAGCTTTTGAATTCGCATAATTTAATGCATAACCTGCATAAGGAACTGTAATATCCGCATATTTCCCAATGACATTCTCCGCAAGTACTGGTTCTAAATCAGCACCGTTGTTGTTATCCCCCTTTGTTTCATACATTACTTTTCCATTTGTATCTTTCACACCGATAATACGGTGAGTGATAATTTTTTCATCTTTCTCTTTAAAGGTAATAACATCGCCTTTTTGATATTTAGAACCATCTTTCGTCGGCTCTATCGCAATGATTGATCCTGTTAAAAATGTCGGTTCCATCGATCCTGATAACACTGATTTAAATTGATATCCCATCACTGTTGGATCCCCACCGCTCGCTTTTGAAGAAATAACTACAAAAGCTAAGCAAATCATCAATGCAAATAAAACAAATGAGATAACGTTGCTAATCACCTTCCAAATTAATTTCATCGTTTCTCTCCCTCTCCGTTGTTTTATATTATTTGAAGTATGCAATATTCATTTTTGTTCTTTAACAAGAACACAACTAAATAATATAACGAACAATACATAAATGCAATAAGAAAATTTACAATTATTAGTTATTTAAAAAATATAAAAAAGGCTGTGACAAAGTCTCTTCACAGCCTTTTAACTAGTAATTTATTTTTCTTCTGATTTCATTCCTTTTGTATTTCGGCGTAGCACTACAAATAAAATTGCTCCCAATAATACAACGGCACCTATCCCAATGCTCATTATTTTCACATTTGATTCATTTACTTCAGGCTCAGCCGTATCTTTTTTAGGCATCGCAAAAGTAACATCTTCTTTAGAAAGAACATTTACCGTCGCAATTGTTTGATTATTTTTCGTAATATCAACTGCTCCAACTACTTCACCACGATGAATTCCTTTATGATATAAAGAATCTTTATCTAATGAGGCGGCACGGAAAATCGTCCTCACATTTTTCCCTTCATCTTTCTTAAGCATAAGCTCTGCACTTTTTTCAAGCTCGCTATCAATATCTTTATTTAAATACGTCGCCTTTCGATGCCAGCTATGTTTATCTAGTACAGTTTGCTTCACAAATTGACCGAAAGAATAGTCCGCCATCTGCTTCAAATCTTCATAAATTTCAGGTCTTTGAGAAGCCATTACTACATTTATAATACGATTGCCATCTTTCTCATTTAATAAAACGAGCGTATTACGCGCTTCATTTGTAAAACCCGTCTTACCGCCAATGCTATATGGATTTTCAAAATAAGTAGATTTGTTAAAAATAGACACCGTCTGCCTAGATGTCGTCACTGTCGTTCTTTTCGTATTCATCGCTTGCAAAATTTCAGGATACTTTTGCACACCTCTCGTAATCATAGCCATATCAAATGGTGTTGTATAATGATTCGGATCATGCAATCCATTTGGCGTGACAAAGTGACTATCTGTAGCTCCTAATTGCTTCGCTTTCTCATTCATCATATGAGCGAAATTCTCAACACTTCCGCCAATACGCTCCGCAATCGCATAGGACACATCATTCGCGCTCAGCACCATTAAAATCATAAGCGCAGTATTACGATTAATCGTCTCACCAGGTTGAAACTCAATTTGATAATTACTCTTCTCTTGATCTAATGCTAATTGTGAAAACGTAAATTGATCTTCTGGCTTCGTATGCTCCATAAGTAAAATTGCTGTTAACACTTTCGTCATACTCGCTGGAAATGCGCGATGATGTGCATTTTTGTCATACAAAACATCTCCTGTTTTTGCATCAATCGCAGTTGCAAACTGACTAAAAACATTTGGTCCTTCCGCAGGTGGTGGTGCCACTTGCTCTGGATTCACTCCAACATTCGTCTCAGCACGTAACGTCATAGGTGTCAAAAAAAATAAACAAATAACGGTAATAAAAGCCAAAATTCCCTTAAAATTTACCATATGACTCTCCCTTTTCAATCTACTCTCATAGCTAAAAAACTGAATCTACCAATCTATATGTAATTTGTATTAAATTGGAAGAACATTCACTGTTTTTTACTATATCATACTTTTACGATAAAGAACATAAATATACAATAAAAAATAAGAAGGAATTACTCTTTCTTATCCTTCTCATCAATCAATGAATCTATTAAATTTTGACTAGCTTCCTCGGGTGTAATCTCATCTGTCATCCCCATAAACGACCAGCCTTTAGAATCGACCCACTCAACAAACTCTTGTAAAAACTCATCATGTGTAACATCCACATCAAGAATCGAGCCATTAATCGAAATCGTTCTATTTCTAGACACACGCATCTTGAACGTTTTCCTTACCATTACAATAATTCTCCCTCTACTCTTGAATAATTATAAAATAATCTTGTATCTCTGTTATACATGATTTTAAGTAAATTGTAAAAAGGATATATTGGCCAGTTTGCATATTAAAACTGAAAATCTATCATCCTGCAAAAATAGAAAACGATATGTAATTGATCATAAATGACTAAATAGATCCATATAAAAACAAAACAACTTACATTGTATCACACCAAATACAAATGACTTTCGTACAATGAAATGGAATATACTAGAAGAAACCTTAACATGAGGAGGAACTCTATGACCCGTTGTACGTATTGTAAAACGAAGTGGAAAGTAAAAGACGTATGGTCGATACTCGTGACATTTGAAAAAGATTGCCCGTATTGTTTTGGGAGGCAGTATCTATCAAAGAAAACATTGAACGCTATGCCAGAACTTATAAGCTTACCTTTACATTTCTTATTCCCTTTTCTTGTCGATTTAAGTGATGAAGGTCCTTTAGATTGGTATCGAAAACAATAATATAACCGCTTTATTCGAATCCATTTTTCATTACATTCTCTTCTTATGTATTCCTTAATACACGACTAGTATAATTCCAACTATTTCCCTTCAAAAGTTTAATATAAAAATATTGTAAAATTTCAGTTAATTATATATAATTGCCTTAGTAAAAAGATTAAAGGTGCTGTTACATACGCATTTTTAAAGATCCCGTAGCTCAGCAGGGAGAGCGCCACCTTGACAGGGTGGAGGTCGCTGGTTCGAGGCCAGTCGGGATCATATCGTATTGTATCAACTGTTGATAATTTCATATTTTGACCAAAACTAACGGTGAGTACCGCTCAAGTTTTGATTGAAACTCCTCCTTTAACTCTAAATGAGAATGAAGGAGGTTTTTTTTATGTCTTTAACATACTTCACTGAAAAAGAAATCGTAAAAAAACGACAACCCCACAAACGAAAAACTAGCAAAATTTCAAAAGAAGATTCTGTTGAACGTGTATTCGAAAGATTTATTGATAGCAAAGTGAAACAGAATTTACGCCCCAAATCATTGAATCAATTCCTTCTTATGTTTAATAGTATTAAAGCATTTCATGAAACACAAAATGCTCAAACATTTTATATGACCGACATTACAACAAACTTCATTTCCGACTGGGCCTACTGGCTAAAAAATGAATATGTACGCTTTGATGGTCATGCTTACGTGCCTGAAAGTGCTCAAACTGTTGGATTAGCGGATGAAACGATTTCCAGTAGGATTAAACGTTTGAAAACATTCATTAATTGGTGTTTACGCCAAGAGATCATCAGCAAAAATCCATTCAATAAATTTGAAGGATTTCGTAAAGATAACACGCAAATTGATATTCTCTCAGTTGATGAATTAAACAACTTATTGAAAGTGGCGAAATCGTACTCCAATAAGAGTTTCAAGCATTTTCGTGATTACGTATTATTACACCTTCTCATTGATGGCATGTTTCGAATCACTGAAGCATTGTTGTTATCGCCATCAGTTATTGACCATATAAATCGAGCGGTAATTATTCAATCCAATAATGCCAAATCACGCAAAACCCGTACTGTACCATTATCAAATAAAACATATCGTTTGCTAATACAATTGCTCGAAGAAAATGAAGCGTTTGAAGATGATGTTGATGATTTAATTTTCTTGTCACTGAGTGGTCGTATGTTAAGCAAAAATAATGTGTTACGTGATATGCGAAAATACGCTATTGAAGCCAAAATTAAAAAGCGATTCTATTTACATTTGATACGTCATTCAGCTGCTACTCATTATTTATCATCTTCTGGTGATGTTGAATCATTGCGGAAAATCCTTGGACATGCTGACTTACGAACAGTGCTCATCTATAGCCATTTAGCGGATACTACCGTGCAAGAAAAACATGCTACTCATGGATTCTTTGGAAGTGAAAATGTAATCAATCGTAAACGTAATAATAGAAGGAACTAAAAATAAAACCGTCTACTCCCCCACCGACCAAAGTTTGGGATTAAACGGTTCAGCACAAATCCGAGAAGGACTTGCTTATTTAATTGTAGCAAAGTTTCTTCTCCATGAAAAGGAGCATGAGCCATGTTGTTAAATGGTAAACCAGAAGAATTGACACGTTATTCGAAATTAAAATATGATGCGAAATTATTCATTCAGAAATCGCATGAACTATGGGAATACAGTGATTTACAGAAACGATGTGTGTATTTAATATCCGACTTAGCAAAGAAAGGTCGTGGGGTGTTCAGTATTGCATACAGTACGTTTCAAAAGATGTTTGCTCAACGCTTTAGCATGAAAATATCGTTATCAACTGTTAGACGTTTCTTCGCTTTAATGGAGAAACTCGGTCTATTATCAATCAATGGGGCGAAACGTAAAAATGAACAGCAATCTGCTAATGTGTATATCGTTGAGCAACAATTTGACGAACCACAATATGAACAACCTATAGAGCACCCATCTGAACATCAAAATACTGTTTCTAAAGAAACAGAAAACGATAAACATAATACATTAAATAATACTGTTAACAATGATGTAATACATGATGAATATGTATATGCACGTAAAAATGGGATCAATAAGAAGCTATTTTTTAAAGTGGTTGATGAAGTTAAGAATAAACGTGGCATTAGTAACATAGGAGCATATATCCGTGGAGCAATCAACAACATAATCAATCACATAACATTCCGCAACGGAACACGAGTGTATGAAAATCCAATGAGTCAATTCTTTTATGAATGGCTGCACGAATGATATGTTATTTTATAAAAACAATAATTGTTTACAAACGTTAATAAATAATTGAATATTAATATTCAAAAAGTATCTTAAAAAAATAAATTTTCTGAATTTGAGAGGAATTGGTTGTTTGGTGTGGTAATAACTATACATACCACATAAAGGAGTGATATATATGTCAAATGAAGTAGATTATGAAAATATGACCATTGGTGAAGGATTAGAACATTATAGTCGCTTGATGAAACGATTTAAAACGTTGGGAGCAATACGCACAAATAATTTTGTCGGTGATATTGGGGAAACGGTAGCAATTAACCATTATAACAATACACCGTCATTACCTAATTTACATGCGGTGAAAATAGGCGAGAAAAATATTGATGCCATCAGTGATACTAACGAGCGATATTCCATAAAGGCGACACGCTCCAAAATGACAGGTGTGTTCAATGGGCTAAATGACCTAGATTCCGATATTCCACAAGAACAATTATTCGAGTACGTCATTGTTACAGTTCTCAATGATGATGTTACGCCACAAGCGATATATGAACTCGATTGGGAAGCATTTATGTCATTGAAAAGGTGGAACAGTTCAAAACGTACATGGTATTTAATCATAAGCAATGAATTGAAGCGCAAAGCCCGAATAATATACGAACAATAAATATAAAAAAAATAAATAGTTCTTTACTGAATAAAAAAGAACTTTACTATATAGAAAAATCATATGAAGGCTTGAAAAGAAAGTTTACGCGTGTTTATATTGACCGCTATGAATTGATTTGATAAAATATTACAAAAGACAACAACATATTGGTGGAAGGGTGTTATATGTATAACATTTCTATCTTTATGGGTATTGTCACTTGCCCTAACGGGGCAGGTGATAATATGTTTAAATTTGAATTTAAAAAAAGTGAAGATAGCTTAGAGATGAATTTTTCATGTGATTTTGAAAAGATTATTTCTTTAATTATCGGAACAACTACATTAGTAGAAGCAATTTTAAATTCTATTTAAGTAAAAAAACTGCAACAGTTGTTGCAGTTTTTTTATTTGCACTAAATTTCAGGTGCATTTAATGAATAGGCAGTTTACTAGTAAACAACTTTTTTATACAAGGACAAGTTTCCAAGTACGTGGTTATCCTGTGAATGTAATTATAAATGAATGATAAACATGTGATAGTACTATTATATTGTATTACTTTGAAATGTAAGGAAGCCATATGAAAAAAGTTGATCTTGAGAATCTAGTAAAATCCACATTTTACACATAAAAAAAAATACGGAGTCCCATAATAGGAACTCCGTCTGATTATCCGATACGAATTGCTTTTGTTCGAAGGATTGGTGGGCATTTTGGGTTTGATAATGCTGTAGCATAATCAATTACATATCCGTCTGTAATCAATTTATCTGCTACTGCTGATTCCAATTCATATGTTTGACCATAAGAAGCACCGAGAGATGGCATTGGTGGAATTGTCCACCCAGTACCATTGATACTGAAAGTTTTAATAGCAATGATTTTTTTATATATTACTGCCATGATTATTCACCTTTTGCCTTTCTTGAACGTTTCGCTTTTGGTTCTTCGATAGATTGTGCTGACATTGTTAAATCCGTTAGAATTTTGATTCCGTGTGGATTTGCAACCATACCGCTGGCCATGATTTCAGCGAAAACAAAAGTATATCCTGCTAATGCAACTTCTGTATCATCGCTACCGTCATTTATTTCAGCGGAAAGTTCGTCATTAACCGAAACCGCATACGCTTTAGGATTCATTAATACCATTTTCCCTTTACCATTCATTGGTTGAACGAATACAGGAATGTTGTAGATTTTTCCGATTGAACCGTCATTCGCATCACTTGGTTTTAATAACGTTTGTTTTCCTTCATCAAGTAATTTTGTAGCGAACAAAGCATTGTCTACAACGAAAATGGCACCTTGTAAGTTCTCTGAACTGTTGGCGAAATCATTGAACATTTCATCAACTTTTGTGAATGTTTTAATGTCAGCGATTCTATTTGCATATGTGTTGTATTCGAAAATGGATTGCATTTGTTTACCTGAACCATCAGCATTTCCTTTTCCAAATGCTTGCGATTGTAATGTGCGAAGAATACGACGTGTCGCTTTTCCTTGAGCGATTCCTTTTAAATCAATTGGTGTGTCATTTTGTACTAATTGTGTAATTTCAACTGACGTAGAAACCGTTTTTTGGTCGAAAGTAACCGATTCAAATTCAACATCTTTACTGATTAATTCGTCAGGATCAATTTCTGCTTCTTTATCGTCCATTGCAAATAATCGGTTTGTTTTTCCAACATGCTTAAACATATCAAATTTGCTTGCGATAAGCGGTGAATTTTCAGATGATGCCATAAATGAAATCGTGACATCCTTTGCATTTGTAGTTAGATTGCTTGTGATAATAGTATTCATAATAATAAGTCCTCCAATATTTTTTCATAGAAAAAGGAACCCCTCAAATTGGAGTTCCTAAAGTGATTTATTGTGCCATTGTTAATTTGGCAAACGCTTCTGGTCGCATAATTTTCCCATCGAGGTATTTGTCCAAGATAAGTAAATGTCTGCGCTTATGTCTGCTGATTCGGTCTTTCCAAACGTGTTGTAAATGGAAGTCCTTTTTAACAAGAGTTGCATATCCTTCTTCGAAATTAGCAAGTAAGATTGGTGTTTTACCTGCACCGACTTGTTCCATGTTGTCGTCAAAAACAATTGGGATGTCGAACAACTCTTGAATGAATGCTTTAGTAACATCTTGTTTACGTAAAATTAATGGATAACCTTCGTTGTCATTCATTTTCGTAAGATGTTTAAATGTTTCACTGTGCATTACCCAAACTGCATTATTTAAATATTCAGGATTAACACTTAAAAGGACATCATAAAGTTCTTCGAAATCCATTGTTGTTTTAGATTTAGAAGTAATATTTGTAATTGGATTAGTTGTCGATGTTATAATGCCTTCTAAACTATTTTTGTTATCACCGAATAGAATGTGATAATCAATTGCTTTGCTTAATCGACGTCCCAATAATTCAGAAGAATATGCTAAAACGTTCATACCAGCATCATTTACAACTTTATCTGAAAGTTCAACTGCGGTACCAACACGTTTTTGGTCTAAACGCACTTTGCTCTTCATTGAAAAATCGTTTATGTTAATGTTATCCAATTCGCCAACGAAACCAGCTGTACCAAGTGTGCTTTCACGTAGAAGGTCTAAAAATCCGCTTACGGTTTCATATTGTTTTGTACGGGAAAACAGGTTTCCTTCATGATGGAGAATTTTTACGATATGTTCCGAGACAACGGTTGGAACTAAATACGCCCCAGTTTGTGGATTTTGTTGTAAAGTACGCACTTCATCATTCATTTCGCCTTTCATAAGCGATTCAATTGCTCGATGTTCTGTGCTTGGTTCATTGGATGTTTTTTCAGGGATTTCAACGATATGACGTTGTTCGTCCTCGGTGGAAACTTCAATTTGCGCTTCAATTTCTTTAAGTTGTTCCGATAAATCACGCATTTCCGCTTTTTCAAATTCGTCTAAATCACGTTTTCTTTGTTCCGCTTTTAACTGTTTACCTTGCTTGATAATTTCTAAACGCTCGTTTTTAAGTTCCGTTAAATTCATTTTATTTATATCCTCTCTGATATTAATTTCTTCCATAATTTCTAATGAGCGGGCTTCGATAGATGATTGAACATAAGCAGGAAAACGAACTGCGGATATTTCTGTTAGTTCAAGTTCATGTACAACACGCTCGTAAATTCCATTTGTGCCTTTGGTAACTTTATCTTTTAACGTTCGGAAACCAAATGACATTTTTTTTACGATTCCATCTTTGATAAGTTCAAAGGCATCTTGTCCCCAAGTTGTTTTGCTGATGGTTGCTTCCATGTAAAGACCACGCTCATCTTCACGGAGAACCAATTTTCCGCTTTGTGTATCTGCTAAGATTTTTTTGTTGTCATGCTCATATAAAAAATCAATATTTTCGGCACGTTCAAGGGCACGTTTAAATGCACCAGAGCGGATCTGCTCGATAAACTTTGTTTTTCTGCCGAGTGTTTGTGACCAAGTGCCTGTTTTATTTACATAACCTGAAACAAATAAAGACCCGTCGGCATTTTGTTGAACACCGTCGAGTCTCACATTTCTAAGTTCTATTTGGTTTTTCTGATTCTGCATTAGGTTTGTCCTCCGTTGTTATATTTTGTCCAAGATTGAAAACTGTTTTTTCCCCAGTTTTCGTATTCATTGCAACTTTTCCGAGTCCCATTAATAAATCGTCGCCACCAGTTACTTTGTCATAACCAAGTTTTTGACGTACTTCATTAATTGTTAAAATTGCACCATTTACACCTGTTACAAACGATTCAATACGCTCTTTCTCAGTCGCTCGTGACAGTTCTTCGACATCAAATTCAAAGAAATACTCTTCGTCCTGCTCTGTTTCATCAAGCAATGAAAGATTTAACCCGTCTTCAAATGCGTTAATAATAGGAGCAAGGGTATGTTTTAATAAGTGCAAATTGTTTTGTTCAATCGAATTATATTTGTTTGCTGCGGTTGTAATTAAAGATTCAGGTACACCGAACAAATTACAAATTTCACTTTTTGTATTTTTTCTAGATTCGTTTAATTGCATATCTGCTGGTGAATGTTGTAATGGTTTATAATCCATACCTTCTTCTAAAATAGGCGTTTTGGCGTTGTTGCTTGAACCACTGTACAAGTCATTCCAAGCATCTTTCAATCGGTCAATTGAAATTTGAGACAAACGAGCATTTGTCTTTAATATCCCTGATGGAAATGCTCCACGTTCGTAAATACCATTCACGAATTGTGCTTCATGTAATGCTTGACGGAAAATTTCTTTGCCCGTTTTCAATAAACCAATACCTTTAAAACCATCTTCGGAATCTTTTAATACCCGTAGCACTTTATCTTCACTTAAAGTTTCAGGAGCATTTTGGGTTTGTGTTCCGTCTCCGTCAGATGTTATATCAAACTTTGCACCAATTGGTTTGTAACCAGATTTAATTGTTCGGATATTCATATTGCTTTTAGGCAAATAATACAATTCCTCGACATCAAATCCGAAATCATCCTCATTTATTTTTTCGATTGAAGAATATCCTCCACCGTGTAATAAATAATCTCGTACCAATTGTTTTTTATATTGATATGCTCCAGTATGTTTGTTTGGGCGTGTATTCAACAATTTCACACGGTTATCGTCCTCGATTTCTGTGCGACTGCCGTCTTTGTTCCGTTTGTATAGATAAACAGGCATCTGTGCAATTGCACCTGAGAGCAAATCAAGGCATTGTCCGACAACTGGTAATTTAATAATTTTTTCGGCTGTTGGATAAATCGAATTGTTGTATTCTTTAAATACGTCATTAAAATTGGTATATAACTGTGTTTCCAGTTCTTGATTTCGCTTCTCTAATTCCTGTGTTTGCATCGTGGCTTGTTGTAATTCGTTTTCAACATTTGTTCGTTGCGTCTCAAGTTCTTGTGCATGTGATTCCAATTCTTGAGTACGCATTGTTAATTCTTGCGTTCGTACTTCTAAATCATCTGCACGTTGTTTATGTTCAGACGCTTTTAAAATATCACTGAGTGCCATTAAAATATCCTCCTTGTAAAATAGAAAAACCACAGGCGTATTGATCCTGTGGTAATCGTTTATCAATATTGGAAAAGGCACGATAAATTCATGCCTTTTGAATAACGATAAATTTAGTACATTGATTCTCGAGTTCGTCAAACAAACTATGACCGATATGAGCCGTAACGGAATGAAAGGTTCCGTTATATACGATGTTATAGATAACACCAAGCACACCATCAAAAATAAGAACTGTGGAATGGAGGAGTTCATAGATAAAGTGATGGTGTGTTTGCTATCATCTATTTATTCCACCATTTTTTTACCCACGATAATGAAATGGGTGATTGATTGATTTTGATTAATCGTCGATTCATTCGCTTTAGCACTTCTTTTTGTGTTAACTTATGTTGTTTACCTTTGTTATCGTAGTATCTAAAAGACTTTGCTTCTTGTAATTCTAAAGTACGTAAAATTTCATAGTATCTTTTTTCACCGATATGTTGAATCAGTGATTCGTCTAACATTGCCATTAGGCATCACCTCTGTTGTTAATTATTAAGAAAGGAGTCCACCTTCAAAATTAATCAAAGATGGAATGAACATGGGAAAGTTACATATCGTAACCGCCCTCATAATATATATACGTGGCAATTAGGTGGATAAAGAGTAAATCAGAATTTATTTTTTTGAAATTAAGAGAACCGAGTTTTCGGCACTCCATTATGAATGTGCTTTAAGCAATTGTAATAACGGGTCTGCTTCTTCCTCTTTAGCTTGAATTTGCATACCTGCAAGTTGGGCTCTTGAAGATGGTGACATTCCCAATTGAGTGGATAATGATTTAAATTGACTCAAATATGCCATTTTGGTTTTAACTGTTGGATGTTCTTTAATAACATCTTTTCCATACTTATCTTTTTGTTTGATTCTAAGCCCTTCAGCATTGATAATATCGTCACATTGACGGATTTTACTCATAGCATCTGCTGTTTGTTCAAGTAGAGGAATGTCGAGGTTCGTTAATACGCCACTGATTTCTAATTCCTTAACTAAATATTTATAATACGCTTTTGCGAGTGAGTCGAGATAGTCAGGGACAGTTTGCAACTTATCCGTGTTTCCCATCAATCGCTTTTCCTGTTCCTGACGAGCTTTCAATTCTTTAGATGATTCTGAGCGTCCTTGTTTTAAAGACGCAGGTTTTCTTGGTCGTGCCATAATATCTACTCCTTTTATAATTTTAGACCGCTTTGACGTTTAGGGAGATTTGGTGTAAGAGAAGGTACAATTGGTCCTCTGCTCTTCTTAATTTTTTTTCCTAAAAGATAACGGGGGAATATAATTGTATTAGATGGATAATTGAATATTAATATTCAACTTTTCAACCCATCAATTGTTTCTTCAAATGCCTTACCTTCGTGCCACTTGTTGTATATGCTTAATGGCATTGCATATTTATCATCTTTGTACAATTGTGCATGTGATTTTAACAATAAATGACGTTCCATCATCTTTTCAATTTCTGTAGGTTTTGTCCCAACTGGACGTTTTACATCAACAACTTTGAGATGACTTACATCAATTTCAATATCCGTATTATGTGGTTCGTGTTTATTCAATCCGAAATACGATTTCAATTTCCCTTGTATACGTGGATTGATGATTGGTTCGTAAATTACCACACAATAATGCAAACCATACGCTTCACCAACTTCTTGCAACACTTTCTTCCGTAAAAAGAATTTCGCTTTATCGATGATGGAACTTTCGATCCGCTTTTTTATCATCGGAACGATTTCTTTTTGAAATCTTTCACGGAGTATTGTTTTATACGCTGTATCAATTGCTTCTTGTGCTCGTTCTCCAAGACGCTTTCGATAACCACCAACACCGTTATCTGCAAAATCGTAATAAATTTTCTTTGCGACTTTTTTGTAATACGTCGGATATATTTCGCCTGTTTCCATATCACATTTCCGATTTCCGATTTCGCTATCATCCCATACTGGTATTTCCATAGGTGGAACAATGATGTTGTTATCGTTAAAGAACTCCATGTAATTTTTCACAACTCCACGAGAAGTGGATTGAATTAGATTTTTTTGCAATGCCCAATGAGTCAATTCTTCTTGCACTGGAACAATTTTTTTCTCCAATATGGATTTCAATAAAAACTTAATCATTTCAATATCTTTTCTTCCAATGTCACATCCCAAAATTTCAAGAAATTCTTCATCTGCTTTTTGTTGTGATGATGGTTCTTTAGGTGTTAATGCATAAATCATCGGCTTCTTCTTGATTTCAATATTGAAATCTTGTTCCAATTTTTTTATATATTTTGGTTTGCTATTTTTAAATGTTTGTTGTTTAACGTGTAGAACTTCTTCGCATAATTCAAGAACAGAGTATTCTTTGGTTGTCATTTTGTCTTAATCCTCTCATTTTATTTGTAAAGTACCTCTAACTTGCCATCGTAATAGTATATATATAAGATGGCACTTTCTAGGTACTTTAGCGCTTTTGTGTTATTTCAATTAAATCTCTTTCGAATTTGAATGTATTTTCAAATATAAATACCTTGTATCGTGGTAATTTTTTATTTGGTTTTGTTTCATATACATGTCCTCTTTTTGCTAATTCTTCCGCTACCCATTTGGTGAAAATATCTTTTTTCATTTAAATCACTCCTTGTGGTTTGAATATAGATATTCAATTTTTTTATCGTTTCAAGAGTCACGCTCTATAACCTTCTAATATATATACGTAACTTGCATGTGACGAAAATATTTTTTGAATGTACAACCATTATATTAAAGAATTTTCCGATGTAAACTTGGCACACACATTTTGTTGGGATCATTTTTCTCTTCATTATATCGAACTAAAGAACACCAAAAACAACAACATAATTTGTACGCCAGTACAAATTAACGTGAAAAAAGTGTAAGCTTTTTTTGCGTTGTGTTTCAAGGTACTTCATTTATATGGTGATTATATTAGATATTTGAAAACACGATGCCACAGGCAAGCTGTGACATCACCTTCGTGCTATGCACTCAGGTATTGCTGTTTTTTTTGATTTTCACATTTTTTGTATGGTTGAATTCCAGCGTTATTTTCTCTTGTCAGTAGATTTCTAGAGTCATATAATGAAATTAATATTTTACCAATATATGGTAGTTAGGAGGTGAAGCGAATGAAACGACAAAACATCCATTCAGCAATCGGAGCACTGACGACACTGTTTTACGTGCATCAGGACACAGAAATGGGGATTAGGACTCTAGAGTCCTTTATCGAGAATGGGTTATTAAATGATAAGAGATTACTAGCGGAAATATTTGAAGAAACAAGATGTTGTGACTTGATTCATGTAATAAAGTTGTTCGACATGCCAGCCGCTGAACGAATAGAAAATATCTTGAAGGGTGTTTAATCCCAAGGTCATTCGAGATGACCTTCAACATCGTTACTGGCGATGTTAGATTTCAACTCGGACAAATTGTCGGAGTTGGTTTTACCAATGAGAGGGGAAATACAAATGAAGAGAAAAGAACCTGTAAAGGTTGTATACAAATACTCGTTGTTCCAATATCTTGTGAAAAATGATTGCCAGTTCCTATATTCCACACGCAATCGAAGTAAACCAGAATGGCAATGTTACATGTTCCTACACGATGAAAGGTTAGACCAAGCTTTAGACAAATATCCGAATGAAAGATATATTCATGGCGAAAAAACCAGTAGATTTTGAACGAATAACAACGATCCTATTATTCGTGTCGGTCATAATAATGATGGCTATGTTCGCTATGACCGTGTGGGACGATTTGTTTCATAAGGATGATGAAACGATAAGGCAGGAACAAGAACGTGAAGCTCGACGGCAACAACGAGAAGAATTTATTAAAAATATGAAGTGAAAGGGTATATATACTGTACACACCCTTTTGTTATTCCAAATGTATATACATTATATAGAGGTTCGGAACAATATTCCGAACCTTCAAGGATAGTCACATTGTGACCACCGTTAAAGGGGGCTCACATTATGAGCCTCCTTTTATTATTTCAAGGGTACATATATTACATGTATCCTTCAAGGGGCTAAACATTGTTTACACCCTTTTACTGTAAAGGAAATTTACAGTTGAAAAGGGTACTCATATTGTGAGTATCCTTTATTGTTTCAAAGGAGGCCTCAAATTGAGAAACCCTTTAAGGAGGTCGTGTTTCACGACTCCCTTTTAACTGTGAAAAAAATTCACAGCTGAATTTCAAATGTGACAAAATGCCCAAGTTCAATTGTATTTTTTTACAACCAGAGTACCAAATGTGAATTATATTCACATTTCAACCTGGGTTTCAGACGCCCAGGTTGGTATCAACATTAATGATACAAGGTAGTAATGCAGTTACTACCTTCAAGGCGGTAAACACTTTACCTCCTGTATATTTATTCAACTAGATAACCTGTTTACCTAGTAACCAAATTACTAGGTTGGGTACGTCGTGCTCACGACAACCAAAACTAGCAAAGTAGCTTTATATAAATGAAAATGAAAGAAAAATAAAAAAATAAAAAAAATTCTCACTAGGAATATTGCTTTTTTTCACTATAATAAGGTAGATTGATAATGTAATAAAAAAAAACATGGAGGTGCCTAACAATGGTTGGATTTATTGTAAAATGTAATCAATGCAATTGCAAAATTAGTAATATTGACGATGTAAAAGACCCTCAAAATTGGGACAAGTTAAACGCAGATTTGGCTAAAGTAACAGATGGATTTTTTGGTGAGGAAGTTGAAGTTAAAGGTTTTGAGGACATGGAAGGTTTATCAAGACTCCACCTTCTTTGTCGCCACTGCCAAGACGAAAACTTTATCAGTACAATCAAAACTGCATGGAATAACTTGAAATCAAAAGCAAAATAATTACATATTTTTTCAATTGGAAAATAAAAGAACAGTGCACAAAAAATGTGCGCTGTTCTTTTTATTATGAATTATAACTAAATCCATACCTGCTTTTTATCGTTCGAAAACTATTATACAATTTGAAGTTAATACACTTTTCCATTATGACGAATTTCCACATTATCTCGTACTTCTAATAATTCTGGTTGTGCTTCTTTCATTTTTTCAATTAAATCAAATTTCTCTGCCAGACAAAAGATTTGTCTATTCGACTGAGAAACTTGTAAAAAATTATAAAAATCAACACTTTCTATTGTGGGCAATGTTACAAACTGATTTTCTACAGCTATGAGATCTGAGTGGAAACTTCTTTCTACCATTACCAAAATTAAATTAGATGATAAAGGCAGCACAATCTCTATACCTTCTGAAGCAATTCCACCATAACTCATAAGCTTATCTTCTTTATGAGCATGTCTTACTACTGGATTATCCGATGTATAAAACGGTTGTTCTGTATTATTTATACATACAAACCAACAGTGCTTGTGTAGATGCTTAGCTATTGGTTCAACCTTTTCTTTATCAAATAGCATTGAAACTTGCATGATCCTTTTGTTTATTTCTGGTGCTTTAACTTGAACCTTACCATCTTCATAATCAGAAAAGTTCTTTTTCAGAATATCATCTGCTAACAACTGAGCGAGTTTATTTTCTAGTGCCCCCATATTTTCTCGATATTGCTTTGTCCTTAACATCTGAACAGCAATTAAATAAGATAAATGACCTTTTTCTTCTCCTGTTATTGCTGTTTTCCCTTCTGGCTTAACAGTCATAACATATCTTGTACGAATTTGATTTAAATATCTTTTATAAGGCCCTTCAATCTTTTCTGCAAAATGTTTTTCTATCAACTGCTCTTCATTCATCTTTTCAACTTCTGGAATACTAACACCTTCTGGCAAAGGCAGGTCAAAATATTTTCCTTCGGCAGCAACTTTATCCACTTTGCTTATATAATACGTTTTCTTTACTTTGTCATAAACAAAAAGCTGCTCTTTCTTATTTGCAAATGCTCTTAAATATGATTGTGGAACATAATGTTCATTTTTGACTCTTCCCATCCAAAAACCTCCAATGATTTTTTCAGCCAATAAGATGATTTCATAATTTTATTATACCAATTTAAAATTCCACCGTAATGCAATTAGCTTCATTAATGTGAAATTGATAAAAAAGACATTGAATGTATTGTTCAATGTCTTCTAAGTAATTAAGTTCATTTAATAAAAGGATCTGGTAATTCACTAGAGTTTCGATTTAAATAATCAATATTTAAAGGTATATCCACCATGTGCTTTTGAAGTATAAAATATGTTACCATCCTTTTAATTAATTCCGTATAAAAAGATAAAGATGATTTATCTATTTTTTCAAAAGGCGAACCATGAGTAAGATGATTTCTGATGTTTACGATATTTGAAACCAATTTTTCCATATCTACTTCTTCTGCTAGCATTTCAAGTTGTTCTTTAAAAGATGAATTTTGAATTAATTGAAGTAATAGCACTTTAAACCCTTTCCTGTTACTAAATTTAAAGGCCTCTATTAAATTTTCTTTATAATTTTCATCTAAATCCATACCTTCAATTAATTCTCTATAAGTTTTACTTTTTGCACGCCTTTCTGTGTTTCCATATATATCTGTATTCACATTTTCTCTAGATATCATCTCTAGACACCGTGCATAAGTTAGATACCGTTCTTCTATTAACGGCTTAGTTCTTAAAACACCAACATAATTAAACCAAACATCAAAATTTTTTAAAGTTAGTGGCGCAACAAAAATATTATAAAATTCAGTATCATTTAGCTCTTTGTCTATTCGATAATTCATATTATTCATTTTCACTTCATTTATCCGATTTTGATTACGCTGATAAATTTTATATAAATATTGACCTTCATGATTTACAATATAATGGGCGTATGAAACATACTTGTCTATTAAAAAAGAAAAAATAGCAGACATTTTAAAATATATTTCATTAACCAATTCTAAATCCATGAAAGATTCACTTTTTAACTGAACCTTTAAAAAAGTTTCCGAAATCTTAGTATTCAAATCACTTTTATGCGTTTCTCCTTCAGAAATAATTAAATCAAGTTTTTGTCCTTTGTAATTCAAACTTGAATTATAACTAAAATCTTTCCCCACAAACCATGTATTTACTTTTGGGAATATGGCGGTTATATTATGAAATTCAAGTTCCTCATATCTTTTAATATCATTTTCCACATAAATATCTATACCATAGCGTACAAGGTTATCATTTTTCACTTTGATTATTTTACAATTAAAACAACTAATTACTTTGCCATTATGTAATGTACAATTAAATGTTTTAGGCGAATAAAATTGCAATAATTCTATTTGATTTTCCACTGTATCAACTAAAAATTCTAGGTATTTCTCGTCTTCATCAAAATTCAGGTAACCAATGAAACTTTCATTTTTATATGATATTTCTACAACCTGACGAACTGCTTTCAATAAGCTTCCCCCCTAAATTATTCTGTTGTTATTCAATTATATCATTTTAAATATTGTTGTTAAAATCCCTTGTAGAGTATCAATCAAATATGTATAATTGTGTTAATAGAGTTATCGGAAAAGTTGATTTATCAACAATTATACATATAATGATGCCCCATATTCACTTCCAAACCTTGACAGGGTGGAGGTCGTGAGTTCGAGCCTCTCCGGGGTCATAAAAAAAGAGAAACCATATCAACCTTCTACGTGATATGGTTTCTCTTTTTTATCTAAGCTAATTACTTCCCACCAAACATCTTCTCCAAAGACTTCGCATTAGCAAACAATACTTCTTTCAAGTTATCATCTGCAACGATTTTATAGTCGCCATCTTTGTTTTTCTTTAAGTTCAATGTAACTTCGCGAGTTGCCATGATTGCATCTTTATCTGATAAGTGTTTGACGATTGCAGATGTCATCGTTTTTTCGATTGCTTTTTCAGATTGTTCTTTGTCTTCACTAAAGGCGCTAGCGAAAGCCATTGGCATAACTTCTCCCACTGCTTTTGTTACAGCAACGGATAGATCTGCAGATGTAATTTTCACTTTCACTTCTGCTTTGTCATCCTTTTTCGATACTTCTTCTGGCTTTTCAAATTTAAAGTTTTTCGTAATTGCACTCAGCATTGCTTTTGCCTCAGCATCATCTGTCTTTTCATTTAGTTTATTAAATTCTTTGTCACTCTCAACAAATGTACGAGCCTTTTCTACATCACCTTTTTGTATCGCAGTTAAAAATTCTTCTGTTGTATCTTTCGGGTTTGCACACCTTGCTAAAACACCTACTGTTAATCCTACTACCATCATTAACAGCAATAATTTTTGTATCTTTTGCACGCTCATTCTCCTCTTATCTTTTCTAGTAAGTCAGCATTATACAATAGTATGAAACTGACATTACAAACATTTTTTAGTATAGCATTTATATGATTCACTTTCTATTCATTCCCAAAAGATAAAGAGCCTTGCAGCATTCCTACAAGGCCCTCCTCCATCAATCCGTATCCGTAGCACAAATGAGCCACATTTTACGCTCCTTACTATCTAACACCATCCAAGTAACATCCCACGCAACATCGTAAAACCAATCTGTCCAAGGGCGATAGCTTTCGAACACTTTAATATCTTCGTATCGGTCTTGGAACATATATTGGCATACATTGACTGCTAATTGCTTTGCGATAACTGGTCGTTCCTTAAATCCTTCATATGCTCCGCCCCACAAAATTTGAGCGGCAATGCTACCATCAAGCATGACTGCCAGGTGCTCTTTAAAACGAAACTTATATTTTTCTGACGTATGTATTTTTAACTCTTCTAAGTTATGCATTATATCTAAAGAGTTGAAGATTCTTCTAAAGAAGTGCTCGTATCCCTCTTTCGAATGTGGTATTTCTTTGAAAAAATTTTCGTTATGTACTTTAAAACAGCTTATTATTGCGCCACCATTTACGTTTTGTTCCTTAAACGTGTTTATAAGTTGCTCAACAGATGCGTCATTCGTTTCTATTTTTTCAAATGTTCCCTCTTTCCATCTCATAACGCCCACTACTCTCTATTAAAAATTTGTTTCTTCATTATAAAGTGAAACTTTAATTAGTGGGGGTTTTCTTCATCCCCCACTGATTATCAGCCCTCACCAATCGGACTTTTATGGGCAGTTGATCCCCCGCCTAACTTCTTTGCTTTCGCTGCATTTTGAGGTGGGGGTCTTACTGCCCATTAAAGCGGGATAAATAGCAAAATAAAAACCAGCAACTTTAAGATTGCTAGCTTATCTCTTATTCATATTTGAAAAAACAATAACAATTGCTCCAAGCACATAATGCCCCACTACCATCCACATACTCCGATCCAAGATCATAAGCGATAACCAAAGCGATAGATTAATAGCAGCAAATAATACGTATAAAATAAAGTCTCTCTTTTGTAGTGCTTCTCTATTCATCAAAATATAAATCGCACCGATTGGCGGAAGGATGAAGCAAAGGAAAAAAACAAACATTTTTCTTAACGACCATGGATATGAAGTTACTGTCTGCATATGAGTCTCCTTTTCACTTTATAGTACATGTAACATCGTTCTTACTACTCTATATTCTTCACTATAAGGCTCCTTTATGATTAAGGGTGGGTGAGAATTTCCCTCTTCTTCTATCATTATGAATACTTCTGTTTTTTCTTGTAATGTGTTGGATTCACTGTTTTTCGTAGGCTTTTTACTTGTTTCGATTTTCTTTGTTACTTCTCCGAGCCTTTGTCCAACTTTTTCAGCTTCGGCAGGTTCATTCGTAACGTAGTATTCCTGACCCTCCCATACTAAGATAGGTGGCACTGGTTCTCGTTTATTACATATTATATAAGTAATACTAGCTATAAGTAGTAGGCATGTTAATAAAAAGAAGATAGTTTTTTTGTTCATATAGTATGCTCCCTATCTATCATTTTATTAAATTATATAATATCTATTATATGTAGTAAATGGATATCGTGGGAATTTTCGGATTTTATACTATAAAGAAAAACCTTACTCAAGTAAGGTTCATTCTATAGTGACTGATTTATTAAAACGATCATTACAATGATCGCTATAAACATAACGACTAAACAGCCGATCATTTTATAAAAGCCTCTTTTCGTTAACGTCCCACCTTGAACGTCTTTCCGAATAAATAAGAATACGGCTAAAAATAATACAAGTCCAATGCCAAAAGCATACATCATTTGCATATGTTAATCTTCCTTTCTCTCTTCCATCTTAATATCTTTTCGATAAAACAACAAATGAGATAAAAACTGTACTCATCGTAAGTGCCATTAGTATGTTCAATAGTTCAGTAGCAGATAGTGTAATTATTTTTAAGTTTAAGCCGAAAGAGAAAAGAAGATAATACGCTGCTAATGCAAAAAAGCTGAAGAACATTCCTTTATAACGAATAAGTTTCATTCGCTCATCTTTTTCTTTAAATTGTGGGTGTAAGTAACTTAAGCAGAAACACATAATCATCATCGCAAGTACTGTATACGTTGGAGCCGGTGGTGCGGAATGCGTCATTATACCTGTTAATATCATAAATCCACTCATGAATAGAAAAATAATTCCCATGATAACGAAGTACTTTTGTGAATAGTTCATCTTTATTCCCCCTCTTCTTTTCCTTCATAAATAAATACATGTTCTATCGTTGTCTGAAATGTTTTCGCTATTTCAAATGCTAACGGAAGTGATGGATCGTATTTTCCCTTTTCAATTGAAATGATGGTTTGTCTGGAAACTCCAAGTTTCTCAGCCAATTTTTCTTGAGATAGTCCAAATTTTTTTCGGTATTCGACCATTTTATTTTCCAAGGAAATTTCTCCCTCCTCCCTTATAGCGAGTATAAATGTAAAGTGAGCTTTACGTCAAGTTTCCTTTACAATCGTTTTGTTCATTTTTCGGTCTATTTATATAGAAGAAACTTTTTCATTTTCAGCACGTCTATTTTGAAATAAAACGCGGAACACTGTAAATAACCGTTACTATATCTCCTCCTCTCTTTTTTAAAAATTTAATATCTCCCTATTTGTTTTATCCTTTTAAAATATTTCATTTATCTCTTTATTCCACGAAATGTGTTACCCGTTTTACGGTGTTTTTCGTCATATTTATAGAAACTAACTGTTTATGAAGCATTTTGTATGTTTAGCAACTTTTTTTGTAGAAATCCTTCACTTTCCTTTCGATATTTAACACTATCTAAATAAAGTTTACGATAAATTCATAATTTTTTATTTTTTATACTATATTCCGTTATATTGTTGTATAATATCAATGAAAGCGCTTATTATTTCAATATACATAATTCGAACTTATTTTTATCGAAACATTCTAACTATTATACTTATATTTACATGCAACAATTTTAGTTATTCGTATAGGTATACCAAATATATCCACCCTATTTTTCTGTAAAATTACTTTATAACATGAAAGATTAACTTGGGTGATAAGTTATTGTGAATGTTTTTTTACAAAACAGATAAGTAATAGTGTTTGGTATTATGTAAATTATTGTAATAACATAAGAGTAAAGAAAACATTTACATTGATTATTGGTTCATCAATTATTGAAAAGAGCAAAATGCACCTTTTTGTATGGAAAAAGGATTATATGCATTGGGAGGTTTAAACAAATGACGAGGAAGAATACAACGACAAACCCTTGGGCCAAGTTCCACGGTCCGAACCTTGGTTATGTTATTGAGCAGTATGATCTTTACGTAACTAGAGCAGGTTCTGTTGATCCGGAATTACAAGAGCTTTTTGAAATTTTTGGAGCTCCTTCGTTTCAAGATGATGTCGTAACAGGGGACAACACAGCAACACATTTTTCTCCTCAAAACACAGGGAACATTGAAAAAATTCTTAAAGTCGTTCAGCTTGTTGAACAGATTCGTTCTTTCGGGCATACGTTGGCTCACATCAATCCGATGGAAGATGCTGCAAATGGACAATCTCTTCTTGAAAAAGCAATGAACGAATTGAGCGATGCTGACTTGAAAGCGATTCCAGCAAAGACAGTATGGCAAGATGCACCAGAAGGTATTCACACTGCACTTGATGTAATTCATAGATTAAAAGACGTTTATACAAAATCTTTAGCTTATGAATTTTCTCATATACAAGATAGTGAAGAACGCACGTGGTTGCATCAAATGGTGGAATCAAATTCATTGCGTCAACCACTATCAAATAAAAAACGAACTGCTCTGTTAAAACGTTTAACAGCTGTTGAAGGTTTCGAGCAATTCTTGCATAAAACATTCGTTGGGCAAAAGCGTTTCTCTATCGAGGGCGTTGATATGATTGTACCTGTTCTAGATGAAATTGTACTAGAAGGTGCTAAAAGCGGCGTAGAAGATGTCATGATTGGTATGGCTCACCGCGGTCGTCTAAGCGTACTTGCACACGTATTAGAAAAACCATATAGTCACATGTTTGCTGAGTTCAAACATGCAAAAATAGAAGGCGCAGTGGCTAACTCTGGCTGGACTGGCGACGTAAAATACCATTTAGGTAGAGAACAAGTCGTTAGTAACGAAGAAGTTAGTACTCGCGTTACATTAGCAAATAACCCGAGTCACCTTGAGTTCGTTAACCCTGTTGTGGAAGGTTTCGCACGTGCGGCTCAAGAGAATCGTAAAAAATCTGGTCTTCCAGAACAAGATACTTCAAAATCATTCGTAATTTTAGTTCATGGTGATGCTGCATTCCCTGGTCAAGGTATTGTATCTGAAACGTTGAACTTAAGCAGATTGAACGCGTATCAAACAGGTGGAACAATCCATGTTATCGCAAACAATGCAGTTGGTTTTACGACTGATAGTTATGATTCTCGTTCTACGAAATATTCAAGTGACCTTGCAAAAGGTTTCGATATTCCGATTGTTCACGTGAACGCTGATGATCCAGAAGCTTGTCTTGCTGCTGCTAACCTTGCGATTCAATATCGTACATTGTTCAAAAAAGATTTCTTAATCGATTTAATTGGTTACCGCCGCTACGGTCATAACGAAATGGATGATCCAGCAGTTACGCAGCCACAAGTATACAAAAAGATTAAAAACCACCCAACTGTAAGAGCGATTTATGCAGATCAATTACAATCTGCTGGTGTTCTAAATGCAGATGAGGTTGAAACAATTACACAGTTTATACAAGAGCAATTAAAATCTGACTATGCACAAGTACCACCAGCTGATACGAGCGATGCAACAATTCATGTTAAAGTACCAGATGTTGTTGCAAAAGGCATTCAGCCAATTGATACTGGTGTTGAGCTTGACTCACTTCGCGCAATTAATGAAGGGTTATTATCTTGGCCTGAAGGATTTAACGTATATCCGAAGGTGAAGAAAATTCTTGAGCGCCGTAAAGATGCTCTTGAAGAGAACGGTAAAATTGAATGGGCACTTGCTGAGTCATTAGCATTCGCTTCTATTTTACAAGAAGGTACGCCAATTCGTTTAACTGGTCAAGATTCACAGCGTGGTACATTCGCGCACCGTCATATCGTATTACACGATACTGATACAAATGAAACATATTCACCATTGCATCGCTTACCAAACATCAATGCTTCATTCTCTGTTCATAACAGTCCATTATCAGAAGCTGCTGTTGTTGGTTACGAGTATGGTTATAACGTATTCGCTCCAGAAACTCTTGTTATGTGGGAAGCTCAATATGGTGACTTCTCAAATACTGCGCAAGCATTATTTGATCAATATGTTTCAGCAGGAAGAGCAAAATGGGGTCAAAAATCTGGTTTAGTTCTTCTATTACCACACGGTTATGAAGGTCAAGGACCAGAGCACTCTAGCGCACGTCCAGAGCGTTTCTTACAGTTAGCTGCTGAGAATAACTGGACAGTTGCAAACTTAACGAGTGCGGCACAATACTTCCATATTTTACGTCGTCAAGCATCTATCTTAGGAACAGAAGCTGTTCGACCATTAGTATTGATGACGCCGAAGAGTTTACTACGTCACCCACTGACGCTTTCAACTGCTAGCCAGTTAAGCGAAGGACGTTTCCAACCTGCTCTAGAACAAGAAAATCTTGGTACAAAACCAACTAAAGTAAAACGTCTTGTTTTAAGCACAGGTAAAATGGCGATTGACTTAGCAGCAGAAATTGAGTCTGGTAAACATGAGTATAACTTAGATGAAGTTCATGTCGTTCGTATTGAACAGCTGTACCCATTCCCTGCTGAGAAAGTTCAATCTATTATTAAACGCTTTAAAAACTTAGAAGAAATTATTTGGGTTCAAGAAGAACCTCGTAATATGGGCGCATGGCATTACATGGCTCCAATTCTGTTCGAACTTGCTGGAGATAAAGTGAAAACAGGTTACATTGGACGCCCGGATCGCTCTAGCCCCTCTGGCGGCGATCCATTCGCTCACAAAGCTGAGCAAGAACTAATTGTTGCACACGCTTTAGATGTGAAGTATAACTTCCGTCAAGATAAACAAGAAATTGAAGTTTTCAGCAACTGAAAGTAACAATGAAGGTTTCTAGCTTGCTCCCCAGGCAGATACTCTGCCCGGGGGCGGGCTAACAAATGGAGATTACCGAAGACAAAAGAAGAAAAAACACACCGTTAGGCAAATAAGGGGAGGACATTTAAAATGATCGAAATTAAAGTACCTGAGCTTGCAGAATCTATTACTGAAGGAACTATCTCACAATGGCTTATCAACGTAGGCGACAAAGTTGAGAAAGGTGGCAGCGTTGTTGAGCTTGAAACTGATAAAGTCAATGTAGAAATCATTGCAGAAGATTCAGGTATTGTATCGAAGTTACTAGGCGAACCTGGGGATACAGTTGAAGTTGGCGCAACTATCGCAATTTTAGATGCAAACGGAGCACCAGTTGCAGTAAGTACACCTGCACCGGCTGCCGAGCAACCAAAACAAGAAACAACTGAAGCACCGAAAGCTGCGGCTCCAACTAATGAGCAAGCTGCAACTCTACAAGGTTTACCAAATACGAACCGTCCGATCGCATCACCAGCTGCTAGAAAAATGGCTCGTGAATTAGGAATCGACTTAAATGACGTACGTAGCACAGATCCACTTGGACGTGTGAGACCACACGATGTACAAGCTCATGCTGCAGCACCAAAAGAAGCACCAGCTGCTCCAAAAAGTCCAGCTCCTGCTCCAGTTGCAAAAACGGAATTCGAAAAACCAGTTGAGCGCGTGAAAATGTCCCGCCGCCGTCAAACAATTGCAAAACGCCTTGTAGAAGTTCAACAAACATCTGCAATGTTAACAACATTTAACGAAGTTGATATGACTGCAATCATGGAATTACGTAAAGAGCGTAAAGATGCTTTCGAGAAAAAACATGATGTACGTCTTGGCTTCATGTCATTCTTCACAAAAGCAGTTGTTGCAGCATTAAAACAATTCCCATTATTAAATGCTGAAATTCAAGGCGACGAGCTTATCATTAAAAAATTCTATGATATCGGTATTGCAGTAGCAGCTCCAGATGGATTAGTTGTACCAGTTGTACGCGATGCTAACCAATTAAACTTCGCTGAAATCGAAAGCGAAATTCGTAATTTAGGTATGAAAGCACGTGACAACAAACTTTCATTAAAAGAACTACAAGGTGGTACATTCACAATTACAAACGGTGGTGTGTTCGGTTCTCTAATGTCAACACCGATCCTAAATAGTCCACAAGTTGGTATTTTAGGAATGCACAAAATCCAAGTACGTCCAGTTGCAATTGATGCAGAACGTATGGAAAACCGTCCAATGATGTATATCGCTTTATCTTACGATCACCGTATTGTTGATGGTAAAGAAGCAGTTAGCTTCCTTGTTGCTGTTAAAGATATGCTTGAAGATCCAAAATCATTATTATTAGAAGGTTGATAGATTAATAATCTATTAAAGGCTGTAGAATGAATCATTCTACAGCCTTTTTTTATTGCGTTCATACGGGACAAATTCCATAACATAAGCTAATAATGTATGCCTAAAACGTAAGGAGGATTAAAATGAATAACCTTCCAATTGATGCAAAACTTAAAGTAAATAAGGATACTTTTTTCCTCCCCGATTCAAACGGGGGTGTCTATTTTCGAAATAACGCCAGTTCATTTCGTATGGACGGTGATGGAATTTACAACTGGATTGAAAAATTAATGCCCATGTTTAGCGGTAATTACTCTTTAGCAGAAATAACCGACGGTCTCCCTCTCCCCTATCAAAATCGTGTATTTGAAATCGGAGAGATTTTATATGAAAATGGTTTCGTTCGAGATGTAAGTCAAGATGCACCTCATGAATTAAATAGCGCCTTACTTGATAGATACGCTTCACAAATTGAATTTTTAGAAGCTGATTCTCATTCAGGCGCTCTAAAATTCGAAACGTATCGCGGGGCAAACGTCCTTATCATTGGTTCTGGAGATATGCTTACTTCCTTAGTTGCTTCTTTATTAGAATCAGGATTACCTACCTTTCATTACCTTGTTACAGATTATGAGGAAACAAATTACGACCGCATTCATGAGCTAGTAGAACTTGCATATGAAGTTGATGATACTGTACTTGTTCAAGAAATTGATACGACAATTGATCGTCCCCTACATGAAGTGTTCGAGCCTTTCGACTGGATTTTGTACGTTTCTCAAAATGGAGATATTGAAGGTTTAAGAGCAGTTCACACGATTTGTAGAGAAATAGGAAAGAACTTCATACCAGCCGTCTGTTTATCAGCACTTGGTATAGCTGGTCCTATCGTAACAGCTACTCATGAAGAATGCTGGGAATCCGCATGGCACCGGCTACATGAAACGACTTTACAAAATGAACATTCATCAGCATCATTTTCACCACTTCCATCTGCAATGTTAGCAAATATAATTGTATTTGAATTACTTAAGCATGTCGCTGATGATTCTTACCGAGAAAAAGAACCACAATTCTTTTTATTAAATTACGAAACACTCGAAGGAGCATGGCATCCTTTTATAAAACATCCTCTCGCAACTGATGAAAGTTTTACAATTGATACGATAGAAAATCTTTCTGAACAACTTGAGCATCGGTCCAACCAACATACTTCAACTGATTTATTCCGCTTTTTCGACTCATTAACTTCTAAAGAAGCTGGTTTATTCCATGTATGGGATGAACAAGATTTATATCAATTACCGTTATCACAATGCAATATTCAAGTAGCTACTCCACTATCAGATGGTCCTGCTTCCCTCCTGCCTCTTATGACTTGCGGAGGTTTAACTCATAATGAAGCACGCCGAGAAGCTGGTTTAGCAGGAATTGAAACATATATAGCAGAAATTATGCACCGCCTTATTCCAGAACATAATGATATCGGTATTGGCGCTGGAGAAACGATGACAGAAGGTGTATACCGGGCGCTACAACAACATTTAAATAACAAATTGTATGAGCGACAATCACATATGCTAGAAGAAATTACGACGGTCGACTTAACCGAAATTCATGATAAACATTGTAGATTTTATTACGATGCTCTCGCTACAATTCATGAAACACCTAAAATAGCAGTAAGTGAAGAGATTCTCAGCTTTCCAGTCGTTTGGATCGGTATAAATGATCGATGGTACGGCGCATCTAATATTAATACAACGTTAGCGTTACGAAACGCACTACAACTATCCCTTCTTCATATTCAAAATGAAGAGACTCCATACCGAGCTAATATCTTGCCGGAATCCTCTATTATTTTATATGACACGGATTCTTTTAGGTTAGAAATACAAGCGGAAGAAGAAATTCCGAGCACACAATCTGTACAGCTTGCCTTGCAACATTTAGAAGAACATAATTTTTATCCATTCGTGTTTGATTTAGCTATTGAATCATTTTTGAAAGAGAACTTAGATGGTGTGTACGGAGTATTAATTGCAAAGGAGGACAGTCTATGACTCAAAATATATTGCTTATAGGAGATGGCTTACTTGCAAACTATGTACATGATCAACTATGCAAACAATATTCTATCATTCGTCAACATAGCCTTACAGAAGAACTCCCTGAACATATTCATCTCGCTCTCGTACTACATGATGGCTCTCCTTCTTCTCTTCATCATGATGCTGAGCTAATGTTTCGATCGAATCATATTCCATGGCTACGTGCATTCACTTCATTTGGTGAAGGTATTATCGGTCCTTACATTCATCCTCTTGCAACTGGCTGTTCCAACTGCTCTGATGGACGTCGGTTTATCGCTGGCTTTGATCAACAGGAAATGTGGGAACTACAGCGGAAATATGCGTTAAAGGCAGATAATGTCACAAGACGTGATGTACGTGCCACCCAAAATGGCATGTTACAAATGTGCCATCTTATTCGTGCAGAAACAGAGAAAATATTAACTCATCACCATTCTTCTTTAGAAAACGAACTCATTTTACTAAATTTACAAACACTGCAATGTACGCGGCATTCTTTTCTTCCCGATCCGCTCTGCCCTGTATGTAGCAATTTGCCTGACGATACGGCAGATGCCGCAGCAATTTCGTTACAACCGAGCTTAAAAACAAGCGAAGCAACGTATCGCTGTCGTTCCATTCATGAACTAAACACATTTTTAACGAGAGATTATTTAGATTATCGGGTCGGTATGTTAAACGGAAAAATGCAGCATTCTTTATTACCATTTGCTGACGTTATTATCAACATGCCATTAATGTTTGGAAATGAAGGTGTTGCAGGCCGAACTCATTCATTTGCAATGAGTGAAGCGACTGCTATTTTAGAAGGTTTAGAACGATATTGTGGTATGTCACCTCGAGGAAAAAAGACAAATGTACACGGCAGTTTTCGTGAGTTAGAGGATCATGCACTGAATCCCCTCTCACTCGGTGTACATACAAATGAACATTATAATCGGAATAGTTTTCCGTTTAAACCGTTTGATCCTGACTATGAACAAAACTGGGTATGGGGCTACTCTTTATTACAAAACCGGCCGATTTTAATTCCTGAATCAATCGCTTATTATAGCCTCGGTCATCGAGATGCTTACGTATATGAAACATCAAATGGATGTGCTATTGGTGGTAGTTTAGAAGAAGCAATTTTTCACGGCATTTTAGAAATTGTAGAGCGTGACGCCTTTTTGCTCACTTGGTATGCCGAATTACCTCTCCCCCGCCTTGATCTTAGTTCAGCAAATGATACAGAATTACAATTAATGATTCAGCGGCTATACACGATTACCGGCTATGAATTGCATGCCTTTAACGCAACGATGGAACACGGCATCCCAAGCTTATGGGTAATCGCGAAAAATACGCGTGAAAATGGAATGAACGTCGTTTGTGCGGGAGGCTCTCATTTAGACCCTGTCCGCGCTTTAAAGAGTGCCATCCATGAAATAGCAGGCATGTTACTAATAACAGACGATGAACTCGAACAAAAAAGAGAGCACTACGAAAACTGCTTACAAGATCCTTATCTTGTAAACAAAATGGAAGACCATAGTATGCTGTACGGATTGAAAGAAGCGGAAGAACGTCTTCTCTTCCTTTTACGTGACGATGCACCGGTGCAAACGTTCCAAGAAATGAACGGGTTACAATCATTTGATCTAGATTTAACATCCGATCTTCATCAACTTTTAAACCGCCTAGAACAAGCTGGACTTGAAGTAATCGTTGTAGATCAAACAGTACCTCTTATAGAAAAAAACGGATTACATTGTGTAAAAGTCATTGTTCCAGGCATGCTACCGATGACGTTCGGTCACCATCTCACTCGTGTTACAGGGCTAGATAGAGTGTATACCGTACCCATGACGCTTGGATATAGTGCTGAGCCTTTAACGAATGAACAATTAAATCCACATCCGCACCCGTTTCCATAGTAAAGGAGGGGATTCTATGCAGCTGGGTACTTTTTTACATCATCTCCATTTTTCTATAGACGAAATTATGCCGAACAATGAAGTGGACTGGGAGGATGCACCACTTCATTATAAACTATATCGAAACGTACCTGTCATCCCTCTCCCTTTAGAAATACCATTGTCTTTACCTAACTCTTCTACTACACCTACTTTGAAGGAGATTGGTCATTACCTTTGGGCCTCATTTGGTTTAACACAATTATGTCAGCTAAATAGCGAGAAAATTTTATTCCGAAGATCTATCCCTTCAGGCGGCGCTTTATATCCAAATGAATTGTATATATATTTAAAGATTGATGACTATCCAGACGGTATTTACCATTACGACGCTGCGCACCACCGACTTATTTTACTTCGCGAAGGAAATTTCGATTCTTATCTTTCGGAAGCACTCGGCAATCGTTGTAACATACAGTCTTGTTTTGGTGCTGCATTCGTATCCACTATGTTTTGGAAAAACTTCTTTAAATACAATAATTTTTCATATCGTCTTCAAGGACTAGATAGTGGTGTTCTCATCGGTCAATTACTTGCATGTGCCAAACAATTCGGTTACACAAATGGCGTATATTTTCAGTTTCTAGACCGTGCAATCAATCATTTACTCGGACTGTCAGAAGGCGAAGAAAGTGTGTATGCCATTGTTCCTTTAAGTACAGAACCGCAAAATGATTGGTTTCACAATGGTGATCATGATACTAACACGGTTACTTCTCATGAATTACTGCAGCAATTTCCGCCGTTAGCACACGAACATTTCGTTCGATCACAGCAAGTAGATAAACATCCTATGATAACAAAAATAAATGAAGCTTCTATGATCGAATCGACAGCACACTTCCAAACACTACATCATGAAGAGCACTATCAACATCATGCGCACGCTGTACAGTTGCCGAAAGTAGAGCGATTATCGTATGATTTCTTACAACTTTGTAAAGAACGATATTCCCCTGACGCTGACTTTACTTTAACGAAATGGGATGCAGCAGAGCTCGCTACTTTACTACAAGAAGCGAGCCTCTCCTTCCCTTATTACAACGATCTTGATGGTCAGTATGTAAATGAAAATGCACGAGTCTCCTTATATGGATGTTTTTATAACGTAAAAGATATAGAAAACGGCGCTTATTCTTATAACAGTAAATCACATTCCATACAGCCACTTCGATATGGAGACCTTCGTTATCCCCTTCAATCCAGTATGACAATGGATAACGTAAATCTTTTTCAAGTACCACTTTGCCTACATGTGGTCGGAAAGAAAGATTACTATACACGTGCATTAGGCTATAGAGGATACCGTATTCACCAAATGGAAGCTGGTATACTCGTTCATAAACTCGTTTTCGCCGCAACCGCGATGGGAATGGGCGGGCATCCATTACTAAGTTTTGATACAAATTCATGTGATCAGTTGTACGGGATAGATGTGGAAAATGAAACGTCTCTCATTCAAATTCCTGTTGGAGCGTATCGGGCGCGGAATTGGCTAAAAGGGGATTTACGTAATTAGAAGCACGCCGGTGGACGGCGTGCTTTTTTACTAGATTAATTTAAAAATACTCTTAATTTGTCTCGCGAATAACCAATTTTTCGTACCGTAGTTATCATTTAAACTATCTAAATTGATAGATTGTCCGTTAGCAAACTTTAATTCTAACGTTGTGTTTTTGTCATTTGTTTTTAAGTTGCTATTTGTAATGGCATCATACTTTAGTTTTTCAATTTCAATATATTCGTCTTTTTCTTGTCCGATCACGACATGGTCTTGGAAGAAGAATAATACTTCTACTTTCTTACCGAAACAAAATACATTTTTCGTATAAATTAATGTCGCATTATCAAGTCCGACGCATACTTCTTTCATCTCTTCCACAACATGTCCAAAGTCTTCTTCTTGTCTTGCGTTTGATTCAGCAATCCATTCTTCGATTGTTTTCATGTTAATTGCCATACTGTGCCCCCTGGTTCGTTCATTGCTTTATTTAAAAATAAATACTATATGAAAATATAAGCGATAAGTACTATGTTTTCAAGGGCGAATGGTATATTCGAAATAAAGTTAAATTTCAAAGTAATATACTAGGAGCATCGATTTCATTATATTTTAAACGTTTGAACGAGACATTCTTCATCATCGATTAACTGTTTTTTCTCATCAAATTCGATGTTTAGCTCCCTATATACTTTCTTCCAAAAAGAAACTGCTGGTACATTTTTCACAAGTTCGATAACGAAATACTGCCCTCGTTTCTCTTTTAATACATTCTCAATAACTTGTTTACCGATTCCTTTTCCTTTGTACTGATTCAATATGAAAATGTCATTTATGCTAAAGTCGTTTTCCTTCTTCAAAAACGGGCGTTCCAACAATAATAAAAATCCTACAATACTATTTTCAGCTTTTATAAAATACGGAGTGATTCCATCATTTTCCCAAAACATGTGCAAATCTTCGTATTCAAAAAATCCATTTTCCCCAATCGTTATATTAAGAGTGAATGTCGAGAGGTCATGAAGATATAGTGCATACAAATTACGCAATATTTCTTTTTCTGATTCTTGAACTGTTTGCAGTGTTACAAACATTTTTAATGATCCCCTTCCTTGTACGTAACTATTTCCAATTCTCTTCATTCGACAAAAATAATGATTCCCCTTTAACGAAAAAAATAGCACTTAAAAAGTGCTATTCCGCTCGCCTTGCCGCTTGCTGAATTGGATCCCAAACGCTGTTATATGGTGGTGCGTAACTCAAATCAACATCTTCTAACTCGTGAATACTCATTTTATTAAAAAGTGCCATTGCGATCACATCAATTCGTTTATCTACACCTTCTTCTCCAATTACTTGTCCGCCTAATAGTTGTTTCGTATCAGAGCGATATAGTAATTTCAAATAAAGTGGTTTGGCATTTGGATAATAGCCCGCCATATTTGTAGAATCTACTTTGACTGTTTTATACGGGATATGTAACCCTTTTGCTTCTTTTTCATTTAAGCCTGTTCTTGCCAGCGTCAAATCCATAAATTTAATAATACCTGTACCTAACGTACCTTTAAAAGCCCTTCGCTTATCAAGCATATTCAGTCCAGCGAGTCGCCCTTGTTTATTCGCAGTCGTTCCTAGCGGGATATGGTCATGAATTTCTTTTATAACGTGGTAATGTGTTGCGCAATCACCAGCTGCATATACGTCCTGCACATTCGTTTGCATATATGCATTTACTTCGATTGCCCCTTTATAATTTGTACGTATATTTGTTCCTTCAAGAAAATCAGTATTTGGCTTCACTCCAACCGACACTAAAACAAGATCTGCTTTATACGTTCCTTTATCCGTTTCAATTTGTTCCACTCTTTCATTTCCTTTAAATGCTTTTACATTTTCATTCGTTAAAATTTCAATATTATGTTTCCCTGCTTCTTTATGTATATATGCAGCCATATCTGCATCGTAAATCGTACCGATATGATCATTTCGCTCAATCATTCTTACTTTCTTACCAAGTTCGACGAATGTTTCTGCCATCTCCAGCCCAATCGCACCGCCGCCAATAATGGTTACATCCTCAACTTTATTCGTTTCTAATGTTTTTAATATGCGCTCAGCATCCGGAATTGTTTTTAAAAGGTGAACGCCTTGCAAATCTCGCCCTTCCCATTCTGGCATAACAGGATGCACTCCAGTCGCAATTAATAAACGATCGTACGGAAATTCAAAAACATCTTTCGTCTTCGTATGCTCTGCGTACACCATTTTCTTTTCCGTATCTACTTTCGTTACTTCATGTCGTACTTTCGCATCAATCCCATATTTATCACGAAACGTCTTTACATTACGCGCAATTAATTTTTCCGTAGAAGCGATAGCACCACTAATGACATATGGTAAACCACACTGCGCGTACGAATAAATTTCACCTTTTTCTAACGTCACAACATTTGCAGTTTCATCGTTTCTAACAATTTGCATCGCTGCGCTCATACCAGCTGCATCTCCGCCAATAATGACATAGTTCACTTTACCACTCCTTCTTTTTTACATACTCTTTACGTTTTCCATATTTTATAGAAATAACACCTACTTCCATTGTAAAGAAAGAGAATTTCATCTTCAAATTTGGTGCACAAATCTATGCCTTACCAGGTAGCTGTCGTGTCTTATAAACAACATATTTAATATGCTATAACAGTAATAATCGAAAGTAGAGGTGAAACATGTATGTGTGCCGGCCTTCTCGCCCAAACTCCAGAGGAACCGCAAGAACCGAAACCCGCCGTCTCGCTTGATCAAGAATTTTCTATTAATGCAACATTATACAGCGCTCGCGCTTGGTTATCTAATGATGAGACTTTCGCACAAACGATTTGGAAAGGCTCTCACTTCGCTTCAGCATCACACGCTGGCAAGTCCATCTTACCAATCGGTACTATAAAAATTTTGAACTTATCTGATGATACAATAACAGTTACTGCATCATCAGAATCAGATGATGCCCTCAAAATAGTCGTACCGCCTCATTCTGAAGGTGTTTTAACATCTAGTGCATTATCTGATGTGCAAGCAAGCACATCAGGAGGAGCAAGTAAAGTCACATTCCTCTTTCATATCTTTTTCTCAAGGGATCCTGGTCCAGCTAAAAAACCATAGAAAAGGTACAGTTATGCACTGTACCTTTTTCACGTGTTTTATTCTCTTGATTTGATGAGTTCAGCATTATAAGATTCAATATCTGTTAGCTTTCCTGTAAAATACGGATTTTCCCTATACCAAGACTGGTTTGAAAAGTACGCTTGCATATCTTTCGTTTGAAACATATGTCCATGCCTTGCGTATATTTCGTTTC
Organism: Bacillus cereus group sp. TH152-1LC; assembly: GCF_027710505.1. Lineage (NCBI taxonomy): Bacteria > Bacillati > Bacillota > Bacilli > Caryophanales > Bacillaceae > Bacillus > Bacillus cereus group sp. TH152-1LC. The sequence continues at coordinate 22,618 of NZ_JAQFNK010000011.1, read as the reverse complement.
TAGCAATTTTCAACTGTTCTTTCGATAAATATGTTAAGTCTGCACTCGTTAATTTTCGAATATCACTATCCGGGAAGATGAAACCATTATATACATACCGAGTCGTGGGCGCTGGAGTAACATTATAAACAACTGTTTTTTCTGTACTTTGCTTTTGGAATGGAAGATTATAAGAAGGAAGTGCCGTTACCGTTTCTACCTTCGTCGTTTCCCTTCCATTTTCTCCATTTCGTTCTAAATAAATCGTCGCACTTCCATCAGTTGCTACCGGTCCCCACGTAATTTCTTCTCCCGCTAGCGCTGTGACTGGTTTTTGATTCACGTACAATGTTGCACCAGGTGCATTCGTTTGCACTGTAATATATTGCCCTTGCAACGTTAAATCTATCGTTACGTTATTTTGACCTTGTTTCATAAGTACAACCTTTTCTTCACGTGATAGTTTTACATAATCATTTTTATATTCTGATTGAAACACTTGAGCTCCTGGAAGAAACGGCCCATATTGCTTCTCAAACTTTTTATCATCTGTTTTATCAATTTCTTTTCCGTTCATTTTTAAAGATGTACCTTTTTCACTTGAAAGTAAAGTCGTATAGTATGTCTTCGCTTTCAATTTATACCGATCAAATAAAAAGAAATACTTCCCGTCTTTCGTTAACGAAAAATCTGCTCTTTCGGTTCCGTCCCCTCGTTTTTCACCTTGCCTCAAATATTCTTTCAATTCATTCACGTAAGATGGGGTTTCTTTTATATACGAAAATAGTGGCATTAAACTCTCTCTCGTTACAATAACTGATGGATCATCTGCCGTGACGATTTCAGCTAACTTCTCCCCGTCCCGCTCTTGTACAATAGTAATCATCCGGTCTACTTGCGCAGTCTGCGTATAATACGACGATCCATATACATACAAACCGACAATCGCTATAACAAGTAGTACTAAAAGTGTAATGCCAACTTTTGTACCGCTGCTCATTTTCTTCTTTATTACAGGGTTCTCCCTCTTCTTACCGCAGTTTTGACAAAATTGCACACCGTCTTCAAGCTGAGTCCCACACTTTGTACATACATTCATCCATTCAACCACCTTTTCGTTAGAAGCCAGTTAATCCTCCCGTAAATGTTTGAATTATCATGTTAAAGTAAGACCAGAATATAATCCATATTGCGATTCCGTTTAAAACATTTGCGATAAGAAGAGTGTAAACAAGATCTAATCCACCATTATCTAGTTTTACTATAGCTACAATTATACTAATTGCCGTATAAGTTGTAGCTACCGATAGGAATAACGGTAAGAAAAAGATTAATAGAAAACTAAAAAGAAAAGAAAGAACTAATATCACAATAGCTGGCGTCGCTATCGTCCCCCATATACCGAATACTTCAAGAAACGAAAAAGATGATTTCATCATCTTCCCACTTACAAAAATAATAAATCCGACAAATAAAGTTAAAATTAGTAAAAATAAAAAGACTTTTATAGACTCTCCAAAGAAAGAAGGCGTAGATACATCCGGTGCAAATGTTCTTGTAACATTCGCCGCTGCGCTCATTATTCTATAAAAAATACACGCTCCTAAAAAACAAATAAGTACAAGGCTTGTAATTCCATTTCGTACTTCAACATTTCCACTTTTCATAATCGCTGTCGGTGTTTGTAATGCGTGTTTAAAGAACTGAAAATAGCCACTTGCAAACCGCTTCGCTTGCTCTACCGTTTCATTTGGTCGAGTTTCCTTTGCTTGTGTCGCGCGCGCTTGTTGCTCATCTTCTTCCTGTGCACCACTCGCTACTACTTCCTCCGTCAACGAATGTCCACAATTCCCACAAAACTTTGCCTCTGCTGCATTTTCCGTCTGACACGCCGGACATTTCATTCTCTTATCCCTCCTTGAGCATATACCATATAGGGTGTTACAAATTCAATATATGACTTTGTACATAAAACATGACTACAAGAAAAAGATTCTGAAATCCTTCTTTCAAAAGAAATATATGTGCTAGCAATCTTGAAAAATAATGCTATTATGAAACAGAACAAATAACATTTTTAACAGATTGGATGACTGGCAATGGAATTGGTAAACTCAATTTTTCAAATACTCCTTACAAGCGTAATCCAATTATTTTCTTTAATTGGCGTTATCATTGTAATTGGATTTCTATTAGGCTATTTAGAATCTCTCACACGCATGTATTGGTCGAGAGCTTTCGGGAGAAAAAGATTCCTTTTAACAGCTTGGATTGGTGTCCCTATTCACGAACTTGGTCATGCCATTATGTGTGTACTATTTCGTCATAAAATTGTAGCAACGCAGTTTTTCCCAACAGATACAAGTCAAGGTGCTTTAGGCTACGTACAACATCAATACAATCAAAAAAGTGTATATCAACGAATTGGGAACTTCTTCATTGGAATCGGTCCTATTATTTCCGGTATCACTGCATTAATCCTTTTAATGCGCTATTTCGTACCAAATTCATACTTTTTATTTAATACAACTCTCGAAAAAACAATTACTTCTACTTCTATTAATATAGAAATGGTTCAAAACATGCTCTTGTCGACGTTTGTATTATTGAAAAGCCTATTTACAATAAGTAATGTATTGAATCCTTCCTTTTGGCTATTTTTATTTATCGCCATTTGTATTTCTGCACATATCGCTTTAAGTAAACCAGATATTAAAGGATCAATAGACGGTGTGATCGTCATGTTTATCGTATTATTTTTATTCAATATAATCGCAGGACTATTTCAATACAACAGTAATCAGCTAATTGGCAAAGTGATGAAATATAATATGTACCTCATTGCATTTTCTAGTGTGGCACTGCTATTTTCTTGTATTTCTACACTTGTTAGTTTTGGATTTTATAAAATAAGAGGAGGGCGTTCGTTTTGAACGCCCTCCTTTCCTCAATTATTCCCTTTATAATCACAATGCTCAACCGGCACACGGGCATGTCCTTCTTCATCTGTACACCATGACTGCGACTGGAAGGCAAGGAAGATACCCATCCATTCTTCTTCCTTTTCGAAGTGAATGAGTATACCTCCGTCTTGCCATATACCATTATCACCTTTCCATTTCTCTACATTCCCTTGATTCATATGAATATCGTGTATCCCGTTTCCTGGTTCAAAATGAAAGTAAGAATCTGGTGTATTTTCTTCTGGTCCCCATCTTTCACCGAACGCGTAAATAATTGCTTTTTCTTCTATCGCTCGTTTTATATAACGTTCTATTTTTTCATTTAAGTCATTATCAACTCCTGCTTTTTCAGCAGGTAAAGGAATCATTTGCTTCGAATCAAATACATTACCTCTTACATAGTCTAACGCTACTTTCGGTTCATTGTTTTTTATTTCGGTAAAACCGAATGGTAATGTCGGTAAAATTTGAATCGCCTCTGACCGAATATCGTTACTCGCAAAATATAAAACTTCTGACGGATAACTTTGCGACTTTACGTTAATTGCAATACGATACTCTACTTCTGCTTCGCCTTGTAAATGAACTTGATAATGAGGTGTTCTCCCTTTTCCAATCTTTGATTGTATAACTGTACCTTTTAATACACCGTAGTTTTTTAGGGGCATACATTTCATCTCCTATTCATTTAGTAGAAGCTTTACATATTTAAAACATTATCCAATCGTCAACTACCCCCACTGAGATAAAACATTTCAGTGGGGGCTTGAGTTAGAACACTAGGTCTTTTCGTCTATCGCTAGACAGTTTGACGCTCTAGCATTCATGCTACCATATGGTAACACCCCAAGTATGTTTTTGGTTGGTACTGGCAACGAACTATCGTTTTCCCACTTGCACCACCCTTTCGAAAAAGAGCAGTTCTTCCTTATAAAAGAAGCCACCACTCAGATGAATCTGGCGTGTGCTACAAGCCTCGACAAGTCGAGTACACATGGATGGTTGACGCACCCACTAAGCTATGCGCGAAGCAACAACCTTACGTTTTTGCACTTCTAATAGAATCGGCGTTTTCACTTTGAGATTGTCATCCCATTCTACCACTCTTGATTTTTCCAATGTATTCAGCGCACCATTAATATCAGCGTGAATACATTTCCCTGATTTACTTTGGTACAGACCGCGCGTGATTCGTTTGCCACTAAAGTAATAATGGGTCTTATCATCCTTAGACCAAACCGGAACCGGATCTTTATCAAGAAAACTAGCTTTTGAAGTATAGCTTTCTTCTTGTTTCAAAAATCGGATACCTTCTTTTATACATTTATTCTCAATTGCCGCAATCAGTTTATGAAACGGGATTTGAACAAACTTTTGATTATTCTTTTTTCCCATATCAGATTTTTGTTTCCAGCCAGCGTTATACCCTACGACAATTGTATCTATGCCAAATGCTTTCACTTTTTTGAACAACAGACCTACAGTTTGTGAAATATAACCGTTTATTTGTCGTTCCCGTTTATGCCAAAGTACAGCCATTGTATTCGTTACAACGCGTTTTGAGATTCCGTTTTCAAGATTTTTTTGCTGTAAATTACATATCATTTTATTGAAGTACTGGTTAATGGATTTTAATTTTTTACCATCAATTAAAAATGCATCACCTGTATTGGTTACGCAACTTACTAATCTATCTACACCTAAATCGCAACTCAAAGCGTTACTCGTAGTCGTGGATTGTTGCTTCATTTGAGAAACGTGCATTTCATATGTATAATGCACCTCAAAGAACCGACCTTTTTGCTTCGGTACAATCTCAATGTAGGAGATTTTTTTATTTCTTATATTTTTAGGCATACGTATTTTAATGGAACCGAATTTTTTTCTGAATGCAACATTCATCGGAATCATCCAATACCCGTTCTCATCCACTTTTGGAACTTGATAGATTTCAATAATTCGTTTATCAGTGGAACGAGAATAATTCGGAAACTTAGGACGACCTGTGAACTTCTCAGGATTTTTCTTCCACTGTTCCATTGCTTTAAAAAAGCTTTTTACTTCTGCATATAAGGCTCTACGAATCGCTTGGACAGAGTTTGATTGCATGCCCCAGTAATTCATATCGGCTTGCATGGCAGTGTCCACTTCTTTTACAGTAGCCATCCTGTTATGATTCAGGTAACTTTGTTTCATCGTATACAATCCAACATTTCGCAACGCTTTTGAACTATGTGACATACGCTGAAGTAAACGAAATTCTTTAGCCGTAAGACCAGCTCGTCCGATATTTTGTTTCTGCGTGAATCGTTGCAGCGTTTCTCTTTTCTTTTGTTTCCGTAATACTTTCACCGCTTTCTTTTTAGCCATTGTTTTCACCACCTTTCTTAAAGAATTAACTTATTCATTCCTTTTGGTGCAAGTAACAAAAGGATTATGATTATCCAATTTCGTTATCTTAAGATATATTCCCTCCTTATTTCCGACATATCGTAAGACAAAAAGAAACAAACATTCCCCCGGGAAAATTGTTAAAAGCGAAACAAAAGAGTTCAGCCTTATTGACTGACGGCAATTCATCTCCACCTGAATTGTTGGGTTTCACCCGTAACACAAATCAGATGGAGTCTTCTTGCCGAAAAAGATAAAAAAATCCTCCTACGCTAGGAGGATTTTTAATTTCTCAACATATACCAAACAATAACCTCTACCACTACGAGCAAAATTGCACCAAAAATCATTAACGTCGTCTTCTTTAATAGTTCATTTTCACGATACGGTATATTACATAAGTACGCACCTAGTGTAATCCGTGACGGGCAAGCGATTGTCGCTACTGATGATGCAGTGTTTTGCAGCGTTGTGACGTATTGCCACGGGAGTGCTACGTTTTGTGCTGTTTGCATTTGTAGTTTTATAAACATCGCATTTGATCCTGCGTTACTCCCTGTTAAAAAGCCACCAATTCCACCGATAAACGGAGCAACGAAAACGAAAAATGTACCGAATGTTTCACCAGCTGTTTTTGCCAGTAATGAATGCATGCCAGATTCACCCATTAGTTCTGAAATAGCGATAAACATTGTCGTCGTAATTGCAAATGGAATCCATTGCTTTATCGTTTGCGAGAGTGATTGTTTAATAATATGAGATGGAATGCGGAAGAAAATAATAGTAAATAAGCAAGTCATACCGAGCCAAAATCCTGGTGAATATAGTAGCTCCAGTTTATAAGAGTATGATTTTAAATCAAGGACTGCATATGATCTGAATACATCATGTAATGCTGGTACGAGGCGAGAAAGTAAAATACAAACAGTTAAAAATATATAAGGGCTAATTATTTTTATAATAGATACTTCTCTTTCCGTTGCCGCAGCATGTTCTGTTATTAGATTTTGTTCATTTTTCCCTTTTACTTTAATGATAAGAAAGCCAAATGTAATTGTAACGATAGAACTTAATATACCGGCTAGTTCAACACTTACGTATGCGTTAGAAAGATAGATTCCGAGAGAGAATAATAGAAAGAAACCAAATCCTTCCTTCCACTTTTCCATAACGGCCTGCCAGCCACCAACAACGTGCAAAGAAAGAATGACGAAATAAACAAACATCGGAATGCTTAGTAGTGCCGTATTTGTGCCAAGTGTTGTAAGCGGCATATTTATAAGCTGCGAACCGATAATCGTACCAGTTGCCATTGCGCCCCATGAACTAGCTAGTAAACCAATAAATGAAAGTAGTACAGCTTGAAACGGTTTATAGCCTAATGAGAGAAAGATAGGTGCTGCAACCATGAAACCAATTCCGAATCCACTTACTGATTCAATTAGTGGGCAAATACCAAAACACATAAGGAGCATTTGTAATAAACGATCGTGCGTCACTTCTTCTAAAAAACGCGCTACTTGATCGATGTACCCCATTTTGTTCATGAGGTGAAATAAAAAAATACCGAAAAACAAAACGTACCCGACAATAAAACAAATTAACCAACCTTTAATCGTTGCGTGCACAGTTTCACTTATCCCTAATTGAAACGTTGGCGAGAGTAAAACGATTCCAACAGACACAACGTAAGCAATTAACGAGGACCGTAACGACGTTTGTTTAAATAAAAATAAACAAATAAAAATCATCATAATTGGGATAAGTGCCAACAATATGGCCATGTTATCATCTCTTTTCATTAAAAATACAATTTTTAACTATTATATAACAGATTTCATATTTTTCAATTGTTTTTATAACAGATTCAAAAAAGGAGCCAAACGGCTCCTTTCACTCCCATTTTCTTTTATCCTGAAAAACGCTCTGCTGCCTGATTATTTTGTCTAACACAACAAACACAATATAAGCACATATTACTTGCAATACAACATTTCCAAATTTCATTAATTCAAATGAATGGATCCAGCGAAATAATTCGTTTAATAATACAATCGAAACGATACTAAATAGTTCTATACTAATCGAAAATATACATATTTCTAAAATAGATTGCTCTTGAATACGATTTAAGTTGGAAAAAATGAATACATATCCTAAAAATAGAGCCATCACCTCTATTTTCGTCATGCTAATGAGCCAAGCGTATAGTGGTACAGTTAAAAGAAGATATAGTAGTTTCCGTCTTAGCATGCTTTCTCACCCTCTAAGTTATATGTATTTTCTGTATATTTTAACATTTATTACGTAAAACAAAAAGAAGAGACTTATGCCTCTTCTTTTTGTTTTGTTGCCTGTATTAATTCACATATTTCTTCTCGCTTTTCATTTTCTAACAGCTCAATGACTTTACTTCCAACGACAACTCCATCACATATTGTAATCATTTCTTCTACATGTTCCTTTGTTGAAATACCGAACCCTGCCACGACCGGTAAATGTGTATGGGATTTTACTTTTTCTAAGTAACTATGAATCTCACCTTTAAAGTTTTGACGTACTCCTGTTACGCCCGCTACTGTAACGGCGTAGACGAATCCTTCTGATTCACTCGTAATTTTTTCGATTCGCTCAATTGGGCTCGTTACTGTAACGAGTGGAATTAGCGCAATGTTTGCCTCTCGAAGTAACGGTGCAATAATATTTTGTTCTTCATACGGTAAATCCGGAACGATCATACCGTCTACCCCTGCTTCTATACAGTTTTCGATAAATCGTTCTTTTCCGAATGCGAGTACTGGATTTAAATATGTCATGAGTACGAATGGAATTTGTACTTCTTTCCTTACCTCTATTAATGCTTGAAAAATGCCTTTTACTGTTACGCCGCTATCTAGCGCTCTTTTCCCTGCTCTTTGAATCGTTGGACCGTCTGCGACTGGATCTGAAAACGGAATACCGATTTCAACGATGCTTGCTCCTGCTTCGTCTAAAAAACGAATTCTTTCTTTTAATTTTTCAAGGCCACCATCTCCGCCCATTACGTACGGAATAAATGCTTTCTTACCATTTTCAAACGCTGCTGTAATTTTTTCTACTCCCATTTTTTACACCTCTTCCATATAACGTTTTATACTCTCTACATCTTTATCACCACGGCCAGATAAGCAAATGACAAGTCCTTCTTCTTTCTTCATTTGCGGCGCTAATTTTAATGCATATGCGACAGCATGCGAGCTTTCTAAAGCCGGAATAATCCCTTCTTTTTTCGTTAATAATTGAAATGCTTCTAACGCTTCATCATCAGTAATGGAATGATAAGAAACGCGGCCAATATCTTTTAGCAAGCTATGTTCTGGCCCAACACCCGGGTAGTCGAGTCCTGCTGAAATAGAATGAGCTTCTTGAATTTGTCCTTCTTCATTTTGCAGAAGGTACATCATCGATCCGTGTAAAACGCCAACGCTTCCTTTCGTTAAAGTCGCTGCGTGCTTTTCTGTATGAACGCCTTTTCCAGCTGCTTCGACGCCGTAAAGAGCAACTTCTTCATCGTGTACGAACGGATAAAACATGCCCATCGCATTACTACCACCGCCAATACAAGCAACGACTGCTTCTGGTAATTTCCCTTCTAACGCTTCATATTGTTTTTTCGTTTCGTTCCCAATTACACTTTGGAAATCACGAACAATTTGCGGGAATGGATGCGGTCCGAGAACAGATCCCATAATGTAGTGCGTATCGTGCACATGTGAAACCCAGTAGCGAAGCGCCTCGTTCACCGCATCTTTTAATGTGCCGCTACCTGCTGCTACACTTTCTACTTTCGCTCCGAGTAATTCCATTCGGAACACATTTAATTTTTGACGTCTCACATCTTCTTCTCCCATAAAGATGACGCATTCTAATCCGAGTAGGGCACATACAGTAGCGGTTGCCACTCCGTGTTGTCCTGCTCCTGTTTCAGCGACAACTTTTTTCTTGCCCATTCGTACTGCAAGTAGTGCCTGACCGATTGTATTATTAATTTTATGAGCTCCTGTATGGTTCAAATCTTCACGTTTTAAATAAATCTTTGCACCGCCGCAATACTTCGTCATATTTTCAGCGAAATAAAGCGGTGTTTCTCTTCCGACGTACGTTGTTAAATAATGATTTAATTCCTTTTGAAACGCTTCATCTTGCATCGCCTCTTTATATGCTTCTTCTAGTTCTAATACAGATTGCATTAACGTTTCTGGAACGTATCGTCCCCCGTATATACCGTAGTGACCTTTTTCATCTGGATATGCGTAGTTCATTTGGAACACTCCTTTGCTTTTATAATAAATTGTTTTATTTTCTTTATATCTTTCTTTCCTTCTGTCTCTACTCCGCTACTTACATCGACCATGTATGGCTGAATAGCTCGAATCGCTTCTTCTATATTAAGAGCGTTTAATCCACCAGCTAATATCGTTTTCTCTCGCAATTCTTTTGGCATATGCACAAGTAGTTCCCAGGAAAATGTCTTTCCATTTCCTCCATGAAACTTTTCTTTCGGACTATCAAACAATATATAATCCGTTTCATATGTTTGAGCGTTTTTCATATCGTCCTCTGAAGTTACTCCGAGTGATTTTATAGACGGAATATTCAATCTTCTGATTTGATGATTATCTTCATCCCCATGTAGTTGCACATGCGTTAACCCGCATTCATCTGCAATTTTCTGGATCTCTTCTACTGATTCATTTACGAAAACACCGATTTTTAATACGGTTGCTGGAATCTCCTGAATGATTTCTTTCGCTAGCCTTGGAGTGATTTTCCGCTTACTCTCTGCAAAAACAAATCCAATTGCATCAGCTCCATATTCACAAGCACGTTTTGCCGTTTCAACATCAGTGATCCCGCAAATTTTCACTTTCATATGTTCACCTTACAATCTTCAAAAAAGGTACGAATAGAAGATGATGTCATAAGTGCTTCTCCAACTAATACACCTTTCGCTCCAGCTCGTTTGACACGAATAATATCTTCTTTTGAATGAATCCCGCTTTCACTAATCCAAAGTAATTTCTCCTCGTTTAATCGTTTCCCAAGCTTTTCTGTTTGGCTTAAATCGACTTCGAATGTTTTTAAATTACGGTTATTAATACCGATAACGTGCGGATTTAATTGGATCGCAATTTCTAATTCCTGTTCATCATGAACTTCAACTATTGCTTCTAACCCTTTTTCTATTACGTAGCTATACAACTCTTTTAACTTCTCTTTCGTTAACGCCGCTACGATTAGTAAAATAATATCTGCGCCAGCTTCATACGCTCTATCAATTTGAATCGTATCGATTATGAAATCTTTACATAAAAGCGGAATGTTACTTTCTACTCTTGCCGTTTGTAAATCATGAAACGACCCTTTAAAAAATTGACCGTCTGTTAAAACAGAAACTGCTCCTGCGCCGCAGTCTTCATATGTTTTTACTTGTTTTCGTACATCAACGTGTAAATTGATATCTCCTTTTGATGGTGATGCTCGCTTTACTTCTGCAATGACAGTAAACTGCTGTAATGCTTCTACAAGTGAATGTGTCTTTCTACTTTCTTTTAATGGTGTATATGTTTCATATAATGCCGCAACTTCCTTTTTCTTTTGGTCTACAATTTTGTCTAAAATCGTCCCCACTTTAATTCACCCTTTCTAATTTTTCATTACTTGCTGCAATTAATAAGTTTAGTTTGGCTAATGCTTTTCCAGAGTCAATACTATGTGCCGCTAGTGTAATTCCTTCTTCAATCGTTTCTGCTTTTCCATTTGCGAAAAGAGCTAGACCTGCATTTAATAAAACAGTATCGCGGTAGACACTCTTTTCTCCGCTTAACACGCCAAGCGTAATCTTTACATTTTCTTTCGAATCTCCGCCTCTAATCTCTTCGTTTTTTACTATTGAGAAACCATATTTCTCAGGTTCAATACTCGTTTCTACTATTTCATTATCTTTTAAAATGACAACATGATTTTCTCCTTGTAATGATGCTTCATCTAAAAATCCACTTCCGTTTACGACAAGCGCTTGTTTTCTGCCTAGTTTCTGTAATACTTGCGCAACTGGTAGTAACATATCTCGTTTATAAATGCCAACAAATTGTGTTTCTAAATTCACCGGATTTGTTAAAGGGCCAATTAAATTAAAGATCGTCGGTACATTTAATTCTTTTCTTATTTTCATAATGCGCCTTAATGCCGGATGCATCGCTGGTGCGAATAAAAATGCAATGCCGACATGCTCTAATAAATAATCAATTTCGTTTGGCGTACTACTAATATTTACACCGAGTTCTTCTAATAAATCTGCACTTCCTGTTTTACTAGAAACAGCTCGGTTACCGTGTTTTGCAACCTTTACGCCAGCTCCTGCCAGTACAAATGCCGATGTTGTACTAATATTAAACGTTTGGGCACCATCACCACCCGTCCCGCAATTGTCCATTGCTCCTTGTATATGGTTCGAAAACGGTAATGCCTTTTCACGAAGAGCTCGAACGAGACCGTATATTTCTTCTGCCGTTTCACCTTTTGCTTTTAGTAAGACTAAGAAGGCTGCAATTTCACTTTCCAATATGTTTTCATTTAATAAAAGAAGCCCTGCTCTATACATCTCCTCTTCTGTTAAATGTTGTCCCTCCACTAATTTACGAAGATAGTTATTCATACTCTTTCCTCCTCCTTCACTTCTGTTAAAAAGGCACGTATTAACTTTCCGCCTTCTTCTGTCGCGATTGATTCCGGATGAAACTGTAATCCGAATAGCGGATAATAATTGTGACGAACTGCCATAATTTCTCCGTCATCCATCGCTGTCGCTAGTATGTCAAAACACTGTGGCAAACTCGTTTGCGCTGCAACAAGGGAATGGTAACGCATCGCTGTTAACGGCTGGGTAACGTATGAAAAAATTGACGTTCCGTTATGTTTCACACGGGATGTTTTTCCGTGTTTAATACGTTCTGCTCTTACAATGTCTCCTCCAAATGCTGATATAATCGCCTGATGGCCAAGGCAAATACCTAATATGGGAACGTTCTTATAAAAATGACGAATCACTTCGATACAAATACCAGCATCCTCTGGTTTTCCTGGTCCTGGTGAAAGTACAATTCCTGTTGGATCCATCCCTTCTAGCTGTTCTATCGTTATTTGATCATTCCTTACGACAATAATATCTTCTTCATATTCGCCTAACAGTTGATACAAGTTATATGTGAATGAATCATAATTATCAATTAGTACAATCATTTCATTACCTCCAATAGTGCTCTAGCTTTATTTAACGTTTCTTCATATTCAGCTACTGGGTCTGAATCATAAACAATTCCCGCTCCTGCCTGAACGTATGCTTTTTCATCCTTGACGACCATCGTTCGAATCGCAAGCGCCATATCAAGATTCCCTGAAAAACTAACGTATCCAACTGCACCCGCGTATACATTTCTTTTTTCATTCTCTAGCTCATTTATAATTTCCATCGCTCTAATTTTCGGAGCACCTGACACTGTTCCTGCTGGTAGGCAATACGCTAATGCATCAAATCCACTCATCTTTTTTCGTAATGTTCCGTAAACTTCAGATACAATGTGCATAACGTGAGAGTATTTCTCTACTTTCATATATTTATCTATCGTAACTGAGCCAATTTCACTCACTCTACCTATATCATTTCTTCCAAGATCCACAAGCATCATATGCTCCGCTCGCTCTTTCTCATTTTCTAACAGTTCTTTTTCAATCTCCTCATCTTCCTGCTTCGTTTTCCCTCTCGGCCTCGTACCCGCAATTGGATTCGTCATCACTTTATCCTCTCTTACCGATAACAAACTTTCCGGCGATGAACCGAGTACAACATAATCTTGAAAATCGATATAGAACATATATGGTGACGGATTTGCAATTCGAAGTTTTCGATATAACGCGAATGGATCACCAATACATTCACTTTGCAAACGCTGAGATAATACGACTTGGAATATGTCCCCGGCTCGAATGTATTCTTTCGCCGTTTCTACCATCACGCAAAACTCTTTTTCCGTTATAGAAGAAGTGAATGACAATGTTGATCTTATTTCAGTTACTTCGGCTTCTTCTCCCTTCAGCACTTCCTCTTTGTATACTTGCAATCTTTCATATACTTCTTCATAAGAAGCTGAATCGTCTTCCCTGCATACATATACAAATGATAATTTTTGGCGTAAGTGGTCATACACGATAAACTCACGGTACAGTAAAAGGTGTACCTCTGGAATATTCAATGGATCGTGTAAATCTGCGCCAATGTTTTCATACTGCCGAATGACGTCATAACCAATATAACCAACTGCTCCTCCGCAAAATGGAAATGGACTGTCTACGTGTGCTGACCGGGTTTCTTCTTCTAACACTTGTAGTACGTTACCTTGCAGCTTTTCTGTTTGACCGTAAATCGTTCGTTCCACTTCCGTACCAACGCTTTTCATTTCGCCATATGGATTATATCCTAAGTAAGAATAGCGCCCTTTATCTTGATGAAGCTGGGAGCTTTCTAATAAAAACTTTTTCTTTCCCTTCATACGTCTATATAAAGAAATTGGCGTAATGCTATCTCCTTCTTCTTCAGCGATTACTAAAAATGTTCTTCCCTTTTCTTTTTGCTTCATAAATTCCTCTTTTGTCATCATGCCTTTCACCTCAATCTGAAAAATAAAAAAAGTCCTCTACATATCGAAAATATGTAGAGGACGATAAATTTACCGTGGTACCACCTCATGTTGGATACAAAAGCATCCCGCTTTGTTCAGGTACAAAATATATACCTTATCCTTGTAACGGCGGAACCCGGGTTGCCTACTGAAATAATTGTTCAGCATACCTCTCGTAAGCCCATTCCGTATATGGCACCGCACCGGGCTCCCACCTATCCCCGGCTCTCTGTAACGTCTCCAATATACGTACTCTTCTTACTTAAACGATTTCATTTATTTAATTTTTTGTACACAAAAAGGGAGTACTCATCCTATAGAAAGGACGGGTACTCCCGTGGTGCCACCTTAATTCGTTACAAACGTAACGCACTTTACCGTATCAAAAACAATACGTGTCTCTTGTATCGATGAGATCATGTCGCCAAAGCCTACTTCTTTCGTTTCGGTTTGGAAGCTCCGAAGCCCATTCCACATCAATCCCATACTGATTCGCACCAACCATCAGCTCTCTGACATGTTCATCATGTGTACTCTTCTTCATCAACGCTTGCATTTTTTTAAGTTGCACTCATTATAGACCTAACTTTTTTCATAAGTCAATACTTTTAAAAGAATTTTATTTTTCTCTCCTTTCAATATTATATTGACAAAACAACCTCTTTTTATGTAAATATAATAAATACTCTATTAAAAATAAGGTTTTTTGCATGAATATTATATATTAAAAAAGTAAAACGATGTCAAAAAACGCTTACATTTCTGAAAATTCGTATTTCTGTATGGATTTTTCAGAATAATCATGATAGATTATAAATATGCATAACGCATCAAAAGACATGACAAAAGGAAGGGGAACTACATGAGTACGCAGATGTTAACTTTAACTTCTATCTCTATTTACATGCTCGGGATGTTAGTAATTGGCTATTTCGCCTATAAACGAACGTCCAACTTAACAGATTATATGCTTGGCGGGCGTACACTAGGCCCCGCAGTAACAGCATTAAGTGCTGGAGCAGCTGATATGAGTGGTTGGCTTTTAATGGGCTTACCCGGTGCAATGTTTAGCGTTGGATTAAGTAGTAGTTGGATTGCGATCGGCCTAACATTAGGCGCATACGCAAACTGGATCTATGTCGCTCCTCGCTTACGTACCTACTCTGAAATTGCAAACAACTCTATTACGATCCCAGAATTTTTGGAACACCGTTTCCACGACAAATCCCATATGCTACGCCTAGTATCTGGACTTGTTATTATGATATTTTTCACGTTTTATGTAGCTTCAGGATTTGTCTCTGGCGCTGTATTATTTGAAAATTCATTTGGACTCAATTACCATGTTGGTCTTCTTATCGTTGGTGGAGTTGTCGTAGCTTACACATTATTTGGTGGATTTTTAGCTGTAAGTTGGACAGACTTCGTGCAAGGAATTATTATGGTAGTCGCTCTTATTCTTGTTCCAGTCGTAACAATTATGCACGTAAATGGACTTGGTCCAGCATTTGAAACAATTAAATCTATCGATCCGGCATTATTAGATATTTTTAAAGGTACTTCTGTATTAGGAATTATTTCATTGTTTGCATGGGGCCTTGGTTATGTTGGACAACCACATATTATCGTACGCTTTATGGCGATTTCTTCTGTAAAAGAAATTAAAAGCGCACGACGTATTGGTATGAGCTGGATGATTTTCTCTGTTGTCGGAGCTATGTTTACTGGCCTTATCGGTATTGCATACTATTCAAAAGCAGGTTTAAAACTTTCTGATCCAGAAACGATTTTCGTTGAACTTGGCACTATTTTATTCCATCCACTTATTACTGGATTTTTATTAGCAGCTATTTTAGCAGCGGTTATGAGTACAATTTCATCTCAGTTACTCGTTACTTCTAGTGCTATAACAGAAGATTTATATCGTACCTTCTTTAAACGTTCTGCTTCTGATAAAGAACTTGTATTTGTCGGTCGTATGGCTGTACTTGTTATTGCATTAGTTGGGGGCGCATTAGCGTTTAAACAAAATGATACGATTTTAGCTCTTGTTGGATACGCTTGGGCTGGATTTGGTTCTTCATTCGGACCTGCTATTTTATTAAGCTTATATTGGAAACGTATGACGAAGTGGGGCGCACTTGCTGGTATGATTTCTGGTGCCGCTACAGTAATTATTTGGACTCAATTCGAATTCTTAAAAGAATTCTTATATGAAATGATTCCTGGTTTCACTATTAGTTTACTAGTAATCGTAATTGTTAGTTTACTAACACAACCTTCAAAAGAAGTTGAAGAACAATTTGAGGATTTCGAAAAACAACATAGTCATAATCTATAAAGGGAAAGCTCTGCTGTTATCGTATCAGCAGAGCTTTCTTTTTATCAAAGTTCGACAATCTTCTTCTCAAATTTAACAAATTCTTTATGTTTCGTTAAATTTAACATAACACTACTCCTTTATAGTATGAGTATCAGCACTTATACAGAAAGGGGACTCCAACATGTTAGCAGCTTTCCAGCAACAACAAACACGAAAATTTTCACCTATCACAAATACTTCTGCGTCTTGTTTAAACATACAACCTAATCCACCTAAAATTTCAATTGCTCCTTCTGTTATTTCAGTCATCGGTGTTCATATGGAAAAAAATAAGTTAAAAGTAAGAACTGGACAAAGCACTGAGTTATCAGCTTCCGTTTTACCAATGCAAGCGACGAATAAAGAACTTATTTGGACAAATATGAATGCTGATGTTATCACAATGTATCCAAAAGGTGATACAGTAACGATTACTGGAAAAAGTGCAGGAAGAGCAGTCGTAATTGTCACAACTGCTGAAGGAAAGTTCCGTGACCTATGCATGATTCATGTACAACCTTATATGACAAATCCAAAGTAAAAGAGTGGCTTCGTAGCCACTCTTTTACTTTGTTTCAATATGTGAATTTTTATTTGTAACGAGATTGATGAATTGCTCTTTATCTTTAGGAGAAATAATTTCTGTTTGATGTGATCCATAAATAATTTCAAGTCGATCAAATGATAAGGCATGAGCTGCTACTGGATTTTTCGTATTTGAAATTTGTTTTATATCCCGTATAAATATGCACTTTTTAACGAAACCAGATTTGATAGTAATTGTTTCTTCTCCGACGATATATCTTGTCGAAAACCAACTCCAAATAAATAATATCGCTAATGGAATTGTAAAAAATAAAAGAAAATACTCTCTCCCTACAAATATGGGAGCAAAACACGCTCCAATGACAACGAAAAAAATCGGATATAACCATATATCTTTTTTTGATGGAAATTCCACTACACTTCCCCTCTCTTGATTTAAGTCAATGAATCTCCTCCCTTTCCCTATTACAATGAAAACAACATTAGAATAGGAGGATTTATTATGATTGAACGAAAGTATGCCTTATTTGCTGGCTTTTCTCTTCTTGTTATGGCATTCATTGCACTTTTCTCTTACGGTTTTGTTCATGGAAATCTCGTTGTACAAGAAGGTGCGAGCGCGACATTCCATAATATCCAAACTTCACATTCACTTTTCAAAGCGGAAATCTTCGGTTGGATTATCATTTTCATTACTGATATTGTCGCCGCGTGGGCTCTTTATTTCTTTCTAAAACCAATTCATACTAGCCTCTCATTACTAGCTGCCTTGCTTCGTCTTATGTATACAGCGATACTTGGAATCGCTATATTCAATTTAATATTGGCATTGCTACTTTCAAGAAGTACGATTGCGAATCCAGAAACATATGTGATGTTGTCTCTCAGTGCATTCGAATACATTTGGTCTGTAGGGTTAATCATTTTCGGTTTACATCTTTTCGTTTTAGGTTATGTAGCTTTCCTATCTAAACATATACCGAAATGGATTAGTATACTACTATTCTTCGCGTCTATCGGTTATATCATAATTCACGTCATGAATACGATGTTTTCACAATACGATACGATGATCTCATTCGTACAAACACTGTTCCAATTGCCAATGATTGCAGGTGAACTCGGATTTAGTATATGGCTATTGATTAGAGGTGGAAAAAACGCTACTGTTTGAGTCTTTTCTTAATTCTGCTTAATGATTCTGGCGTAATACCTAGATAACTTGCCAATTGATATTGAGGAACACGATTGATTAAATGAGGTCGTTTTTGTAATAATGATTTGTAGCGCTCTTCTGGTGTAGATGCAATAAATAAGGAAAGTTCTTCTTGTACCTCACCGAAATTGTATTCAATCATTTGACGTGTCATTTCTTCTAATTGTGAATATTTCTTATACATGTCCTTTTCACTACGCAGGTCGCCAACTACAACTAGACAGTCTTCTAAACACGTTAACGTATGCGGAGATGATTTATCTTGTTTATGATGATTAAAATTTACGATTGCTTGTTCTTCTGTATAAAAATTTGATGTAACCTCTTTCCCTCTTTCCCTGTTTCATCTATACAATGTTGCCTAATGCACCCTTTTAATACAAAATAACATTTCGAAGGAACATCTCCTTGCCTTAGGAGCACTGTTCCTTTTTTATATTCTTCAATTTGTAATTCACTGAGGATCATGTGCTGCTCTTCTTCACTTAGTGTTGTAAGGTTCTGCATATATTGCTTTAATATTTCTTCCATTTCCCTCCCCCTTATACGCCCATATCTCTATAAAACAAAAAGAGAAGTATCACAACTTCTCTTTTCTCCTCTTAACATTATAATTCCTGTGTATACGCCGGCTCGTTTACTACATTTTTTGCTGTTCGTTTTTGTTGCTGTAGTAAGAAAACAGATACACCAAACAATACGAGCATGCTACCGATAATTTGCATTACATTTAGTCTTTCACCAAGTAAGAAGAACGCTAGTATAGATGCTCCGACGGGTTCTCCTAAAATACTCATTGAAATTGTTGTTGCATTTACGTAGTTTAATAACCAATTATTAATGACGTGTGATACTGTCGGTACAACCGCAAGTAAAAGAAACACGGTCCAATCCCACTTCGTATAACCTGTAAAAGGCACTTGCAACACTATATTATAAATCCCCATAAAAATACCTGCGAATGCAAAAACTGTAAAGCTGTAAATCCAGTGTGATACTTTCTTTACTGTCGTTTGCCCGATAAATAAATAACCGACAACCGCTATTACACTTAAAAAGGATAATATATCTCCATAAATTGCTTGTTCACTTAGCCCTAAATCTCCCCAACCAATACACATTACGCCTAATATCGCAATTCCCATTGTTGCAATAGCTGAGTATGTTGTTCTTTCTTTAAATAAGAAAAAACCTCCAGCTAAAGATACGATTGGTTGAAGCGCTAAAATAATCGTCGAACTAGCAACTGTCGTATGCTTTAAAGATTCAAACCATAAAAGAAAATGAAGTGCTAAAAAGAAACCAGATCCAATTAAAAATCCCCAATCTTTTAGTTGAATCTTACTAAATTCTTCCCGTTTTTTCCAAACGATAGGCAGCATAATAAGTACGATAATCCATAATCGGTACATACTTAATATGGAAGATGGTGCTGAGGACATCTTTACAAAAACTGCTGCGAATGAAATGGCTATAATGGAAATGGCTAATGGTAGTGCGATCGATCTTTCTTGTTTCAAATTCCGTCTCCCCTCTCACCTGTCAAAAATCCCACTTCATTATATCTGTTTTCTTTCATAACTTAAATACTAATTTTTTAGATTCTTCGTACCATTATGGTAAAATAGAAACGAAAGCACCTATTAGTGAATATTTCTTTCTTTTTCACTACAAGCGTAGCTCTTACAATCATTACAGTAAATTTTTATTTAGGGGGATCTACATGAATCAAACAATCGGGAGAATTGAAGAAATTTCATTTTATAGTGCATCACTTCAAGAAGATGTTACACTTCTCGTTTACTTACCGGTAAATTACACACCACTGCACAAACATACAGTTGTAATTGCACAAGATGGTAGAGATTATTTTCAGCTTGGTAAAGCGCACCGTGTAATTGAGCGCCTTCGTGAAACTGAAGAAATTGACCGTACAATTATTGTCGGTATTCCATATAGAAATGTACACGATCGTAAAGAAAAATATTTCCCAAATGAAGTAAAAAACGCTGCTTATATTCGTTTCCTTGCTCATGAACTTGCACCATATATCGATGAAAATTATCCAACGTACCAAATGGGAAAAGGTCGTGTGTTAATTGGTGATTCTCTTGGCGGAACAGTTTCCTTCATGACTGCACTTATGTATCCGCATACATTCGGTAAAGTCGTTATGCAATCACCATTTGTGGATGAAACAGTGATGAACTTAGCAAAAGACTTCAAAACTCCGGAGGCGCTAGACCTTTATCACGTCATTGGGACAGAAGAAACAGCTGTAAAGCGCACGGATGGACAAGTATCTGATTTCGTAAGGCCGAACCGTGAGCTTAATACGCTTCTGACAGATAGAAATTTCATCACATATTACGAGGAGTTTGAAGGTAACCACACGTGGAAATATTGGCAAACTGATTTACCGAAAGCTTTCTCTCATATTCTATCAATGAAATAATAGAGAGCAGTATTCAGAATAATTTGATATAATAGATAGAGAGATTTGTTTTTCTCAAAATCTAACTAGACTTACAAAGGGAGGAATTGGAACATGAAATTAGGCATTGTAATTTTTCCATCTAAAATGATTCAAGATAAAGCGAACGGATTGCGTAAACGTTATGATCCGCACTACGCATTAGTTCCGCCACACATTACATTGAAAACACCCTTTGAGACGCAAGATGAACACTTAGAATCGATTGTAAACGAATTACATACAATCGCAAGTAAAACGAACCCTTTCACCCTTCACGTCGGAAAAGTTGGTTCATTCGCACCTGTTAATAATGTTCTTTATTTTAAAGTAGAAAAAACACCTGAACTTACTTTCTTAAATGAAGAAATGCATAGTGAATTCTTTACACAAGAACGCGAATATGCTTTCGTACCTCATTTAACAATCGGACAAGGCTTATCAGATGCAGAGCATGCTGATGTATTAGGTCGATTACGTATGAAAGATTTCTATTATGAACAACCAATTGATCGCTTCCATCTTCTATATCAATTAGAAAATGGAACATGGACTGTACACGAAACATTCCACCTTGGAAAGGGGAACAACTAATTTGCACGCACAGATCGTACAAACGGACGAACAACTAAGAGATGCATTCTCTGTACGTAAGCAAGTATTTGTGAATGAACAACAAGTTTCTGCTGAAGAAGAGTATGATGAATTTGAAGAAACTTCAACACACGTTGTTATATATGATAATGATGTTCCAGTTGGTGCTGGTCGTTTTCGAATACTGGATGGAATAGGAAAAATGGAACGCATTTGCGTACTAGCTTCCCATCGTAAAAAAGGCATTGGAAAAATTGTTATGGATGCACTTGAAGCGTATGCGAAGGAAAATTCGCTACCAAAATTAAAGCTGCACGCCCAAACACATGCTGAAGATTTCTATAAGAAACTTGGATATGTAACGAATTCTGATGTATTCATGGAAGCAAATATTCCTCACATCGTTATGATAAAAGAATTGTAATTTGAAAACAGGAGGTATCCCCTCCTGTTTTTTACATTGCTATTTTCTTTTTCTTCCGCTAAAGTTAAATGTTGATGCTATAGTTTTGAAGGTGAATATATGACACAAGAAAAATTTTCACAAAAATCATTAACACACGCTGATATTCCGCGTGCAACATACCATATTCCGAAAACATCTACCCATTTAATTATGGAAGAAGATGCTGATGCGGCGTATTTCCGCGCTCTCGAGCAACAAAATGTTTTTTTAAATGAAAAACAATTAGAAGCCGTACGAACGACAGAAGGTCCTGTCCTTACATTAGCTGGTGCCGGAAGCGGGAAAACATCTGTTTTAACAACCCGCGTAGGTTATTTAGTAAATGTAAAACAAGTTCATCCGCGAAATATTTTATTACTTACATTTACACAAAAAGCAGCTGAAGAAATCAGAAACCGTGTAGCAAATTTACCAGGTATGAATCGTGCAGCAAGTAGCTATGTTGTTGCTGGTACGTTCCACTCTGTCTTTTTAAAATTGCTTCGTAGTCAAGGATATAATCAGCAAATTTTAGCAAACGAAAAGCATAAGCAAATTATGATAAAGAAAATTTTAAAAGAGTTACGCTTAAAAGACGATTATGATGCTGAAACGATGCTGGCTATGATTTCACTTGAGAAAAACAAATTGAATCGTCCGAAAGATGTAAAAGCAAAAACACCCGTTGAACAAGAATTTAAAGAAGTATACGAGCGTTTTGAAGAAGTGAAACAACGATATAATTATATTGATTTCGATGACATCCTATTAGAAACATATTATATGTTAGAAAATAACGCTCCTTTGCTTACCCAATTACAACAACGTTTCCACTATATTGAAGTAGATGAGTTCCAAGTGCGCCCATAAGGGCATTTAGAAAATCTCCTTAGGCAAGAGATGGGAAGTTTACACCTAAACCAATCACCAAC
>NZ_JAQFNK010000010.1:0-181279 GCF_027710505.1 Bacillus cereus group sp. TH152-1LC | reverse complement strand
CGGGAGGTTCTTAGACACGAAGAGCTAGCCGTCGGAACTGGATATTAATTAAAAGCACAAGCGGCTCGTTCAGAATCGCAGGGCATTGGAGCTCTCGACCAAGAAGCGCTTTTTACTTCGACCGAGAGGGCGAAATGGCCGGAGATTCTAGCCGCCGGAGCTGGATATAATTTAAAGTGGAGACGGCTCGCTCAGCTCTGACTGGCTAAGGTTCTCTCGCACAAAAGGTGCTTTTTACCTTTCGTGCGGGAGGTTCTTAGACACGAAGAGCTAGCCGTCGGAACTGGATATTAATTAAAAGCACAAGCGGCTCGTTCAGAATCCAGGACACTTCAAACTCTCAACCCAAATATGATTTTTATCTCAAAAAACAAAATCCCCCCCATATATTACTCTCTCTAATATTCCCTTAAAAAACATAAAAAAACTCGCTTACTACGAAATAAGCGAGTCCCAATCTTTTCCCTTTACTTAGTTGTTACATATCTTTTCGAATCTGCAACAATGTTTTGTAAAAATTCTTCATTTGTCTTTGTTTGACGAAGTTTACGTAAGAAACCTTCAACAAAGTCTGGTGTATCGCGCATTGTTTTGCGAATACCCCATAGCTTGTCTAAATGTTCTTTCGGAATTAATAGATCTTCTTTACGTGTACCAGAACGGCGAATATCAATTGCCGGGAAGATACGACGCTCAGCTAATGAACGATCTAGGTGAAGTTCCATATTTCCAGTTCCTTTAAATTCTTCGTAAATTACATCGTCCATACGAGATCCTGTATCAACAAGCGCTGTTGCTAAAATCGTTAAGCTACCGCCTTCTTCGATATTACGTGCAGCTCCAAAGAAACGCTTCGGTCTATGGAAGGCAGCTGGGTCGATACCACCCGATAATGTTCTACCACTTGGCGGAATAACAAGGTTGTAAGCTCGCGCTAAACGGGTAATACTATCCATTAAAATGATCACATCTTTTTTGTGCTCTACAAGACGCATTGCACGTTCTAACACAAGTTCCGCTACTTTAATATGATTTTCTGGTACTTCATCAAAAGTAGAACTTACAACATCACCTTTAACAGAACGTTCAATGTCTGTTACTTCCTCTGGACGCTCATCAATTAAAAGTACAATTAATTCAGCTTCCGGATGATTTGTTGTAACACTGTGTGCGATTTCTTTTAATAGACTAGTTTTACCAGCCTTTGGAGGCGCGACAATTAAACCACGTTGTCCAAATCCAACTGGTGCGATTAAATCCATGATGCGTGTCGGTAACTTTTTCGGTTCCGTTTCCAATTTCATTTGGCGATCTGGGTATAATGGTGTTAATGCAGGGAAATGCACACGCTCTTTTGCTGATTCTGGGTCATCTCCGTTTACAGCTTCAACTTGTAATAATCCAAAATAGCGTTCATTTTCTTTCGGAGGTCGTACTTTACCAGAAACCTTGTCTCCATTACGTAAATCAAAACGACGAATTTGCGAAGCTGAGATATAAATATCTTCTGAGCTTGGAGAATAGTTGATAGGACGTAGGAATCCAAATCCTTCTGATTGAATAATTTCTAATACGCCTTCCATAAAGAAGAAACCTTCTTTTTCTGCTCGAGCTTTTAGGATAGCGAAGATTAACTCTTTTTTCGTTAATTTGCTATAATACGAAATCTTAAATTCTTTCGCAAGCTCGTATAACTCTTTTAATTTCATGTTTTCTAATGCTGCAATTGACAAATTCATTCAGACACCACACTTTAACGTTATTCTCTTTTCACATGGGTAAAGGGAAAAAATACGGAAGGCAAATAATTAATAATGAAAGGCAATAAGTTCAAGTAGGGTAATATTCACTATTGTAACCCTTTTATCTAGTTTTAATCAATACGTTGAAACACAAATACAAGAAGCGAAGACAAGAAAATTTGTCTTCGCTTTTATTTAACATAGTTTCAGTAGCTAGAATGGCTGAGAGCTCCAATGCTCTGCGATTCTGAGCGAGCTGCTTACGCTTTTTATTTAATCCAGTTCCAGCGGCTAGAATCTCCGGTCATTTCACTCTCTCACTCGAAGCAAAAAGCGCTTCAAGGTCGAGAGTTCCAATGCCCTGCGATTCTGAACGAGCCGATTGCACTTTTTATTTAATAACCAAGTTCGGTTTTTTATTCAAGCTATGACGCCCGTCTACGAAGCGTACTGTGCCTGATTTTGCACGCATAACAAGGGATTGTGTTGTTCCTACGCTACCTTTAAATTGAACGCCGCGTAATAGTTCTCCGTCTGTTACGCCTGTTGCTGCAAAGATTGCGTCGTCACCTTTTACTAAGTCTTCCATACGTAGGATACGATTTATATCTTCAATACCCATTTTTTTACAACGAGCTAATTCAGCTTCGTTTTGTGGTAATAGTTTTCCGTGAATCTCTCCACCTAAACATTTTAATGCAACTGCTGCTAATACACCCTCAGGTGCTCCACCAGAGCCGAATAAAATGTCTACACCTGTACGATCAAATGCAGTGTTAATTGCTCCAGCCACATCTCCATCGTTAATCAATTTAATGCGAGCACCAGCTTTACGAATTTCTTCGATAATCGCTTGATGACGTGGACGGTTTAAAACTGTCGCTACAACATCTTCAATATCTTTATTTTTCGCTTTCGCAACTGCACGTAAGTTATCGATAATAGGCGCATCAATATCGACCGCCCCAACTGCTTCTGGGCCAACCGCGATTTTATCCATGTACATGTCAGGAGCATGTAACAAATTACCGTGATCTGCAATTGCAATAACAGCAAGAGCATTCCACCCACCAGCTGCCACGATGTTTGTCCCTTCTAAAGGATCAACTGCAACGTCTACACGTGGACCATATCCTGTACCTAATTTTTCTCCGATATATAGCATTGGCGCTTCATCCATTTCACCTTCACCAATGACAACTGTACCTTTCATCGGAATTGTATCAAATACGTCACGCATAGCTGATGTTGCTGCACCGTCTGCCTCATCCTTTTTCCCGCGCCCCATCCAACGCGCTGATGATAATGCTGCAGCCTCTGTTACACGTACTAACTCCATAGATAAACTTCTTTCCACGATAATCCCTCTCCTTTAAGTCTTTATATTTCTGCCGTATTTTGTGAACCATGTTTCTCTACAAAGTATACTTCCGCAAGCAGTGATGCTTCGCTTCCCCCTTGCGGAAGTATCACTTATGCGTTCTTCATCTCTTCAATTTCTTGACTTGTCATTTGTTCTCGCCAAATGTTTGCACCAAGACCTTTAAGCTTGTCTACTATATTTTCATAACCTCGATCAATATGCTCAAGTCCGGTTACCTCTGTAATTCCATCCGCCATTAATCCTGCAATAACAAGGGCTGCTCCAGCTCGCAAATCACTCGCTTTCACTTTTGCACCTTGCAATAAAACAGGACCAGTTACAATTGCCGAACGACCTTCTACTTTAATTTGTGCATTCATACGACGTAACTCATCAATGTGTTTAAAGCGCGCGCCGTAAATCGTATCTGTTACAACACCTGTTCCGTGTGCCTTTGTTAAAAGCGTCGTAAATGGCTGTTGTAAATCTGTTGGAAATCCTGGATATACAAGTGTTTTTATATCAACTACTTTTAACCTTCTATTACCGTTCACTGTAATTTGGTCATCGTTCGTTTCAACTTGGACACCAGCTTCTCTTAACTTCGCTGTAACTGACTCTAAATGTTGAGGAATAACATTATCAACCGTTACTTCTCCTCCTGATGCAGCTCCTAAAATCATATACGTACCCGCTTCAATACGATCCGGAATGATCGTGTGATGACAACCGTGCAATGAATCCACACCATCAATTCGAATTACATCTGTGCCAGCACCTTTAATACGTGCACCCATGCTTGTTAACAATGTAGCTACATCAATAATCTCTGGTTCTTTTGCTGCGTTTTCAATAACAGTTCTACCTTTCGCTCGCACAGCTGCTAGCATAATATTAATCGTAGCTCCTACACTAACAACATCTAAATAAATACGTGCCCCGCGCAATTCATCTGCTCTTAAATAAATCGCACCCTGTTCATTCGTAACATGTGCACCTAACGCTTCAAACCCTTTAATATGCTGATCAATCGGCCTCGGTCCTAAATGACATCCACCTGGAAGCCCAATAACAGCTTTTTTAAAACGGCCAAGCATCGCACCCATTAAATAATAAGAAGCACGCAATTTTTTCACTTTTCCATTCGGTAAAGGCATTGCAACCATGTTAGAAGGATCGACTACCATCTCTTCCTCCTGTCCATAAGTTACTCTTCCTCCAATTTCCTCTAGCAAGTCTCCTAACATTTTCACGTCCGAAATATTAGGGACACCACCAATAGTTACTGGAGTATCTGCTAAAATTGTCGCTGGAATTAGTGCAACGGCGCTGTTCTTTGCACCACTCACTCGAATTGTTCCATTTAAAGCTCTTCCGCCTTCAATTAGCAATTTTTCCATATTGAGCTCCCTTCTTGTGAATGTATTTACTTTCTATATCTTTATAGAAAGCTCCCCTTAAGAATCTCAATCACTCTTTCCACCCTAACACTCAATAAATAGGAAACCATTATCTTCATTTCTCCCTTAGTACGAATAGATAAAGATTAACTATTTATCGAATTTGCTTTATCAATTTAGATACATTATCACATTTATTAATAGGACTATGCACATTATTTTCTATTTCAAAAACAAAATGATAAAAATCTTTAGACTTGTTCACGCTTTCATTATACAACGAAAGGAAACCGTCTAAAAGACTAGACGGTTTCCAAAACGGAATTTTATTCTTACGCTTTACCGTTAGAACCGAATTCACGCATTTTACCAGCAACAGTTGCTTTAATAGCGTCGCGGCCAGGTCCAATATATTTACGAGGATCGTAAACTTCTT
The DNA here is from genome assembly GCF_027710505.1 of Bacillus cereus group sp. TH152-1LC. NCBI lineage: Bacteria > Bacillati > Bacillota > Bacilli > Caryophanales > Bacillaceae > Bacillus > Bacillus cereus group sp. TH152-1LC. The sequence goes on along the minus strand of NZ_JAQFNK010000010.1, from coordinate 176,338 downwards.
GGTCTTTGCTTAATGCTTCACGAACAGCTTTTGTAAACTCGATTTGGTTCTCAGTGTTTACGTTAATTTTTGAAGTACCTAAAGAGATAGCTTTTACGATATCAGCAGTTGGGATACCAGTACCACCGTGTAATACTAAAGGTACACCAGTGAAGTCACGAACTTGTTCCATTTCAGCGAATCCTAAGTTAGGCTCACCTTTGTAAGGACCGTGTACAGAACCTAAAGCTGGAGCTAGGCAATCGATACCTGTTGCTTCAACAAGGTGCTTACATTCTGCTGGATCAGCGTAAATTACGCCTTCAGCGATGATGTCGTCTTCTTGTCCGCCAACTGTTCCAAGCTCAGCTTCAACAGATACGTTACGAGCGTGTGCGTATTCTACTACTTTTTTAGTAGTTTCAACGTTTTCTTCGAATGGGTGGTGAGAAGCGTCGATCATTACAGATGTGAAACCTGCATCGATTGCTTCTTTACATTTTTCGAAGCTTGAACCATGGTCAAGGTGAATCGCTACAGGAACAGTGATGTTCATTTCTTCGATTAAAGCTTTAACCATAGCTACAACTGTTTTGAAACCAGTCATATGACGAGCTGCACCCTCAGATACACCTAGGATTACAGGAGATTTTTCTTCTTCCGCAGCAGCTAAGATAGCTTGAGTCCACTCTAAGTTGTTCATGTTGAATTGACCAACTGCGTATTTTCCTTCTAGTGCTGTGTTTAGCATTTCTTTCATAGAAACTAAAGGCATGGTGAATCCTCCTAAAAAACGTTTTTTGTATCCGATAAGTTCTTATCGCTGGTAGTATGACCAGAATAAGGTAAAATATGTATATTTACATACCGGACTTTTTTCTACACTCAATAGGATAACAACTTGTACTCAAAAACTCAACCGTATTCACCTGCTCAATAGTCCATGTAAACGCTTTTTTCCATATTTTTTATAAAAAATTCATTTTTTACGCCTCTATAGCAAGCTGTTCTCTCACTGCTTGACGAATCTCATCAATATCAAACGGTTTGGCAAAGTGCATTAAAGCTCCTAAATCTTTTGCTTCTTGGATCATATCAAGCTCTCCATAAGCAGTCATTAAAATTACTTTAATACTCTCATCAATTTCCTTTACATGTTTTAAAATCTCTATACCATCCATACCTGGAATTTTCATATCTAACACTACTAAATCTGGATTATCTTTTTTCACGATATCTAAAGCTTGAAATCCATTCGCTGCTTGGAATGTCTGATAACCTTCTTTTTGGAACACTTCATGTAATAACACACGAATGCCATATTGATCATCAACGATTAAAATTTTCCCTTCCATAACTCCCAACCTTTCTGTGTAAGTACAAGATTTAAAGCTTCTTATATCTTAACGATTAATTTTCGCTATTCTTTGGCAAATTCCTTCCTATTCTTTCTTATTTTACCGTTTCCTATTTTGTTATGCTACCCTTCGATTTCACCTTTCTAAAAAAATAAACTATAATGAAAGCCGGTAAACACGTACGAAGGGAGTAACATTATGTTAAAAATTTTTTCAACTCAATTAAGTGGTTATTTCTCCAGAGTTTCTCAAAAAGAGGAAATGAATATAGAAGATAGCGCCCGTCTACTTGCTCAAGCATTAGTTGGCGATGGTTTCATTTATTTACATGGTACAAATGAAATGGAGGGCGTTGTGGCTGAAGCATTATTCGGTGCTGAACCAATGAAGCAGGCAAAACGATTATTTGAAAATGGTAAAGAAGTAGAAGTAACTCCTGCAGATCGTGTACTTCTTATTAGCCGATTTTCAACAGATGAAGAAGTTGTAGCAATGGCAAAAAAACTTCAAGCCGATGGACACTCTATTGTCGGTATCTCTGCTATTCAAGAAGGTACTGAATCGCTAGAACAATATACAGATGTACATATTGATACAAAGCTGTTAAAAGGTCTTATTCCAGATGATGAAGGCAATCGCTACGGATTCCCAAGTTTAATGATAGCTTTATTTGCATATCATGGGATCAAATTTACAATCGATGAAATGTTAAATGAATATTAAAAAAAGCGCCCTATTTCAGGCGCTTTTTTTTATTACTTGCTCTCTTTATTCGTAATAGAAGCTCTTACGAAGTCATGGAACAATGGTTGTGGACGGTTTGGACGAGAAACTAGTTCTGGGTGGAACTGTGCTGCCACGAACCAAGGGTGATCTTTTAATTCAATGATTTCAACTAGACGGCCGTCTGGGCTTGTACCAGAGAATACAAATCCTTCTTTTTCCATATCCGGACGGAATTGATTGTTGAACTCATAACGATGACGATGACGCTCATATACAACCGGCTCATTGTAAGCACTGTATGCATTTGTTTCTTCAGCAAGCTTACATGGGTATAGGCCAAGACGAAGTGTACCGCCTAAGTCTTCTACATCTTTTTGTTCTGGTAATAAGTCAATGATTGCATAAGGTGTGTCAGGATTAATTTCAGAAGAGTTAGCTCCTTCTAATCCTAATACGTTACGTGCAAATTCGATTGATGCAAGTTGCATACCTAAGCAAATTCCTAAGAATGGTACTTTGTTTTCACGAGCATATTGAATTGCAACGATTTTACCTTCTACACCACGATCGCCGAATCCACCAGGTACAAGGATACCATCTGTGTCGCCAACTAATTCTTGTACGTTCTCTGGTGTTACGTGTTCAGCATTTACCCATTTCACTTCTACATCTGTGTCGAATGAATAACCCGCATGACGAAGTGCTTCTACAACAGAAATGTATGCATCTTGAAGCTCTACGTATTTACCAACAAGAGCAATTTTTGTTTTCTTAGAAAGGTTACGTACTTTATTAACTAGCGCAGTCCACTCTGTCATATCTGCAGCTGGATTGTCTAATTTTAAGTGATCGCAAACGATTTGGTCCATATTTTGCTCTTGAAGAGATAATGGAACCGCATATAAAGTATCTGCATCGCGTGCTTCGATAACTGCTTTTGTATCAATGTCACAGAATAATGCAAGCTTGTCTTTCATATCTTGAGAAACAGGCAATTCTGTACGAACAACGATAATATTTGGTTGAATACCTAAGCTGCGAAGCTCTTTAACGCTATGTTGCGTTGGTTTTGTTTTCATTTCACCCGCTGCTTTTAAGTACGGGATTAACGTACAGTGAATGTACATTACATTGTCACGACCGATGTCGCTCTTAATTTGACGGATTGCTTCTAAGAATGGTAGAGACTCGATGTCACCAACAGTTCCACCAATTTCTGTAATAACAACGTCCGCGTTTGTTTCGCGACCAGAACGGTATACACGCTCTTTAATTTCGTTAGTAATGTGAGGAATAACCTGAACTGTTCCTCCTAGGTATTCACCACGACGCTCTTTTTGAAGAACTGAAGAGTAAATTTTACCTGTTGTTACGTTGCTGTATTTGTTTAAGTTGATGTCGATGAAACGCTCATAGTGACCAAGGTCTAAGTCAGTTTCTGCACCATCATCTGTTACGAATACCTCACCGTGTTGGTATGGGCTCATAGTCCCTGGGTCTACGTTAATGTATGGATCAAACTTTTGAATCGTTACGTTTAAACCACGATTTTTTAAAAGTCTTCCTAGAGATGCTGCTGTAATACCTTTTCCTAAAGACGATACTACACCGCCTGTTACAAAAATATACTTAGTCATGAAAAAGCTCCCTCCTATTTTGCTGTTATATAATCACCGTTGCAAAGCGCAACGTATGTAGATAACACTGTATCCATCTTATTGTTAGACTCTTTTTATTTTCTAAACAAAAAACAAAAAAGAAAATTGCTCCCCTCATCACAAAAAGTAATAAGTAGGGAGCAATTTTCTTTTATATTTACACTTTAAAAGTATTATCGTCCTTTTTTAAAGAGCCCAAAAATGATTCTACATGGACGATAATGAAAAGTCAAGAACTACAGTTCTTCCTCTTCTTCTTCTTCAGTTTCATCGTACTCAAGTTCTTCTTCGGCGAAGTCATCGTCATCATCTTCATCTAAATCATCAAGATCTTCGTCATCTCCGTCTTCTTCTTCAAGAACCTTGTCCAAATCTTCTACCTCTTCTTCTTCATTTCCGTCTGCATCGTCGAAGTCTTCATCTTCTTCAATGTAGTCGTCAAAACCGTCTTCTTCAACTTTACGTTTCTTCTTCGGTTTTGGTTGAGGCAAGATTTCTTCATCAATTTGCTCATATGGGTACCAGCTGCGTAGCCCCCAACGATTTTCTCCTAAATTAATGAAACGTCCATCGATGTTTAAATCTGTATAAAATTGTGCGAGTTTCGCATTAACTTGCTCTTGAGATAGTCCCAGCACTTGAGCGATTTCTTGAACCAACTCGTTGAATGTCGTTGCTTGTCTTTTATCCCCTAAAACGCTATGTACAACTTCAATCATTGAACATTCTTTTAGCTCTTCTGGTGAATATTGCTTAAAATTCACTTATGCGGCACTTCCTTTCTTCAAATATAACCTTATATATAACGGTCTGCTTAAAAAAATCCATACTATTCATTATAAACAAAAGTCGCACAAATATGCTACAAAAAAAACGGGAAACTTTAATATGGTAATAAAATTATAATTTGTCTATTCCTTATTTCGGAAACATATGCGCTCCTTGCAGTACATACCTAATTTGCATTTCTGTATATTCTTCAAGCGTATACAGTTTTTGCAGGGCCCAACGTCTAAACCCCCACATTTGTCCTTGTATGAAAATGTTATGTGCAAGAAGCTGTATCTCTTTTTTATTTAATGTAAATGTCCCATTTTCTGTACACTGCTCTAAAATATTCTCAAACATCCCGACCATTTGAAATTCTTTTTCTAATACGTACGGGAGTGATTCTTTCGGTAAAAAACGTACCTCTTGATACATTATTAATACTTCTTCCTGCAATTCGTCCATCACTTTAAAGTAATTCGTTATTGCTATCTTTAAACTTTCTATACTCCCTTTTTCTGTACACACTACTTCCTCTAATCTTTCTTTTACATGCTCATAAATACTATCACAAACTAAATATAAAACATCATCTTTTGTACGAATGTACTCATAAAGTGTTCCAATACTAAACCCAGCCGCCTTCGCAATCTCTCTCGTTGTTGTACGTGGGAACCCTTTTTGCTTAAACAATTGCACCGCACCTTTAATCATTTGTTCACGTCTTAACGCAACTAATTTTTCATCTTTCACGGACGCATGTACATTATGTTTAACCATTCCCTTCACCTCTCTCTATTATTTTTTGGAAGGAAAAAGCGTAGGAAAATACCTACGCTTTCGTTCCTACTTCGTTAACATACGAGAAATTACAAGCCTTTGAATCTCTTGTGTTCCCTCATATATTTGTGTAATCTTTGCATCGCGCATATAACGCTCTACTGGATAATCTTTCGTATAACCGTAACCACCAAATACTTGTACTGCTTCAGTCGTCACCTTCATCGCTGTATCGCCTGCAAATACTTTTGACATCGCTGACTCTTTCCCGTACGGAAGCCCTTCCGATTCAAGCCAAGCCGCTTGGTATGTTAGAAGACGCGCCGCCTCCACATCCGTTGCCATATCTGCAAGTTTAAAGCCAATTCCTTGCTGCGCCGCAATTGGTTTCCCAAACTGATGACGCTCCCTTGCATATTCTACAGAAGCATCTAAAGCCCCTTGCGCAATACCGACTGCTTGCGCGGCAATACCATTACGGCCGCCATCTAATGTTTGCATCGCAACTTTAAATCCTTGGCCCTCTTCCCCTAGTAGATTCTCTACAGGAATACGGCAATCTTCAAACATAATTTCAGTTGTTGGTGAAGAGCGAATCCCTAACTTACTTTCCTTCTTCCCAACTGAAAATCCTGGTGTATCACTTTCCACAATAAACGCGCTCGTACCACGCTGCTTCGATTCAGGATCAGTTAACGCAAAAACAACATAAATATCAGCAATACCGCCATTTGTAATAAAGATTTTCGATCCATTTAAAATGTAATGGTCTCCATCTCGTTTCGCAGTTGTCTTCATTCCGCCAGCATCCGAACCAGAACTCGGCTCTGTTAAGCCGTATGCACCAATTTTCTTCCCTTCAGCCATCGGTCTTAAAAACTTTTGCTTTTGTTCTTCCGTTCCGAATTTAAAAATTGGCCAACCAGCAAGTGAAGTATGTGCAGACAGCGTTACACCTGTTGAAGCACAAACACGAGATAATTCTTCGATAGCAATTACATACGCTAAGTAATCGCTTCCAATTCCGCCGTATTCTTCAGGCCACGGAATGCCGGTTAAACCAAGCTCTGCCATTTGATCAAATAGCGCGCGATCAAATCTCTCTTCTTCATCACGCTCAGCTGCCGTCGGTGCTACTTCGTTCTTAGCAAAATCCCGAACCATTTTTCTTATCATTTCATGTTCTTCTGATAGTTTAAAATGCATGCCCGTCTCCCCCTAGTTCTTTTATAAAGCTCTGCTAATAACGAGTTTTTGTATTTCACTCGTTCCTTCATATATTTGCGTGATTTTCGCATCACGGAAAAATCGTTCTACTGGATAGTCTTTCGTATAACCGTAACCACCAAATACTTGCACCGCTTCAATCGCAACTTCGACAGCCGTCTTAGAAGCGAATAACTTCGCAATAGAAGCCTCTTTACCGCATGGTAATCCTTGCGCTCTTAGCGATGCTGCTCTGTATACAAGTAATCGCGATGCTTCTACACTAGTTGCCATATCTGCAAGTTTGAATCCGATTCCTTGTTGCGCCGCAATTGGCTTTCCGAATTGCTCACGTTCTTTCGCATAATCAATTGCACATGCAAGCGCTGCTTCCGCAATTCCTAAAGCCTGTGCACCAATTCCAATTCGTCCAACATCTAAATTCGCCATCGCTACCTTAAATCCTTGTCCTTCTTCACCAAGTAAATTCTCAGCCGGCACTTTCATATCTTCGAACGTAAGTTGTACTGTGCGAGAACCAAGAAGTCCCATTTTGTGCTCATCTTTTCCAATAATTAAGCCCGGTGTATCTTTCTCTACTATAAATGCAGAAATCCCACTTTTTCCTGCCTCTGGATTTGTAGAAGCGAATACAATGTATGTACTTGCTTCACCGCCATTTGTAATAAATACTTTCGATCCATTAATAATGTAGTGATCGTCTTTCTTTACAGCTCTTGATTTCAAACTCCCTGCATCTGACCCTGCATTTGGTTCTGTTAATGCAAATGCACCTAAATACTCACCAGTCGCTAGTTTAGAAACATATTTCTGCTTCTGGTCTTCTGTTCCGAAGTATAAAATCGGATTCATTCCAACTGACGTATGTACAGCTAAAATTACACCAACCGTTGCACTTACCTTTGAAATTTCCTCGATTGCTAAAATGTAAGAAATAAAATCCATTTCTGCCCCGCCATATTTTGCAGGCGCTGGAATACCCATTAGTCCAAGCTCACCCATCTTTTGCAAAATCCCTTTCGGGAACACCCCTTGTTCCATACTAGGAACAAAGGGAGCTATTTCCTTCTGCGCAAAATCTCGAACCATTTTCCTCATCATTTGTTGCTCTTCAGTAAAATGAAAATTCATGTACTTCGCCTCCATTTGCTATATATCTTTTTAACAATTTGGTAAGACCACTATTTTAATAAAGGGAGGATTTTATTCGTAAACGTAGAAACCACGACCCGTTTTACGTCCTAACCATCCTGCATTCACATACTTGCGTAATAATGGACATGGGCGATATTTACTATCACCTAAGCCTTCATGCAACACTTCCATAATGTATAAACATGTATCTAAACCGATAAAATCAGCGAGCGTTAAAGGCCCCATCGGATGATTCATACCGAGTTTCATTACTTCATCAATCGCTTCTTTTGTCGCTACACCTTCATATAACGTATAGATCGCTTCGTTAATCATCGGCAATAAAATACGGTTCGATACAAACCCTGGGAAATCATTTACTTCAACTGGTACTTTCCCGATTTTCTTCGTAATATCCTCAATCGTTTCATATACCGCATCATCTGTAGCCAAACCACGAATAATCTCAACAAGCTTCATAACCGGAACCGGATTCATAAAGTGCATACCGATTACTTTCTCCGGACGTTTCGTTACCGCTGCAATTTCTGTAATTGGTAGAGATGACGTATTCGTCGCTAAAATTGCGTGTTCTGGAGCAATTTCATCTAGATTTGCAAAGATTTTCTTTTTAATATCCATTTTCTCAACAGCTGCTTCAATAATAAGATCCGTTTCCTTCACACAATCTAAATCAAGCGTTACTGTAAGGCGATTTAGCGTTGCTTCCTTCTCTTCTTCCTTCATGCGTCCTTTTTCTACTTGGCGCGCTAAGTTTTTCGTAATAATAGCCAATCCTCTGTCTAATTGCTCTTGTTTTAAATCTTGTACCTTCACATCATATCCTGCCATTGCACATACTTGCGCAATTCCCGATCCCATTTGTCCCGCACCAATTACAACTATTTTTTGTACACCCATTCTTTCTTCCCCCTTAATATAAATTGTTAATACATCAAAAATTACCTACACGTAAATTAACGAACTTCAATCATAATTGCATCACCTTGACCGCCACCGCTACAAATCGAAGCAATTCCAATTCCGCCGCCGCGCTGCTTCAGTGCGTGGATAAGTGTAACGATAATACGTGCTCCACTTGCTCCAATTGGATGTCCCATTGCCACTGCGCCGCCATTTACATTCAATTTGTCTGGGTCAATTCCTGCAATCTCTGTACTTGCAATTGCTACCGCTGCAAATGCTTCATTAATCTCGAATAAATCGATATCTTCAATTGTCTTGCCTGTTTTTTTCAACAATTCGTTAATTGCATAGCCTGGCGTTCTTGGGAAATCTTTAGACTCCACTGCAATTGCTGTATGTGCCAAAATTGTTGCTAATGGCTTTCTTCCTTCTTGCTTTGCTCTGTCTTCGCTCATTAGTACAAGTGCAGCACCACCATCATTTAGTCCTGGCGCATTACCCGCTGTCACTGCTGACGTCTTATCAAATACAGGTTTTAATTTCGCTAATTTTTCAATCGTTGTATCCGCGCGTGGCGCCTCATCCTTTGCAACGACAATAGGATCGCCTTTTCTTTGCGGAATCGTTACTGGCACAATTTCCTCTTCAAAACGTCCTTCTTTATGTGCTGACACCGCACGTTGATGACTACGATATGCCCATTCATCTTGCGCTTCGCGAGAGATCCCATCTTCCTTCGCAACTTCTCCACCATAAACACCCATGTGTATACCTGAAAATGCGCATGTTAAACCGTCAGCAACGTTTAAATCGATTACTTCGTTGTTGCCCATTCTGTATCCCCATCTTGCTCCGCGTAAAATGTAAGGACTGTTACTCATCGACTCCATACCACCAGCTACAATAAGTGATTGGTCGCCAGTACGAATAATTTGATCCGCTAACGTAACCGCACGAAGCCCTGATGCACAAACTTTATTCACTGTTTCCGTCTGCACTTCCCAAGGGATTCCAGCAGCCCTCGCAGCTTGGCGTGATGGAATTTGTCCCTGTCCACCTTGAATAACTGTTCCGAATATAACTTCTTCCACATCATTAGCAGAAACGTTTGCTCTTTCAAGCGCTGCTTTAATTGCAATTCCCCCAAGTTCTGTTGCTTTTACGTCTTTTAAAGATCCTCCAAATTTCCCAACCGGTGTTCTTGCAGCACTTAAAATAACTGTTTTACTCATATCTATTTCCCCCATCTCTTTTTTTAGAACCGAGCGCTCGCTCGGTATTGTTACGTTGAGAAGAGGTGCAATGATTGCACCTCTCTCTAAAGTTGTATTCATGCTTGCAGATTACATCGCTTCTTTCTTCTGTCCGATAACAGAGCGTTCTAAAATCTCTGTTACATCAAGAGTTTGAACCTTCTCTTCTACTTCTTTCGCTTTCGTCCCATCACTAATCATCGTTAAGCAATATGGACAACCTGTACCAATAATGGATGGCTCTACAGCTAGTGCTTGTTCTGTACGAGCAACGTTAATACGTGAACCTGCTGTCTCTTCCATCCACATTAGGCCACCACCTGCGCCACAACACATTCCTGTTTCACGGTTTCGTGCCATTTCTACAAGATTCACACCAGGAATTGCTTTCAAAATGTCGCGCGGTGCTTCGTATACTTCGTTGTATCTTCCTAAATAACAGGAATCATGGTACGTAACTGTTTCCTCAATTGCGTGAACAGGTTTTAAGCGTCCTTCTTTCACCCACTGAGCTAACAATTCTGTATGATGATAGACTTCTGCTTGCAAGCCAAAGTCTGGATACTCATTTTTAAATGTGTTATAAGCGTGAGGATCAATCGTAACGATTTTCTTCACTCCTGCTTTTTCAAATTCCTCGATATTCTTTGTCGCCATCTCTTGGAAGACAAATTCATTTCCAAGACGTCGCGGCGTATCTCCAGAATTCTTTTCTTTATTACCAAGTATCGCGAATGAAATGCCTGCTTCGTTCATTAACTTCGCAAATGATATTGCAATCTTCTGACTACGATTATCATATGATCCCATTGAACCAACCCAGAATAAATATTCAAATTCCTCGCCAGCTTTCGATTTTTCTTTTACAGTTGGAACCGTTACTTCATCATCACCTTGGCGCCAAGTTTCACGCTCTTTACGGTTCAGTCCCCACGGATTCCCTTGACGCTCGATATTCGTCATCGCGCGCTGCGCTTCCGCGTCCATCTTTCCTTCTGTTAAAACGAGGTAGCGGCGTAAATCAATAATTTTGTCAACATGCTCATTCATAACCGGACACTGGTCTTCACAGTTACGGCACGTTGTACAAGCCCAAATCTCTTCCTCCGTAATAACATCTCCGATTAAACTCGGATCGTAAGCTAGCGTTGTAGCCGCTGATTCTTGTTGTCCTTTTCCAGCTGCCATCATTGCTAACTGATTTCCTTGCGTATTATTAAAAGCAACTACTGGAACCCACGGTGCTTTTGATGTCACTGCTGCTCCTTTATCAGTTAAATGATCGCGAAGTTTTAAAATTAAATCCATCGGCGATAACATTTTCCCTGTTCCTGTTGCTGGGCACATATTTGTACAGCGACCACACTCTACGCAAGCGTATAAATCAATAAGCTGATTTTGTCTAAAATCTTCAATTTTACCAACACCAAATGTTTCTTGCGTTTCATCTTCAAAGTCAATCTTTTCAAGTTTCCCTGGATTTGAAAGACGACCGAAGAAAACGTTTGCTGGTCCCGCAATTAAATGCGCGTGTTTTGATTGTGGAACATACACTAAAAATGTTAACAAAATTAGTAGATGCACCCACCAAGAGAAATAGAACACAGAAATGGCTACGGTTTCATTTATTCCCGAGAAAACGTAAGCGATCGCAGAAGCGATTGGTTCACTCCATGAAAGTTCCTCGCCGTGCCATATAATTCCCATCCCATTACCGAGTAGCACAGAAACCATTAAGCCACCAATAAAGATAAGAACAAGACCTGATTTGAAATTACGTTTTAAACGAACTAGCTTCTCAACATAACGTCTATGAAAAGCCCAAAAGACTGCAATTAAAATAACAAGTGTGACAATTTCCTGGAAGAATGTAAATGCAGGGTATAGTGGTCCAAGTGGAAGATGTGATCCTGGTGCGAGTCCTTTCCAAACGAAGTCAATTGCTCCAAATTGGACAAGAATAAATCCGTAAAAGAACATAACGTGAATAATGCCGCTCTTCTTATCTTTCAGCAGCTTTTTCTGACCGAAAACATTGACCTTAAGGAGATCCCAACGCTCTTTAAAACGACGGTCAAATTCAATTTTTTTTCCTAACTGTATGTAGGCCATCCTCGTTCGTATAAGATACACAAACAAATATCCCGCATAAGCAATAACAGCAATGGCAGCCAGCCAATTCATGATCAGTAAACTATTCATTTTTATGCTACCCCTCTCTTTGTAAGCTCTCTTTCTTTTTTAGAATCTTCAAAAACATATAATTTTCTGAATCTTTTCCCCTATCTTCATTATATAATGAGTGAGCATTCAGTCAACAGTTTTTTGTTATACAACAACATATTTTTTCATAAAGCTGTTTATTTCGGTGAAACTATAAAGTGAAACTTTAATCAGTAAAGAGCTGTTTATTCCCTACTGATTATTAGCCTCACCAATCAGGCTTTACCGAGCAACCAGCAAAATGAAGGTGAAAAAAATGCAAAGGAGGGAATTCACTTATGTTCTTCTTATCTCTCTTGTTACTATGCGTTACTCTTTGGATCACAATTGACCTTTTATATGGGAGAATTCTTCATTTAAAGCGTGTGCGCTCTCGTACTTTCCCTTTACGTCAAAGTCATTTTCACCTTTATACATACGGGCAAGATTTATATGATGCTTTATTTACTGATATACAACAAGCTAGGCACCATGTGCACGTTTTGTTCTTCATTGTAAAAAACGATAAAATCAGTCGTGAATTTTTAAAGTTACTTATCGATAGGGCACGGGAAGGAATTGAAGTAAGACTTTTACTCGATCGATTGGGAAGCCATCATTTATCAAACGAGGCAATTCATTCCTTACAAAAACACGGCGTCTCTTTTTCATTTTGTCATAAAGTGAAATTTCCGTTCCTTTTCTTTTCTGCAAATCAAAGAAATCATAGAAAAATTACAGTTATTGACGGGGAAATTGGTTATATTGGTGGATTTAATATTGGAGAAGAATATTTAGGGCATAATCAAAAATTAGGATTATGGCGCGATTATCATTTACGTCTTACAGGCGAAGGTGTACAAGATTTACAAAAACAATTTTTACATGACTGGTTTGATGATACAAACCAAAACTTATTGGATACTTCTCTTTATTTTCCGAAACTGCAACCTGGTACCATCCAACATCAATTTATTCCGACCGATGGGGCATATCTACAACATACTTTTTTACACTTAATTGAAAATACGAAAGATGAACTCTTTATCGGTACACCATATTTCATTCCTGGGAAAAAAATTATGAACGCATTATTAAAAGCACGAAAACGTGGGGTTCAAATCACGATTCTCGTTCCAGAAAAAGCTGATCATGCCCTTGTTCGAGAAGCAAAATTTCCATATTGCCGAAAGTTAATACAAGCTGGGTGCAATATTTACGCATTTCAACAAGGTTTTTTTCACGCTAAAGTTATTATAGCGGACGATTATATTTGTGATATCGGAACTGCAAACTTTGATATGAGAAGTTTATATATTAATCATGAAATCAACTGCATTTTATATGATAAACATTTTATACAAATAGTAAAAAATAAATTCCATGAAGATCTAAAAAATGCATCCTTACTTTCCTTTAAAGATGTTAGCCCGCATTCCCTTATTGATAGGGGAAAAGAATGGATAGGAACGATATTTGCTTTCTTCTTATAGGAAAGATAATGAGTAAAAAGAGGTGTATCACATATGATTATGCGGTTTGGATATGTCTCACATGCAATGGCACTGTGGGACTGTTCTCCTGCCAAAACGATGACATTTACAAGCTTTCAAAAGCTCAGCAAACAAGAACGAGAAGATAAATTATACGATGTTACAAGGCAGAATCTTGAGCATACAATACGTATTCTTCATTACAATATAGCGCATGAAATTCCGTTATATCGTTTATCCTCTTCCATCGTCCCACTTGCAACACATCCCGAAGTCGAGTTTGATTATATCGGGGCATTTAAACCGCTTTGGCGTAAAATTGGGGCATTAATTAAAGAACACAATTTACGAGTAAGTTTTCATCCAAATCAATTTACGCTATTCACAAGCGACAAGCCACATATTACAACTAACGCGATTACAGATATGACCTATCATTATAAAGTATTAGATGCAATAGGAATTGCAGATTCTTCCTATATTAATATCCATGTAGGTGGTGCCTATGGAAATAAAGAACAAGCGGTTGGGCGTTTCCATGAAAATATAAAAAAACTTCCTACACATATAAAAAAGCAAATGACGCTTGAAAACGATGATAAAACATATACAACTGCTGAAACTTTATCGATTTGCCAAAAAGAAAAGATCCCATTCGTATTCGATTATCATCATCACATAGCAAACCTTTGCGAGGAACCGCTAGAATTGTTACTTCCTGCAATTTTTGAAACTTGGTCACATACAAATATCCCTCCTAAAGTTCACATTTCCTCCCCTAAATCAAAAAAAGAATTTAGGGCCCATGCTGAATATATTGATTTAGAGTTTATTAAGCCTTTCTTACAAATTGCAAAAAAAATCAATCATAATTTCGATATTATGATTGAAAGTAAACAGAAAGATTTAGCAATGCTGCAATTCATACATGAATTATCCTCTATAAGAGGAATAAAAAGAATAAATGGCTCAACATTACAATGGTAAATTGTAATGTTGAGCTATTTTTTTCAAAAAAAGTAATTTTTTTAGTAAAAAACACCCTATTTTATATGCTATGATTGGAATTAGCATTTTCCACCTGTGATTCAACTTTATTGAAATGGAGTCATAATATGATTAATCAAAAAAAATATGTATACTTTGTCACGATGTATATAACTATATTTTCCCTTTGGATATTTCTTATCCCTAAGGACTTGAATATAAAAGAAATCGGAATTCTCTTCTTATTTTGTTTTGCTGCACTCTTTTCTTGCTATTGCTTATATAAAGCTATTAAGAAAATGAAGCGTAGCGATAAATTATTTTGGGTTTTATTACTATGCACTTGCATATGCGGACTAACTATGGAAATAACTTTATTTCTTCATTCACTTTCTATATATGATCAAGTCATATTCTCATATAAGGCACTACCTTTTTTCATCATACAATATATTTTGCTCTTTTCTGGGTTTGCTATCAAATTTATAAAATATTACTCTATTAGAGGCCTTGCTCAATTTTCATTCGATAGCATCTTTATTGTTATTATGAATATTTATTTTACCTTAACTTTTATTTTGGACCTTTCAAGCTTTCGCATGCTAACGACAGATCACTGGGTTTTAATTGGATACTTTATTGCACAAGCATTAGTAATTTATGCCGTTATTAGCCTATATAGACGAGAACAATATTCTGCTAGCAGAATTTCATTAATTATCGGCTTTACTATCATACTTTTGTACGGATATATACATCTGTTTCAATTAAACACAGGGATGAAAACTTCTTCTGAAGTCTCTTACTTAATACATACTGCTTCAATTTTATTAATTGGTTTATCGTCCATACTATACATATTGGATAAACCAATGCAGCATGAAACGAAAACAAAGTATTATCGCTTTGACTACGTACGTTTTATATTACCTTATTTCAGTATAATCATTACATTTTCCTTCATTCTTATTCAACCTTGGAATGATAAGTTCATGTTAATCGGTCTAGTATTATCACTCATCTTATTATTCCTACGACAACTTTATATGTGGAAGGATAATCGAGCATTAATCGATACATACGAACAGTTGACTACACAACTAGAAGGCAAAGTAGAAGAAGGTGCATCTGCGTTATCAAAGAGTGAACAACGCTATAAATCTTTATTCGAGGATCATCCTGATGCCGTTTTCTCTTTAAATATGAATGGTATTTTCCAGCAATCTAATACAGCTTGTGAAAGCCTATTTACTGCCTACTATTGTGAAGTAGAAAGCTATGCTCTTCTACACTTTATTGACTCAAAAGACCATGATCTACTAAAGAAAGCTTTACAAATAACAACAGAAGGTAGACCACAAACTTTAGAAGTTCGCACGAAAGAAAAAGAAGGCTATTACTATTACCTTCACATTACACTTATCCCTACTTTCATAAACAAAGAAGTTGTTGGGATGTTCGGCATAGCACGTGATATTACAACTTTATATGAAAAGCAAAAACAAGTAGAACATTTAGCCTTTCATGATGCGCTTACTGGGTTACCAAATCGTCGAAAGTTTGAAAAAGATTTAAAAAACATTTTAAATACAGCTCAAACTAGCGCAAATGATGTTGCCGTCATGTTCCTTGATTTAGATCGATTCAAAAAAATTAACGATAGACTTGGACACGATGTCGGAGATCTATTATTAATTGAAGTAGCGAAAAGATTACGCAGTTGCTTACGTTCAAAAGATGTCGTCGCTCGTCAAGGTGGAGATGAGTTTACAATTCTATTGCCAGATATGTACTCAGAAAAAAGTGCGGCTTTTATAGCTGAACAGATTTTAACTATTTTAAACAAACCATTCTTCATTAAAGATGAAGAACTATCTATTACACCGAGTATCGGAATTGCCATGTATCCTGATTATGGAACCGATGTTACTGAATTAATGAAAAATGCTGATATGGCTATGTATCGAGCAAAAGCAAATGGAAAAAATAGATTTGTTTTCTTCTCAAAAGAAATGAGTATCGCCCAAAATGAGATCCAATTCTTAGAAGGCGAGCTTGCAAAAGCATTACAACAAAATGAATTTTTCCTTGAATACCAGCCACAAGTAAATACAACAACAAAACAAATTATCGGTTTTGAAGCATTAATTCGTTGGAAGCACCCAAAACTCGGCATCGTGTCCCCTGCCCAATTCATTCCTCTAGCGGAGGAAACTGGATTTATTATTGAACTTGGAAATTGGATTTTACGTACTGCTTGCTTAGAGGCAAAGAGATGGCATAATCAAGGTTTTTCTCACCTGAAAGTTGGTGTAAATTTATCTGTTGTTCAATTTAATCATGCAGATTTAATCCCTACTATTTCAAAGGTGTTAGAAGAAACCGAACTAAAATCAGAAGCACTAGATATCGAAATTACAGAAAGTATCGCCATTAATCAAAATCAATCTGTAGTTGCAAAACTAGAACAGCTTCAAAATCTCGGTATTCAAATTTCAATCGATGACTTTGGAACTGGTTATAGTTCTTTAGCTTATTTAACAAAATACCCAATTAACACATTAAAAATTGCTCGAGAGTTTATTTGTGGAATTACAAATAGCCCTTTAGAGGAAGCGATTATCTCCTCCATCATTACACTATCTAAAGAACTAAATTTAGAAGTTATTGCGGAAGGTGTAGAGACCGAAGAACAATGGAAGTTTTTATATGAACAAAACTGTGACCACATTCAAGGATTCTTTATTAGCAAACCTGTTTCTAGTAAAGATGTTTGGAGGTTACTCCACAAAAAAACAACCGTCTAAGTGACGGTTGTTTTTTAATGTTCAAATGGTAAATCTGAAGCTAATTGTATCTCTTGATCATTATGAGAAATTACTTGGCTTTTCTCTAAAGCTGTATCTGTTAATGAAATACCCCATGCCATTGCTAACGTTAATAGACTACCAATAAGTAATTTTTTCATATTCCATCACCCACATTGTTTTCTTATAATATATCATGAAAATTTATCCACCATTTATGCAATTACACATACCCACTTTTTGGAAATACCATCTTGTAAATGCAACTTACGAAATATACCACTATACATATTTCAAATTATTTTAGTTTAAGTACTTCTTTTTTTTTAATAAGGTTTCTTTGTACGAGTGTAAATCTAATAGATCAAAGAAGAAAGACGCTTTTTTATACACTTCTTTAATATCATCTGATGAACACTCTAATTTCTCAAGGCACTCGCCTTTTTGATAATACAATTGACCGATTAATTCCATACTTCCCATATAACGAGAAGATTCAATCGCTTCATTTACTTGGTACAATGCCTCTTCAAACTGATCACTCAAATATAAGGCTTTTGCATAATTGTATCGAACTTTAACTGTGAATGCTTCATCATTATGTAGCGATTCTAATTGTTCTAAAATAGCTCGAAATGAAGTTATTGCCCTATCTAATTGATTATTTTCCGCACAAATACTTGCAATAGAATTTTCAATATACAAATTTTGAAATACATCTATCCCTCCGTATGATTGATGTACAATTTTTTTTAACTCTAAAATGCAATATTCAAAATTAATTTTCTGTAAAACGTATGCAGATAAATAATAATACCAAAGAAGAAACTGATTAAATTCTGGATGAAATTTTTCTTTTTTTAGTTCATTTGAAATAATGCTATAAATTTCAGCATATTGTTTCTTCTTACTCAACATTTGAATTTTATCTTTAAATAACTTTTTTCTTTCAATATCAGAATAAATAAGTACTTCATAAAAGTGAATAATAGGAACCTGTAATTTCGCTGCGATCCCCTGCAATATATCCATACTTGGGTATACCGCGCCCGATTCAATTCGACTCACTTCCGATTGATGACATATGTTCTCGGATAACTGTTTTTGTGTTAATCCCCTCATTACCCTAATCTTCTTAATTTCATTTCCTAATTTTTCTGCGTGCATACTTACTCACCATCCCATTATAACAATCTAATTTGTTAAGTTGTCATACCACTACAATAATGTGAATTCGACAATTTTTGATATGAAATAATGCATAATATATATAAAATTCGGCAAATTTTTCATACAATCCATTTTACATACAATAATAGATTAGTAGTTTTATAGATACATTATAGGAACTTTGCCCGTGCTTTCGTTACATTCGATCTTCTTTATCCTTTATCAGCAGAAGCTATTCACACCCAAGAACTAGATAGAAATGAAGTAAAAGTTGAAATTGCTCAGCCTAGTTTAACAATTTAAAAATTAACACAACCTCAAAATGATACGAAAAAATATAGCGAAAAAGTATTTAAAGGAGTGAAATAGACGAGGCTAAATCTCAACAAGAGTAACTGACAACTGAAATGAATGTAGATTCTCGACCTACAAATAAAGAAACAAAAGAAATCAAACCGAAGTGCGCCTTGCACAAACTTACAAAAACTATAAAGTATATAGTCAAGATTTCATTGTAAAAGTAGATAAAAATGGAGTAATTACAACTGTTAGTGGAAAAGTTGTCCAAAATTCAGACCAACAACCTAATCTAACTATAACAAATTTTTTGTCGAAAAATGAAGTAAAATCTGCATTACGTACTACACTTCAAATTCCAAACGATTCAACTGAGACCGAATTGTCTAGTGAAACGCTTGTTTATAAGAAAAAAGAAGTTTACCACTCATAGGTAAACTTCTTTTCATATCCATCCCTTTTCTTCCGCAATTGTAATTGCCTCAATTCTATTTTTCGCATCGAGCTTCGTTAATACTTCAGAAATGTAATTACGTACTGTTCCAGGTGAAAGATAAAGTGCTTTCGCAATTTCATTTGCCGTCTTTCCTTCTTTCGCAAGTAACAATACTTCTTTTTCACGATCTGATAACGGGTTTTGCTCCTGCCATAAGCCGAACATTAAATCTTGAGAAATCTCTCGCTTTCCTTTCATTACATTACGAATCGATGCAGCTAAATCTTCACTTGGGCTATCTTTTAATAAATATCCGTGCACGCCAGCTTTCATAGCTCGTTCAAAATATCCAGGTCGTGCAAATGTTGTTAAAATCATTACCTTACATGCTGATTTTTCTTTCTTTAACATCTCTGCAACATCTAATCCGCTTTGAATTGGCATTTCAATATCCATGATGCTTACATCAGGCTGTAGCGATTCGATTAATTTTAGCGCCTCTTCCCCATTCGCAGCTTGCCCAATTACTTCAATATCATCTTCTAGATCAAGTAAGGCCCCTAATGCACCACGAAGCATCCGCTGATCTTCTGCAATAATAATTCGAATCATGCCCTCACCTCATCTTTTCCTGTTCGAATAACAACTGGAACTTTTACTGTTAATAGTGTCCCTGGATTGATTGTACCGAGTTCAACAAACCCATCAATAAGAGCGATGCGCTCTTTCATACCACGAATGCCATTCCCATCGTGGCCTTGATCTGCTAAACCGATTCCGTTATCTTCTACTTTCAAGATCAGCTCACCTTGGGATTCTAATACAGAGACTGTACACTTTGTCGCCTTACTATGTTTTACAACATTCGTCACAGCTTCCCGTAAACACATTCCTAAAATATTTTGTTCAATAGGTGATAACGAACTCGAACTTGCTTCCTGTTTTACTTCTAATTCGATATTAGCCGCTTGTAAGATCGTCCTTATTTGCTCGATCTCTTCTTCTACTGTAATCATACGCATATCCGAAATTAATTCTCTTAGCTGCTTTAATGCCGTGCGAGATGTTTGTGTAATTTCCTTTGCTTCCACACTTGCGCGCTCCGGATTTTTTACAATTAACTTCTCCACGAGCTGACTTTTTAAAGTAATGAGTGACAACGTATGTCCTAACGTATCATGAAGATCCCTTGCAATTCGCTGCCTTTCTTCACGTTTTACTAAGTCTTTAATTTGTTCGTTTGCCTCGTTTAATTGATTTCTTAACATCTTTTTTTGATTAAAGTTGCGCATACCGAAAGGCGCAACAAGCATCAAAATAAGCATCGGGACAGTATTTATAAAGCTTGTAAATGAAAAACCCGCACCATATACAAATGTTATAAGCGTTACAACTAATAAGCCCAATAATATACGGAATATTTTTTTCGTAGGTGCGAATGCTATGGCATTTGATGTGAAAAAACATAAAAAAATAAGATACGGACTATAAAAAAAGCTAAATACCAAGGCTATAACCAGTTGCAAACAAGCCCACATTGCGAACACTTTTGTAACAAAATACAACTGCCGGTATGCTAATACAAAAAGAATTAGCATGCCAGCCCCAAACATTAACCTTGAGCCCTCCTCTTGTACAATTGCATAAATCGGAAACGCTAAATACACAAGCCACATATACGGGAAGAAACCCATATGTTTCGGAAAAATCTCAATCCTCTTCTTCTCTATCATTTATACCGCTTCCTGTCTTTTTCTTATATATATTGATACTACAACAAATATAAGGAAATAACCTCCTAATACCGCGATATTTTCCCAACCAACTGATTTCCCAGCTACAATATCCCATGCACCACTTCCGAAATGATATGTTGGTGTCCATTCACCAATCGTTCTTAATATTTTCGGGAATACTTCGATCGGCATCCATAGACCACCAAGAATGGCTAAACACATATTTAAAATATTTGCTAATCCTGCTGCCGCATCCGCCTTCTTAATAGAACCTATTACTGTTCCTAACGCTAAAAATGGTGTTACACCTAACAACAACCACAATCCAGCACCAATCCATTGCCCTACTGTTAACTCAACATGATTAATTAATATTCCTGCGATAAAGATAACTAAGATTGAAAAAGCATTCACTACCGTTTGAGCGATGATTTTGGCCGTTATATATGCCCCCTCTGGAAGTGGTGTAATTTTCAACAAATGTGTCCACCCTTGCCCCTTTTCCTGAGAAATCCTTACACCGAAACTAAAAAGTGCCGTCCCTACAATACTGAACGTCGCCATTGAGATTAAATAATGTGCTTTCCACGCATCTCCGTTTTGTGGCACTTGAATAACATTAGTGAAAATGTAGTAAAACATAACTGGCATTAGTAATGAGAAAAAGATAAACAATTTATTACGAAACGTACGTAAAATTTCTATTTTGCATTGCATCCATAAAGCTCTCATGCGATTTCCTCCTCCTGATTTGCGACAAACTGTTCAAATGCTTCATCAAGACTTCCACGTTCAACTGAAACATCTGTTACAGGTAAGTTCTTTTGATAAATCGCTTTTAAAGTTGCATCTGTATCTTCAGTTGTTAAAGTGAAGTGCCCATCGTTTGACTGTACTTCTGTTACGTTTGGTAATTCTTTTAGTAATTTTGCAGGAATACTTTCCTTCGAATAAAACTTGATTGTTTTTCGCGAAATCGTCGCCTTCATCTCATCTGGTGTACCATCTGCGATAATCTTTCCATTCGCAAACAATAAAATACGATTCGCCAATGCATCCGCTTCTTCTAAATAGTGCGTCGTTAAAATAATTGTTTTCCCTTCACTTGCTAACTTTCGAATTGTTTCCCAAAACGTTCTTCGAGACGTAATATCCATTCTAACTGTCGGCTCATCTAAAAATAACAAATCAGGATTTCCTGCAAGTGCGAGTGCAAAGTTTAACCTTCTTTTTTGCCCACCTGATAATTTCTCACATCTTTGCTTTCGCTCCGATTCTAAATTTGATAACTGTAGTAACGTTTCCTTCGCTACCGGATTCGTATAATAACTACGGAATAACTCAATTGCCTCTTCCACTGTAATACTATCAATGACACTTACTTCTTGTAGCATCGCACCGAGGCTATTACGAACATCTCTATGCTTGGGGCTCTTTCCAAATATAGAAACAGTTTCTTCCGTCGGATCCTTTAATCCAAGCATCATCGACATCGTCGTCGTTTTCCCTGCACCGTTTGGTCCAAGTAGTGCTACGATTTCTCCTTTATTCACATGAAATGAAACGTTATTTACTGCCTTTTTATATTTAAATGTTTTAGAAACACCATTTACTTCTATAATCTTTTCCATCTCTCCACCCCCGCTGTTTCTTATATTTACATTGTACGTGTTGGAAAACTTAGGAAACAGTATGATGCGTCATGACATCGATATGACAATTGTCATGTATTCCTTATGAGAGGAATCAGCCCACACACCGCAAGCGAGTAGCAGGACGAAAATAAACATGATACAATCGGGTAAGATATATATTCGAGGAAGGACAGTGGTTTTCATGATTATTCGTAATGAACAAGATTTAGAAGGCTTACGAAAAATCGGCCGCATCGTTGCGCTTGCACGTGAAGAAATGAAAAAAGAAGCGAAGCCAGGTATGACAACGAAAGAGCTTGATTTGATCGGTAAAAAAGTATTAGATGAGCATGGTGCTATTTCTGCACCTGAAAAAGAATATGATTTCCCAGGTGTAACTTGTATTAGTGTAAACGAAGAAGTTGCTCACGGTATTCCAGGGGATCGCGTATTAAAAGAAGGCGACTTAGTAAATGTCGACGTATCTGCTGCACTTGATGGCTATTATGCAGATACAGGTATTTCATTTGTACTTGGAGAAGATGAAGCAAAAGAAAAGCTTTGCCAAGCAGCTGTTGATGCATTTTGGGCAGCAATGAAAAAGGTGAAAGCTGGTTCAAAACAAAACCAAATTGGTCGTGCTGTTTCAAACTTTGCACATAAAAATGGATACAATGTGATTCAAAACTTAACTGGTCACGGTATTGGTCTTAGCTTACATGAAGCACCAAACCACATTTTAAGCTACTTCGATCCAATGGATAATGCGCTTCTAAAAGACGGTCTTGTTATCGCTGTAGAACCATTCATTTCTATGAAAGCTGATCACATTATCGAGCGTGGTGACGATGGTTGGACATTCGTTACACCTGATAAAAGCCTTGTTGCACAATGCGAACATACAGTTGTCGTAACACGCGGCGAACCGATAATCTTAACAGAAATATAAAAAAGAACCGCTTCTTAATAGGAAGCGGTTCTTTTTTATGTACTTTTTTGAAAAGAAGCAATACGGTTGAACTCTTTTTCATTTACGTATATAATTTTTAACGAAGGTTATTGATGATTATCTCTCATAAAAGATGATCAAGGGAGTACCTTCTTTTTTTATTTAATAGCATCGATTAAAGTAATGCGTTCTATTTATTATAAAACGCTGTCTTCGCTTTAATCTACGAATTGTATACTCTGTTAGACAGTACATATTTTCTTCATCCTGACCAAATTCAAGCTACATTTTATTACTACCTCAATACGATTTTTTACAATAGGATACATTATTTTGGTTAGCGTGTATCGTAAAACGTACCTTTATAACGATTCTTTGCACATTGCAAGAATACAAATCATTATAAAATAGTTTAAGCTTTTCACTGCATATTTTTTGTATGTACCTATTTTATAAAGAACCACGTAACAAGTCGCACCCTATAAAGGTCTGATATCATTCCTTATCAGTATTTTATTCGACATTTTTTGTCGAAACTTGTATATTCATTCCCTATATTATTAGAATATACATTTTGTTTTACGTTACAAAGCATCGAATATGAATACTTTCCCTAAAGAGTATACGTAGTAAAGGAGGCATTACGTAAATCACATTGATCCATGATAAACAATCTCTTCACAAAGCATTTTTATGCAATAGAAGGATTCATAAAGGAGGCACAATGAAAAAACTTTTCAATATATGTTTAATTGTATTCGTACTATTTTCACAGCTTGCTAGTTTTCCATACAATCAAGTAAAAGCGGAAACATTAACAGGCAATTCATTATTTGACACTGTTGAAATGAAAGATGCAACGAATCATATTATTGACGAAGCATTAAATCCTAAAAACTTAATACAAGTAGGATCAACCATTCACCTAGAATATGCTTGGTCAATAAAAGATCATCAAACAGACTCAGCAGTGCTCCAAATACCTAACGCATTAAAAGTTCAAAATAATCAACAAGGCAATCTGATGGCAGATCAGCAAATTATTGGTCAATATTTTGTTACAGCAAACGATAACAAAATGAAACTAGTATTTAACGATCAAGTAAAAGATTTCAAAGGTGCTAGCGGAAAAATCAATTTTGATACAGTATTCAATCCTGATTTAAAACCTGGTGCAAAATCTGTTCAGCTCTCGTTCCCTCTAGGTACAACAGCTAAGTCTATTTCAATTCCCGTTCAAGTAGATAGCCCTGCTTCACCTACTACGAATAAGGACACTGCAGAACAACCTACGGATGAGCAAAAGAACGGCGACGCTCAGCAACCTGTGGATGAACAAAAGAACGGTGACGCTCAGCAACCTGTGGATAAGCAAAAGAACGGTGACGCTCAGCAACCTGTGGATGAGCAAAAGAATGGTGATGCTCAGCAACCTGCGGATGAGCAAAAGAATGGCGATGCTCAGCAACCTGTGGATGAACAAAAGAACGGTGATGCTCAGCAACCTGTGGATGAACAAAAAAATGGTGGTGCAGAGCAACCTACGAAAAATCCTGGTGATAACACAACAGAACGACCTGTTGAGAATCCGGATCCATCACCTAAGCAAATTACAGAAAATATTTTAACAGGTGTCACATTAACGGATAAAGACGGTAAGCCATTTAATGATACGGATAATCGTCCAAATCCAAATTCTATTACCCAAATCGATTTTACATGGGAAGTCTTGAAATCGCTGAACGTCAAAGAAGGTGATTACTTTACTTTCCAACTCCCAGAATACTTTATTGTCCACAATACCATTACACAAGATTTAATAGATGGAAAAGGGCATACGATTGGATCATTCGTTGTTACGCCTGATGGCAAAGTAACGATGACTTTTAACGAGTATGTTGAAGATCATCCTGATATAGCTGGACATTTAAACATTCGTACGGAGTTTAATGAAGTAAAAATTACAGGGACTACAGAAAAACAAATCCCATTCCCTATTAAAGAAAAAGAGGTTGTTATTGAACTTGATTTCAAACCTAAAGTAACAAACTCTATAAATAAAAAAGGTGTGCCTGACAGACCGATTAATACGAATCAAATTAATTGGAAAGTAGAAATGAACAAGACGAAAGATAAGCTTACAAATGCCGTCTTTCAAGATGACATTCCAAAAGGAACAAGCCTAAATGAAGATTCTATTAAGGTTTATTATTTAGAAGTAGATATTAACGGGAATACAACTCGTGGTGCAGAAGTTCCTAAAGAAGAATATGAACTTACTTCATCCTCTGATAAATTAAATATCGCTTTTAAAAATGAAACGAGTAAAGCATATGAAATTGAATATGCGACAAAGATTACAGATGAAAGTGTTACAAGTTTCAAAAACAACGCAAAAGTATCCAGCAAGAACCAAAAAGATGTATCTGCAAATGCAACTGTAACTGTTTCACGCGGTACCCATCTAGAAAAAACTAGCAAGTACAACCCAAAAACACAAACAATCGAATGGACGATCACTTATAACGGTGACCAAAAAAAGATCAAAAAAGAGGCTGCTCTTTTAAAAGATATTCTAGATAAGAATCATAAAGTTGATCGAAGTTCTATTGTTGTAAAAAATGCTTCTTATAATGATAGTGGGCAAATTGTCACTGGTGACGATGCTACAAACTTCACAATAAAAGGAACGACTGAGGGATTTGATTTACAGTTTACTACTGATATTGATAGTGCCTATGTGATTACTTACACATCAAAGGCCGCGAGTGATGTCATCACAGA
The DNA here is from genome assembly GCF_027710505.1 of Bacillus cereus group sp. TH152-1LC. Taxonomy (NCBI): domain Bacteria; kingdom Bacillati; phylum Bacillota; class Bacilli; order Caryophanales; family Bacillaceae; genus Bacillus; species Bacillus cereus group sp. TH152-1LC. The sequence goes on along the minus strand of NZ_JAQFNK010000010.1, from coordinate 150,033 downwards.
TGGAGAAATCGAAAATAAAATTATCGCAGATGGTGGTTCAAGTAAAACAGATAAAGTTACATTACAACAACAAAACATCATCAAGAAACATAATAAAAATGCAGGCGATACAGATTACAATGCGAAAACAACCAAATGGACAATTATTGTAAATGATAACAATTACGTGTTAAACGATGCTGTTATCAAGGATACATTTGACTTTGGTGGTCTAACGTTACAGGAAAATAGTTTCAAGATTACTGACGGATCAAATGAACTTAAATTAGGACATGACTACACACTTCATGTAACTGATAAAGGATTCGAAGTGAAACTAGCTGGTATTTACAAGTCTAATATGGATAAAACTTTAACTATCACATACACAACAGACTTTAATTACGAGAATCTATCCAAAGAGAAGGATAATAAATCATTCAAAAATACAGCAAATCTATCATGGATAGACATAAATGATAAAAAGAAAAATAGTTCATCCGACGATACATTTGATCCTGATTACTACACAAAAGGAAACGGATTTAAATACGGCTCTTACAATGCCCAAACGAAAGAAATTAAATGGGACATAGGGTTTAACTATAATAATATGAAGATTAAGGACCCTTCTATCGTTGACGTATTAAAAAATAATCAAAAACTTATACCAGGCTCCATTGAGGTTTACCATATGGAATTAACCGGTGGTGCGCATGGATTTAAAGTAGGTACACCCGTTTCACCTGACGATTATACGATAGAAAATCCAACAAAAGATAACAACAATACATTAACGATTCATTTTAAAAACGAAATTAATTCTGCTTATTATGTTAGCTTTAAAACTTCACTCGCAGGCGAACAAATTAATAAGCGCTATGATAATTATGCTGATTTAAAAGATGGATCGAAAACTGTTACTACTGTTCATGGTGCATTTGAAATCACAAATGGCGGTAGCGGGGTTATGAAAAAAGCAAAACAAAATGACAAGTACATTGATTGGAGCGTTTCTATTAACCCTAGTCAATCAACTATTGAAAATGCAGTCGTAACAGATGAACCGACAGACAATCAAATGCTTGATGAAAAGTCCTTCCACCTATACCCGACAACAGTAGCCGTGGATGGCACTTTAACGAAAGATACAACAAATGAATTAAAAGAAGGAACAGACTATAAACTCAAAGTAATAACAGACAACAATACAGGGAAACAACAATTTAAAGTTGAATTCCTTCATACGATTGATCGAGCTTATATTTTAGAATATCGCTCACTCATTAATGCAGATCATATGGAAACAGTAAGCAATAAAGCTAATATTACTGGTCACCGTTTAGTACTAGAGGAAACGAAAACTACTGAAGACGTAGTTGTTAAAGTATCTACAGGATCAGGTGGTGGTTCTGCTAGTAAAGGACGCGGAAGCCTTCAAATTATAAAGGTTGATGATAAAGATCAAACAGTGCCATTAGCCGGAGCAGAATTTACTTTATATGATCAAACAGGTACAACCGCTATTCGAACAATTACAACAGGTGATGACGGTATCGCTAAGTTTAACAACTTACGACGTGATAAATATATGATTAAAGAAACGAAAGCACCTAAAGGTTATGTAATTAGTAAAGCATTAAAAGAAGGTATACTTGTTGAGCTAGGTTCTGAAGAAATTACAAAATATACCCTTACAAATAAGAAATTTGTCGGGAAAGTAGTACTTACAAAAACTGATGCTAAGAGCGGGGAAAAACTTGAACATGCGGTTTTCTCTTTACTAGATCAAAACAAACAAGTTATTCCTGAACATAAAAAATTAACAACAAATGCTCAAGGACAAATTACTGTAGATAATTTAAAACCAGGAACGTACTACTTACAAGAAACAACGGCTCCTGAACATTATAAATTAGATGGTCAACTGATTGAGGTCAAAATCGAAGAAGATCAAACAACAGTAATAAACCACCCTGTAACAAACAGTTTGATTCCAGGATCGGCCATTTTAACAAAAGTCGATAAAGACGGAAAAACTTTAGCAGGTGCGGAGTTCAGTGTAAGAGACCGAAATAACAAAATAATCCCTGGCTATAGAAAATTAACGACAAATGCTCAAGGACAAATTGAAGCAAAAAATTTACGTCCTGGAGACTATCAATTTGTTGAAGAAAAAGCTCCAAAAGACTATGACATAGATAAAAAACCAATTGAGTTTACAATTGTAAAAAGTCAAAAGAACGCAGTTACTGTTACAGCGACAAATCACCTCACTAAAGGTGGCGTCATTTTAACAAAAGCTGATGATATCGATGGCACAGCTCTTGCAGGCGCAGTATTTAAAATTGTTGATGTTAATGATGAAAGGAAAGTCATTCGCGAAAATGTAACAACTGGCGCAGATGGCAAAGTAACTGTTAAAGACTTAGAGCCTGGCACGTATAAATTTATTGAAACGAAAGCTCCACAGGATTATACGTTAAACACAGATCCTATTACGTTTACAATCGACAAAAGCCAACAATCTTTAGCTACCGTTACGGCAACAAACAGTTTAAAAACAGGAGAAGTGGAATTATTAAAAGTTGATGAGTTTGGTGAGAAAAAGCCGCTAGAAGGTGCAGTATTCAAGCTTGTCGATGCAAATAATAATGAAGTTCCCCCTCACACTAACTTAACTACCGATAAAAAGGGGAAATTTAAAGTTAGTAATTTACGTCCTGGTACGTACAAATTTATTGAAACAGCTGCTCCTGAACATTACGTTTTACGAGCAGAACCTATTGAATTTACAATCGATAGAAATCAGAAAAAAACTCTACTTGTGAAAGCTGAAAATGCTTTAAAACCAGGAGATGTTGAATTAACGAAAGTTGATAATATCGATGGTACAGCTCTTGCAGGTGCAGTATTTAAAATTGTTGATGCGAATGATGAAAAGAAAGTCATTCGCGAAAATGTAACAACTGGTGCGGATGGTAAAGCTATCGCTACTGGTTTACGCCCAGGCGATTATAAATTTATCGAAGTAACAGCACCAAAGTATTACGATAAAAATACAAATTCGATTAAATTTACAATTACAGAAAGTCAAACAACATCAGCTACTGTTATTGCTAAAAACAGCTTAACAAAAGGCGGTATTGAATTAACAAAAGTGAATGCTGCAGATGAAAAGGAAACACTTGAAGGTGCAGTATTTAAAATCGTTAATAGAGATACGAATGAAGTTGTTCGTACGGAACTTGTTACGAATAGTAAAGGAATGCTAGTTGTAGACGACTTACGTCCTGGTAACTATACACTTATCGAAACAAAGGCTCCAACTTATTACGATGTAAATGTAGAACCTATTGAATTTACAATCGAAAAAGGACAACAAAAACTTCTTCCACTTACATTTAAAAATAGTTTAACGAAAGGAAAAGTTAAACTTATTAAAGAAGATGATGTGGAAAGTAGTATTGCTCTTGCCGGCGCGGTATTCACATTACAAGACGCAACTGGCAAAGAAATTGCAAAAGATTTAAAAACAGATGATTATGGAGTACTAGTTATTCCTGATTTAGCACCAGGAGATTACCAATTTATTGAAACATCAGCTCCTGAGCATTATAAATTAGATCAAACACCTATTAAGTTCACGATTAAAAAAGGCAGCAAGGATGATCTGCCAGTCCCTGTAATTGTAAAAAACAGTTTACTTACAGGTGGCGTTACTTTAACTAAAGTAGATGACGTTGATGGCGTTACACTTAAAGGTGCAGAATTTATCATTGTTGATGCTCATGATACTAAAAAGGTCGTTCGTAAAGGGTTAACTACTGATGAACAGGGTAAAGTTTCTGCTTCTGATTTACGCCCGGGTGACTATCAATTTATTGAAGTAAAAGCTCCAAAAGACTATGATTTAAGCAAAAACCCTATTCCGTTCACTATCGGAAAAAGTCAACAAGAAAACATTACCGTTACCGCTACTAACAGCTTAACGAAAGGCGGCATCATTTTAACAAAAATAGATGACATCGATCGTACAATGCTGAAAGATGCAGTATTTAAAATTGTTGATATGAACGGTAAGGAAGTTCGTACAAACCTTGTTACAGATGACAAAGGCGAAATTTCGGTTTCTGACTTACGTCCGGGAGACTATCAGTTTGTTGAAACAGCTGCTCCTGAACATTATGTGTTAGACGAAACACCGATTCCATTTACAATTGAAAGAAGTCAAACGAAAAAAATTACTGTTACAGGTAAAAACACGTTGAAAAAAGGTAGCGTTGAATTAACAAAAATTGACGATATTGATACTGATACGAAGCTCGCTCATGCTGTATTTAATTTATTAGATGCAGACGGAGAAGTAGTTAAAGAAGGATTAAAAACAAATGATGAAGGAAAAATTGTTGTTGAAAACCTACGTCCTGGTACGTATAAATTTATTGAAACAGCTGCTCCTGAACATTACGATTTAAATAAAACACCGATTGAATTTACAATTAAGAAAAGCCAAACTGAAATTCTTCACGTTACAGCTAAAAACGCTCTAACAAAAGGTGCAGTGGAACTTTCTAAAGTAGATGACATCGATGGCACTAAACTTGAAGGCGCAGTATTTAACATTGTTGATATGAAGGGTACTGTAATTCATAAAGGCCTTGTTACAAATGGTAAGGGGAAAATTGAAATTAACGACCTACGTCCTGGTGATTACCAATTCATCGAAATAGAAGCTCCTAAGCATTACGTTTTAGATGAAACACCAATCAATTTCACTATTGAAAAAGGACAGAAGGAGACTATTTCTTTAACCGCTAAAAATAGTTTAAAACAAGGTAGTATTGAATTAATTAAAGTGGATGATTTAAATGATCAAACAAAGCTTGCCGATGCCGTGTTTAATTTACTAGATCAAAACGGTAAATTACTTAAAACAGATTTAAAAACGAACGGTGAAGGAAAAATCATTGTTGAAAACTTACGTCCTGGTACGTATCAATTTGTCGAAACAACGGCTCCTAAACATTATGATTTAGACAAAAAGCCAATGATAGTTACAGTTGAAAAAAGCCAGAAAAATATTGCTACTGTTACTATGAAAAATAGTTTAACTAAAGGCGGCGTTGAACTTATTAAAGCGGACGACGTCGATGGTACTACTCTTGAAGGCGCAGTATTTAACATTGTTGATGTGAAGGGTACTGTAATTCGCGAGAATCTTACTACAAATTCACAAGGCAAAATTAGCGTTTCTAACTTACGTCCTGGTGATTATCAATTCGTGGAGACGAAAGCTCCGAAACACTACGATTTAAATAAAGAACCGATTCCTTTCACTATTGAAAAAGGACAAGCCGAACCAATTTCTGTTACTGCTAAAAATAGTTTAACTAAAGGTGCGGTAGAGCTTTCTAAAGTGGATGACGTCGATGGCACTGCCCTTAAAGGCGCAGTATTTAACATCATTGATTTAAGTAATGGCAATGATGTTCACATTAATCTGACGACAGATGCATCTGGAAAAATCTCTGTTCCAGATTTACGTCCAGGAGACTATCAGTTTGTTGAAACGAAAGCTCCTGAACACTACAAATTAGACAGCACACCGCTTAAATTTACAATTAAGAAAAGCCAATCAGAGAAACTACAAGTCACTGCTACTAACAGCTTAATTGAAGGTGCTGTTGAATTAATTAAAGTGGATGATATGAATCTAGATACAAAACTTTCTGATGCAGTATTTAACATCATTGATGCGAAAGGTAAAGTTGTTCGCACGAATTTAACTACTGATAAAGACGGGAAAGTTTCTGCTTCTAATTTACGACCAGGAGATTATCAATTTGTTGAAACGAAAGCTCCTAAAGATTATGATTTAAATAAAACACCGATTCCTTTCACTATCAAGAAAAGCCAACCAACTCACGTTTCTGTTACTGCTAAAAATGGCTTAACTAAAGGTGGCGTGGAATTAACGAAAGTTGACTCTCTAGATGCAAAAGAAATGCTAGAAGGTGCGGTATTTAAAATTACTGATATGAACGGTAACGATATTCGTACGAATTTAGTTACCGATAAAGATGGAAAAATCATCGCGAAAGACTTACAACCTGGAGACTATCAATTTATTGAAACGAAAGCTCCTACTCATTATGACTTAAACGAAACACCTATTAAGTTCACAATTGAAAGAAGTCAAACAAAACATGTCTTCGTTACAGCTACGAACAGCTTAACGAAAGGTAGTGTGGAGTTAATTAAAGTGGATGATGTTGAAGAAAACACAACACTTGAGGGTGCTGTATTTAAAATTGTTAATAAGGATGGACACGACGTCCGCACTGATTTAACTACTGATAAAAACGGCCGTTTAGTTGTAGATGAATTACCACCAGGAGACTATGAGTTTATCGAAACAAAAGCTCCTACTCATTATGACTTAAACGAAACACCTATTAAGTTCACAGTTAAAAAAGGGCAAGAAAAAATCGCTTCCGTTACTGCTACCAATAGCTTAACGAAAGGCGCTGTTGAACTTTCTAAAGTAGATGATGTCGACGGTACTGCTCTTAAGAACGCAGTATTTAAAATCGTTGATATGAACGGCAACGACGTTCGTTCTGATTTAACTACTGACAAAGATGGAAAAATCTCTGTTTCTGATTTACGTCCGGGAGACTACCAGTTTATTGAGACGAAAGCTCCTACTCATTACGACTTAAATCAAAATCCTATCAAGTTTACTGTTGAAAAGAGTCAAACGGCTACAGCTTCTGTTACTGCTACCAATAGCTTAACTAAGGGTGCTGTGGAATTAACTAAAGTCGACGACATTGACAACTCTACTCTTGAAGGTGCTATCTTTAAAATCGTTGATCAAAACGGTAACGACGTTCGTTCTGATTTAACTACTGATAAAGATGGAAAAATCTCTGTTTCTGATTTACGTCCGGGAGACTATCAATTCGTTGAAACGAAAGCTCCTACTGGATATGATTTAAGCGCTAAGCCAATTCCTTTCACAATTACGAAAGGACAATCTCAAGTTACTTCTGTTACAGCTTTAAATAGTTTAACGACAGGTTCAATGGAGTTAACTAAAGTTGATATTGATCACCATGGAACACTTGAAGGTGCCATTTTCAATATTTTAGACCAAGACGGAAAAGTAGTACGAGAAGGTTTACAAACAGACGGACATGGTAAATTAATCGTAAATGATTTGAAACCTGGTAATTATCAATTAGTGGAAACAAAGGCTCCTGCTGGCTATCAATTGGATGCATCACCGATAAACTTTACAATTGAAAAAGCTCAAGCTGCACCACTACAAATTACAGTTTCAAATAAAAAAGTTGATTCTTCACCAGGTGGAGATGATAAACCAATTACTCCTCCTAATAAAGAAGAGGAAACAGGTAAAGAAACTTCTGAAGAACTAGAAAAAGGTAATCCTGAAACACATGGTAAAGAAACTTCCGAAGAACTAGAAAAAGGTAATCCTGAAACACATGGTAAGGGAACTTCTGAAGAACTAGAAAAAGAAAACCCTGAAACACAAACAAACAAACAGCAAGATGACCGAAATAAAGGTAAAGAACTTCCAAATACAGGTCACAAAAATGATCCTACTCAAACAGTAGGCATCGTACTTCTACTAGCTGGATTGTTAAGTATTTTAGCTACAAAACGAAAAAAATATTATTAATAGTTTTTCACACCCAATCAAGTGAACATTTGATTGGGTGTTTTTTTATGCAAAAAAGGACGATACATAGAGTATCGTCCTTTTAACGGGGTGAGGCTGCCCAAAAGTACGGAAAACCTTTGAACAGCCTCGTATTTTCATATGGATGCCTTACATATATCACTGATGATAAGTATGAAATGCGGAAACATATTTATCATCACATGATTCAAACACGAGAAAAGAACCCTATAGGATTCTTTTCTCTACATAATCTAAAGTTTGGGTACACTAGATTCATGCAATGTAGGAGCTTTCCAAGCAGAAAGCGAACCTTCATTTAAAATGATAGCATACATATCTCCATCAAAAATATGCAAATATGCATATAGCGTTTTTTTATTTCTCAATGTCAGAATATTGAAAAAACAATGGGGTAACGGTAAAATGAAGTCGTTATCCGTCTTCTTTTGTCAGTCAGAGAGAATAGAAGAATAGGAGAGGAAAAAATGAAAAAATCTTTGAAACAAAAAATAGTAAGCTCTTTGCTTGCTGTATCACTCGCTGTTAGCTTAGCTCCAATCGGACAAGCCAAAGCTGATTCTACGTCAGAAATCACACAGACTTCACCTATCACCAAACAAGTTGATGCAAGCCGCGCCATCGAACACATTCGTTTCTTATCCGAAACAATTGGTCCTCGCCCTGGTGGGACAAAATCAGAAGAATGGGCTTCTCGCTACGTTGGTATGCAACTTAAATCAATGGGCTATGAAGTAGAATATCAACCATTTCAAGTGCCTGATCAATACGTTGGATTTATTGACTCACCATTATCCACAAAGCGTAATTGGCAAGCTGGCGCTGCCCCTAACGCACTAATTTCTACAGAAGCTGTTACAGCCCCTCTTATCTTTGTTCAAGGTGGGACAAAATTAGAAGATATCCCCAATGAAGTAAACGGAAAAATTGTTCTATTTGAAAGAGGAACAACAGTTGCAGACTATAATAAACAAGTTGAAAATGCTGTTAGCAAAGGAGCCAAAGGTGTCCTTTTATACAGTTTAATTGGCGGACGCGGAAATTATGGGCAAACCTTCAATCCCCGCCTAACGAAAAAGCAGTCTATCCCTGTCTTCGGTCTTGCTTATGCGCAAGGAAATGCATTTAAAGAGGAAATCGCTAAAAAAGGGACAACAATTCTTTCTCTAAAGGCGAGACATGAATCTAAATTAACATCACTAAATGTCATCGCTAAAAAGAAACCAAAAAATAGTAAAGGTAATGAAAAAGCTGTCGTTGTAAGTTCGCACTATGATAGCGTAGTTGGAGCACCTGGAGCAAACGATAATGCTTCTGGTACAGGATTAGTATTAGAGTTAGCTCGTGCTTTCCAAAATGTAGAAACTGATAAAGAAATTCGTTTTATTGCTTTTGGTTCTGAAGAGACTGGCTTACTTGGCTCCGATTATTACGTTAATAGTCTGCCCCAAAAAGAACGCGATCGAATTTTAGGTATCTTTAATGCAGACATGGTTGCAACAAATTACGATAAAGCAAAGAATTTATATGCCATGACGCCTAACGGTTCTCCAAATCTTGTAACAGACGCGGCCTTACAAGCAGGTAAACAATTAAATAATGACCTCGTACTGCAAGGGAAATTCGGCTCTAGTGATCACGTCCCATTTGCTGAAGTTGGTATTCCTGCCGCTCTATTTATTTGGATGGGTGTCGATAGTTGGAATCCATTAATCTACCATATTGAGAAGGTATACCATACACCTCAAGATAATGTGTTAGAAAACATTTCACCTGAACGTATGAAGATGGCATTAGAGGTTATCGGGACAGGAGTTTATAATACACTTCAAAAACCAGTTACTCAAACTGAACAGAAAGCTGCTTAACCATTTAAAAGACCACTGATTTTTATCAGTGGTCTTTTATTGAGAAAATACATATATGCATAAAAGCATATTCCCTCCTGCTCATTATCATATACAATATTAACTGTAACAAAAATGATTACAACTAATAAGGAGGCTTTTTCTACTATGAAAAAAATGATTTTAGCCGGTGCGTTAACTTTAGCAGGAATTACTGGTGCTACCGCGTTTATTCCCGAAACCAAGGTCGCTGCTGCCGTTCAAGAACACAGCTTTACAAAATTTTATTCCTTGCAAACTGGAAGTAGTTCTGAACAAGAACCTGTTTTCCTTCAAAAGGGACAAGAGTTAACAATTCAACCTAATAGCAAAACTCCTAGTTACAGTGTTTATGACTCAAATCATAACCTTATCGGGCGTTATTCTGATGGGTACGGCAGAATTTTCACTGCAAAAACAGATGGAAATATGTACGTTCAATTTCATGCACCTTTCGTTTACTATAGTCCTGTTAGCTTTTCTGTTACTTATACTATCCAATAAAATAAAGGGCCTTTCTCAAGGCTCTTTATTTTGCTTCCCAATTCACTTTCACAAATCCATCTTTCACCATTACACCACTTATATTAAACACATATTTTTCATTCGCTTTTAATGTAACTGTAAAAGTACCTTTTTTCGATTCACAAATTTCCTTTAACTCTTTTATCCCTTCCCCTTTTCTTTCATACAAGCTAAAGCATAAATTACCACGTTTTGCATCTGTCTCATAAGAAAATGTCACTTCTGTATCTTTCTCGTACTGAATTTCAATACCTTTCCCAGCAATATCCCATGATGAGAATTTTGCTTCATAACTTGTCTCTCCTTGCTTCTCACTTTCTAAATATATATCACCGGCTTTCCACATATCATCTAACGTTTGAACGAAAGCAAAGCCGCTCAGCAATACAAACATTGCACTTGCAAATATGACAATTAATGTTATCTTTTGTTTTTTCATAGCCTTCATTGTATGTTCTCCTTCTATTTTCTTTTTACTTCTTCGTATCATATATAACAAAACCCCAATAAAAAATGGCAATACAATCGCTATAACACTCCACCACTTACTTATTCCATGCGTTTTTGCATCTGTATATACCCATGATGCTACACATACTAAAAGTGCTATAAGAGTCAAAAGCATTGTAATCCCAGCTATCTCAAATACTACAAATGGATTAGCGAACTCTATCATGTAATTTATACTCCTTCTTTAAAAATGACTGTATGACAACATATATCGGAATGTATAAGTGCATCACTATAACAATTGCTATTATGATAGGTATTTTATTATCTAAATGAACAACAAACTGTTCTACAACAACTGTTAATAATACAATCCAAATAACATGTATAAAAACAAACCATCTTTTCTCTAATTTCCGAGCCTTTCGCACACTATTTTTCGTATTGTTTAGCAGCTCTGAGCTAGGAATCACCTCTCCCGCTAAGCTACTTTTTATCTTTTGATCAAACTTATCTCCCGTCATAATCGACCCCCTCCAAATGTTCCCGCATTTGCTTCTTCGCATAATTAAGGCGGTATTTCACCGTACCAATCGGTATATTTAATATTTCGCTCATTTCTTTATAAGAGTATTGTTCATAATAGTAGAGTACGAGCACGGTTTTATATTTTTCATTCAATAACTGTATAACTTCCCGTATCATTTCCGCTTCCACTTTTTGAATTAATTCTTCTGATATATCCACTTCATCTGCGAAATCGACTTCTCCCCCATACTCTTTATGAAACAAATCTAATACGCGATCTTTCCACCTTTTCTTCTTACGATAAAAGTCATAAAACGTACGAACACAAATTGTAGTAATCCATTTTTTATAATTTTCCACGCAGAAAAGCTGGTGCCTAGAGGAAAAAACTTTTATCCAAGTCTCCTGAAAAATATCTTCTGCATCTTCTTTCGTTTTCGCTAATTTATAGCATAAGGAATATATTTGCTGCTTATATATATCAATTAATTCTTCTACCTTTTCTTCCATCTTAAACCTCCTGTCATTTATATAAGACGACGCAAATTCTCCTTTTGTTTGATAAAATTTTATTTTTTTATTATTTCCATACAAAAAGGCAATCACAACATCGTGTGATTGCCTTTTACTAAAAGCGCAAAGTCGGCTTCGCTTTTCTTTATGTCCAACTCTGCCTCCTAGCCCCTTCTGCCTAAGAACCTTCCCCACAAGAAGATAAAATGCATCTTCTGTGGGAAAGAACCTTAGCCCGCGGGACTAAACAGTCGGCTCCGCTTTTCTTTATTGTCTAGCTCCAGCAGCTAGAATACTCGGTGGCTTCGCGCCTTTCTCCGAGGCAAAGTACGCCTCTCTGTCAGGAGCTCCATCCCCCTCCTATTCTGAACGAGCCGCTTCCGCTTTTCTTTATTACATTTTTTCTGGTGCAGATACTCCTACGATTGCTAATGCATTTTGAAGTGTAGTGCGCACTGCTTTCATTAACTCGTAGCGAGCTTTACTTAATTCTAAGTTGTCTTGGTTTAATACTTTTTCTGCATTGTAGAAGCTGTGTAATGCTGCTGCTAATTCAAATGCATAGCTTGTAATACGGTGTGGCAGACGTTTTTGCGCTGCATCCGCAACTACAGCTGGGAATTCACCAAGTTTTTTCAGTAGCTCTACTTCTTTCTCAGAAGTAACAAGTTTGTAGTTCACGTCTCCGCCTGTAGCTAATCCTAACTCTTCACCTTGACGAAGGATACTGCATACGCGAGCATGAGCATACTGTGCATAGTATACTGGGTTTTCATTAGATTTTGATACAGCTAAGTCCATATCAAAGTCTAAATGAGAATCACCGCTACGCATTGCGAAGAAGTAACGCATTGCGTCCACGCCTACTTCTTCCATAAGCTCACGAAGTGTAACTGCTTTACCTGTACGCTTACTCATCTTCATTTTTTCACCATTTTGGTACAGTTGTACCATTTGGATGATTTCTACTTCAAGTGTTTCCTTATCGTAACCAAGTGCTTGAATAGCAGCTTTCATACGAGGAATGTAACCGTGGTGGTCAGCACCCCAAATGTTGATTAACTTATCGAAACCACGCTCTAATTTATCACGGTGGTAAGCGATATCTGGCGTTAAGTATGTGTAAGAACCGTCGTTTTTAATTAATACACGGTTTTTGTCGTCACCGTAAGTCATAGAACGGAACCAAGTTGCACCGCCTTCTTCAAAGATCTCATCACGCTCTTTTAATACTGCAAGTGCAGCATCGATTTTTCCGTTTTTGTATAATGATGTTTCTGAGAACCATACATCGAATTTAACACGGAAGCTTTCTAAGTCTTTTTGAAGTTTTGCTAACTCATATTTTAAACCGTATGAACGATAGAACTCATAGCTTTCTTCTGCATCAGCTTTTGCATAACGATCACCAAATTCTTCAGCTAAAAGCTTACCGATTCCAATGATGTCCGCACCATGGTATCCGTCTTCTGGCATTTCTTTCTCTAGGCCTAAAGCTTGCATGTAACGAGCTTCAACAGAAAGAGCTAAGTTATGAATTTGGTTACCAGCGTCATTAATGTAGTACTCACGAGATACATCGTATCCTGCTTTTGCTAATACGTTACATAAAGTGTCACCCACTGCCGCACCACGTGCATGTCCTAAGTGAAGGTCACCTGTTGGATTCGCAGATACGAACTCAATTTGTACTTTTTCACCTTTACCAGTATTCGTTTCACCGTAAGCTTCGCCAGCGTTAACAATTGTTGGGATTAAGTCTGTTAAGTAGCTATTATCCATATAGAAGTTAATGAAACCAGGACCTGCGATTTCAATTTTTTCAATAGAAGCTTTTGCTTTATCGAAGTTTGCAACTAATTCTTCTGCAATCATACGAGGTGCTTTTTTCGCAACGCGTGCAAGTTGCATTGCCATATTTGTAGAGAAGTCACCGTTTGTTTTATCTTTTGGAGATTCTAATACAACGTTTGGAATCTGTTCTTCTGTCGCTAATTCTGCCTTTAATACAGCAGCTTGAATTTCTTCTTTAATTAATCCTTTTACTTGTTCTAAAGAATTCATTATTTTGCCTCCTTCAAATTAAGTGTAATTGTATATCTGCCAGCTTCTTGTTCACTTAGAAGCAATGCGTACGTTAAGAAGAGTTGTCCTTTTTTCTTTTCATCCGACCATTTAAAAAGAACGTTATCCGTTTTCGTTTGCAATGCAAACGTACCAAGTTCACTCGTATACGTACCAGTTGTCCATTCACCTTTCACATGCGTTTGACGCATTGAAACAGCACCTGAACGCATAATGAGAACTTGTTCACCTTGAATTTTAATAATTGTTTTCACTTCGCCCTGTTCGTTCGGCTCTTGGAATGTTACATATGTACCTTGACCTTTTACATAGTATTGACCATTTGCTTCAAAAGCAACGGTTTCCTTCCTCGCCCCTTCACGGATTTCTGTTACGAAATGAACGTGTACCGGCAAGCCTGCAAGTTGTTTCTCCACGTCTTGCACACCCTTCACATGTTATAGATATTAAATAATGTATATAATAAATCACTTTTCCTATCATATCAAAAAAAACCTCTGTCTGTCTGCTGAAAAATCAGGAAAACTCCTTTTCGAAAAATAATTCACCTTCACCTTATTTCATATGATAAAATATTTTTTAAATCTAAATATTCTTTCATTTAAAGAGGTGAATTATGTGCTACCAACAACATTGAAAAAAGGTGATGAAATTAGAGTTATTTCACCATCTTGTAGTTTAAGTATTGTCTCAAATACGAACCAAGAGCTTGCTATAAAAAGATTAACTGACATGGGCTTTCAAGTTACATTCTCAACATATGCTGATGAGATCGATCGATTTGCTTCTTCTTCCATTTCTTCACGCATTCAAGACCTCCATGAAGCATTTAGAGACCCGAATGTAAAGGCCATTTTAACGACACTTGGCGGATACAACTCTAATGGTTTATTGAAACATCTCGATTATGATTTAATTCGAGAAAATCCAAAGTTTTTCTGTGGCTATTCTGATATTACCGCTTTAAATAATGCCATCTACGCAAAAACAGGACTCGTTACATATTCAGGACCCCATTTCTCTTCATTTGGAATGGAAAAAGGTCTCGAATATACGACTGATTACTTTTTAAAAAGCTTAACTTCTAATGAGCCTATTGAAGTCCTGCCATCTGAAAAATGGAGCGATGATTCTTGGTACATCGATCAGGAAAATCGAGAGTTCATTAAAAATGAAGGATACGTTTCCATTCACGAAGGCGAAGCAACTGGAGTGATTATCGGTGGTAATATGAGCACATTGAATTTACTACAAGGTACACCGTATATGCCAAATTTACAGGATAAAATTTTATTTCTTGAAGAGGATAGTTTAACTGGAACAGCTACTCTTAAAACTTTTGATCGTTATTTACATTCCCTTATGCAGCAACAAGATTTTGAGTGCGTAAAGGGCATCGTTATAGGAAAGATGCAAAAAGGTGCAGAATGTACGATAGAAGACATTCAAGAAATGATCGCTGCAAAACCTGAACTTTCACATATCCCTATCATTGCAAACGCAAGTTTCGGGCATACAACCCCGATTTTCACTTTCCCAATTGGCGGACGTGCAAAAATCATTTCTAACAAAGAAAAGACATCGATTACCATTTTAACGCACTAAAAAAGGAGCGAATGAGTCGCTCCTTTTATGGTTTTTCTATTTTTTCCAACGCTTTTTGCGGAATTGATTCTTTTGAGATTTCAGCCCATCCTTTTCCTTGCATACCTTTTGCATAAATTTTTATAAATGCTCCCGTATGCAATTCACGGTTCATCATTCTTTTCACAACTTGTAACTTTCCGTCTTCTGTATACCCTTTAAAGGTATATAAGTATTCTCCATCTTTTTTCTCACCTTTATCTATAACCGCATAATAATCTTGTATTTCTTTATTTGAAAAGAAGTTGTCTACAAAAGCATGTACACCTTCTGTTTTTGTGTTTAAATAATATGCTGTTCCCCCTAAAATAATGGCGAACACAGCTAAAACTTTAATTACCAATTTCATAAATGCGCCTCCTGTTTGCACTTCTTTCTCACTAACCTTATGTCTATACATGTATTATACGAAAAACAACATACTATACTCTATCGAAACGCCTTACACTTTCCTTACATTATTGTAAGAGTTTTTCCCTTTATAGCAAATTCCCATCAAAAAATTTTTCCGTTTAACAAACTTTTATATTATTATTGAATGATACGAATTTTTATTACAAAAATCAAAGGAGACAGTTTTCAAATGGCTATCTTGCAAGGTTTAGCACTATTACTTGTTGTACTTTGTCTATTTACACTTTTTAGTTACCGTGCTCCTTACGGCATGAAAGCAATGGGTGCTTTAGCTAATGCAGCAATCGCAAGTTTTCTTATTGAAGCATTTCACCGTTATATCGGTGGAGAAATGTTTCATAATGACTTTTTACAATCAGTAGGAGAAGCTTCTGGTAGTATGAGCGGTGTCGCAGCGGCAATTTTAGTCGCACTAGCAATCGGTGTTTCACCCGTATATGCTGTGTTAATCGGTATCGCTACTAGTGGGTTCGGTATTTTGCCAGGATTTTTCGCTGGATACGTTTGTGCTTTCGTCGTGAAATTTCTCGAAAAGAAATTACCAGCTGGTGTAGAATTTTTAGCAATTTTATTTATTGCCGCACCAATCTCGCGCGGCATGGCTATGCTTATGGATCCGCTCGTGAACGCAACACTCGGTAAAATCGGTTCTATGATTTCAGTTGCAACTACAGAAAGTCCTATCATTATGGGTATTATGCTTGGTGGATTAATAACAGTTATTTCTACCTCTCCATTAAGTTCTATGGCACTAACTGCAATGCTTGGATTAACAGGTTTACCAATGGCAATTGGTAGTCTTGCCGTAGCAGCCTCAGCCCCAATGAACTTTATTTTCTTTAAGCGACTAAAAATTTGCTCAAAGAAAGACACAATCGCTGTAGCAATCGAGCCTTTAACACAAGCCGATGTTGTTTCAGCAAATCCAATTCCAATTTATGCGACAAACTTCGTTGGCGGTGCACTTGCTGGTATTATTACATCTCTGTTCCAGCTCGTTAATAATGCGCCAGGAACAGCATCACCAATCCCAGGACTTCTTGTCTTATTCGGATTTAATGACGTTGTAAAAGTAACAATTGCTGCTATACTATGTGGAATCGTTACCACGATTGTTGGATATATCGGATCAATCATATTCCGCAAATATCCAATTCGTTCTGCTGATGAAATTCGCGGCATTACTTCTGAAGAGAAGGTTGCATAAAAAAAGAGCCCCCCTATTCATATAGGAGGCTCTTTTTTTATGCAGCTATGGCAGCTAGAATGATTGGTGGCTTTGCTTCTTCCTTCGAGGCAAAAAACGCCTCTACGTCTAAAGCTCCATCCCCCTCACATTCTAAACAAGCCGCTTCCGCTTTTACTTTATCCAGTTACGCCTCCTAGACCCTTGCGTCTAAGAACCTTCCCTGCCAAAAGGTAAAAAAGCACCTTTTGCAGGAAAGAACCTTAGTCACCGGGTCTAAACAGTCGGCTTCACTTTTACTTCACCCAACCGAGCAGCATTTCCCGCACGAATTTGCTTGCTGCGACTGGTGTTTGATCACTATGGTCGTAGACAGGGGCTACTTCTACTAAGTCTGCTCCAACTACATTTATATTTGAATTTGCAATTGCTACGATGGAATCTAATAATTCTTTAGATGTGATACCTCCAGCTTCTAACGTTCCTGTTCCTGGAGCGTGAGCTGGGTCTAATACGTCAATGTCGATTGTGACATAAACTGGGCGTCCTGCAAGTTTCGGCAATACTTCTTTTAACGGTTCTAATACTTCAAATTTATATAAGTTCATACCTACTTCTTTTGCCCATTCGAATTCTTCCTTCATTCCAGAACGAATACCGAAAGAATATACGTTTTCCGGACCAATTAAATCGCACACTTTACGAATAGGTGTAGAGTGGGATAAAGGCTCCCCTTCATACGATTCACGTAAATCAGTATGAGCATCCATATGGATGATTGCTAAATCCGGATATTTTTTTGCCATTGCCTTAAAAATTGGCCAAGACACTAAGTGCTCACCGCCGAGACCTAGTGGAAACTTATCGGCATCTAAAAGTTTTGATACATACTCTTCAATCATGTCTAAACTACGTTGTGCGTTTCCGAATGGTAATGGGATATCACCCGCATCAAAATATTTTACCTCTTCTAGTTCACGATCTAAATATGGGCTATATTCTTCAAGACCGATTGATACTTCACGAATACGTGCAGGGCCAAAGCGAGAACCTGGACGGTAACTTACTGTCCAATCCATAGGCATCCCGTAAATAACTACCTTTGACTCTTCAAAACTTGGATGACTTTTAATAAATACTTTACCTGAATAAGCTTCATCAAAACGCATATTCTTTTCCTCCTTATGTGGAACTTAAGGTATCCCAACCTTTCATTATTTCTCAAATTTGGAGCGCATTGCTCCTCTTTCTCGATTTACCGGGTCTTCTGTTTCATAACAAGAAGACGATTTTCTTTACAGGAGTGTAAGTAGCTAGCATGTTCAAGTCTTCTGGACAAACACCTTAAATGAGCTACTTACACTTTATTTGTTCAATACGATTCTCTTACTTAATTAAATCGCCAACAAATTTCGGTAATGCGAATGCTGCATTGTGTAATTCTTTTGTGTAGTATTTCGTTTCGATTTCGTGGAAACGCTCTTCACTTACTTCTAATGGATCATGTTTTTTAGATCCAATTGTGAACGTCCAAAGACCACTTGGGTAAGTTGGAATGTTCGCAGTGTATAAACGAGTAATTGGGAAGATTTCTTTTACGTCTTTAAACACAGTTGTAATTAGTTCTGGTGTGAACCAAGGGTTGTCCGTTTGTGCAACGAAAATACCGTCTTCTTTTAACGCTTTAGAGATTCCAGCGTAGAAGCCTTTTGTAAATAAGTTTACTGCTGGTCCTACTGGCTCAGTAGAATCTACCATAATTACGTCATATTCATTTTCGCTTTCTGCGATGTGTAGGAAACCGTCTCCTACTTTTACTTCTACACGCTCATTGTCTAATGCACCTGCAATTGATGGTAAGTATTGTTTAGAGTACTCAATTACTTTTCCATCGATTTCAACAAGAGTTGCTTTCTTTACGCTTGGGTGTTTTAACACTTCACGAATAACACCACCATCACCGCCGCCAACAACTAATACGTTTTCAGGGTTTGGATGTGTAAATAAAGGTACGTGCGCTACCATTTCATGATAAACGAACTCATCTTTTTCTGTTGTCATAACCATGCCGTCTAAAATAAGCATGTTTCCAAACTCTTCCGTTTCAACCATATCAAGTTTTTGGAATTCTGTTTGCTCCGTATGTAATGTGCGGTTAATACGCGCCGTAATCCCAAAATGTTTTGTTTGTTTTTCAGTGAACCATAGTTCCATCGTACAATCACGCCTCTCAATGCAAATTTATAATAGGGACATCATTAATGTCCCCTAACAAAAATAAAACAAAACATCCAAAAAGTATAGTTAAAAGTAAAAAAATACCGAAAATATATTTTAGTCAGAGGGTTCTAACATATATATGAAAAAGGATTGCCCTGTAACAGGAAAGAAAACCCTTTCTTAAGAAAGGGCGTTTGTCTCTGCTTCTACTGGCTTTCGAACCGGAATTAAAATCATTACACAACCGACTAGCACAACAATTCCACCGACTAAAAACGGACTTTGCGGTGAAACAGTGTGACCGATGATTCCTGATAAGATTGGAGCAATTGCGCCACCTAACCAACGAACGAAGTTATAAACACCTGATGTAACAGATCTTTCATAAGGTGAAATATCCATTACATAACTTGTAAATAGTGCATTATTTAATCCGGATGCTAATCCTGATAGAACAATTAATACAATTTGTAACCACATAATTTTCACAAAGAATAGTGCGATTAAGAAAAGCGCAAATACGAGTAAACTGCCTTTCAACAATGTTTTCGGCTCATATTTACCTTCTAGCTTATGGGCTAAAATTGCAGAACCGTAAGCTAACGCTAATCCCCATCCGCAAAATACAAATCCTAATTGAATAGCAGATAAATGCATAATAAGTGGTGAATATGCTAACACAACGAAAAATCCGTAGTAATATAACATTCCTGAAATCGCACCTTGCATAAACGGTTTATACTTCACCAGGTTAAGTAATTCTCCCACGCCTGCCACTTTACGTTTCACTTTTCGCTCCGGTTCTTTTACAAAAAAGAAAACTAAAATAAATGCTAAGAAAATTAAAATACTCGTCGCAAAAAATGGATAACGCCAAGAATGTCCACCTAATATCCCGCCTAATAGCGGTCCGCCTGCCATCCCTAAACCGATAGCTGCTTCATACAATCCTACCGCTTCATGAACTTCTTTACTTAATGCAATCAATAATGTCATCGCCGTTGCGAAGAACATCGCATTTCCTAATCCCCATCCTGCACGGAAAAGAGATAATTGAGCAATCGTTTGCGATATACCACATATAAACGCAAATACAGTCACAATCGCAAGACCAATCGTCATCATTCGTTTATCACCAAATCTCGATGCGAATACTCCAGCTGGTAACATCATAATTGCCATCGTTAAAATATATGCTGTAAATAACATCTCTACTTGCCAATGCGATGCACCAATCTTTTCAGCAATAATCGGCAAGATTGGATCGACTACCCCTATACCCGAAAAGGCAAGGAAGGTAGCCACCACTGTAATCAATCTCCCTAGTTTTTGTTTGCTCTCCATTTTGATTACTCTCCTTTTGTATTCTCTAAAAATGTCGCTGCGCGATGTAAACTATCTTCGAGTTCCGCCTTTACGCGCTGCATTTGCTCCATTTTCTCGTCTAGCGTTTGCACTTGTTTTTCAAGCATCTCTTTAATTTCTTGAATCACTTCGCGGTCACGAGGATTCTCACTATTTCTTCTTTGCTCCATTCTTTCTTTTAACGATAAGAAATGTTGCATTTCTTGAAGCGTAATCCCTAACACTTCTTTCGCTTCCACAATCCTTTTAATTCTGGCGATATCCTCTTCTGTATACAGGCGAATGTTCCCCTCACTACGTTCAGGGGGATGAATTAAACCAATTTCCTCATAATAACGAAGTGTACGTTTTGTTAAACCAACTTGCTTTGTGACTTCATCAATTTTATACATGTTTATTCCTCCCTTCACTCGATTATTACATTTTACGTTAACGTTAACTTTCGTGCAACTGTTAGACTTTTGTAAATGTTTATCCTATTCAATTGTATTTTTCCAAAAGCAGTTTCATAATGAAAGAAAAGAAACGATAAGGAGATTTCCCTATGAATAAACCACTTATTTTCGCTCATCGCGGGGTAAAAGGAACACATCCAGAAAACACGATGATTGCCTTCCAAGAAGCAGAACGTATTGGTGCCCATGGCATTGAACTTGATGTCCACCTATCAAAAGATGGTGAGCTTGTCGTGATTCACGACGAAACAGTAGATCGTACAACAAATGGCATAGGTCTTGTTTCTGAAAAAACGGTAGCGGAATTACAAGCTTTAGATGCTGGCAGCCATAAAGATCCTTCTTTCCATGAAGCAAAAATCCCAACGTTACGCGAAGTATTCATTTGGCTATCTACAACAAAGTTACAACTCAACATTGAGTTAAAAACAGATGTCATTCACTATCCAAACATTGAAGAAAAAGTTGTCGCTCTCGTTCGCGAATATCATCTATCTAATCAAATTGTATTCTCATCATTTAACCACGGCTCTGTTTCATTACTAGCAGAAATAGCTCCTGAAATCCCAAGAGCAATTTTATATGATACACCACTTGCTGATCCGATTGCTGAAGCAAAAAATAGAAACGCAACTGGTTTACACCCAAACTTTCGATTATTAACAAAAGAATTTGTCCAATTTGCACAAAATCAAGGGTACGCTTTCCGCCCTTATACAATTAACGAATACAACGATTTACAGACTATGATTGACTACGGCGTAGATGTCATTATTACCGATTGGCCAGCACGTGCCTTTGAGCTCCTTTCTTAATTAAAGGAGCTTTTTGTTTTCGAAATTTCATTGTTTAAAATAACCGAAAACCCTCAATACTAATACAATAATGTTTGTATTAGTATTGAGGGGCTGAAAAAGATGGATCAAACTATGAATCCGAAACTTAAAAAATATAAACGTCTTTTCTTCACCGTAATGTTTTCTTCTGTTCTTTTTTTCGTTTTTTCCTTTTTTGTTATTATTATAGTTGCAAAAATTATGGGACCTCCTCCTGTTGCCGTCCCGCAAACGAGTGTCTTTTACGCTAATGATGACACTGTTATCGGACAAAGTAATGAAATGCAAAAACGTTACAATGTATCTCTCAATGAAATCTCTCCTTATGTAAAAGAGGCGACACTATCTATCGAAGATCAACGATTCTACAAACATCATGGTTTTGATATGAAACGTATTGCTGGCGCTATTGTTGCCGATTTAAAAGCGATGGCAAAAGTCCAAGGTGCTAGTACGATTACACAACAGTATGCTCGTAACCTATACTTAGATCATGATAAAACGTGGAAACGTAAACTATTAGAAGCGATGTACACAATTCGCCTTGAAGTGAACTATAATAAAAATCATATTTTAGAAGGATATTTAAATACAATTTATTACGGGCATGGCGCTTACGGAATCGAAGCTGCGTCTCGTCTATATTTCGATAAAACAGCAAAAGAATTAACATTAGCGGAAGCTAGTATGCTCGCAGGTATTCCGAAAGGACCTAGCGTCTACTCTCCCTTTTTAAAAGAGGATCGTGCGAAAGGACGACAATCTCTCATATTAGACGAAATGGTAGAACAAGGTTATATTACGAAGAAACAAGCAACGTCAGCGAAAAAAGAGCCATTAACCTTTGCCTCATTAGATACGAAAAAAGTAGCAGAGATTGCGCCTTATTTCCAAGATGCTGTACAAGCTTCTCTTCTGCGTGATATCGGATTAGATGAACAAGCATTACAAAAAGGTGGTTTGCGTATTTATACAACGCTAGACCCTAAATTACAATCGGTCGCAGAGCAAGCTGTAAAAGATCACATACCTGACACAACAAACATACAAACAGCGCTCGTCTCTATGAATCCAAAAACAGGTGAAGTAGCTGCCCTTGTTGGTGGAACTGATTATAATACGAGTCAATTTAACAGGGCTACACAAGCCGCTCGCCAGCCTGGATCTACATTTAAGCCATTCCTGTATTACGCGGCATTAGAACGAGGATTCACCCCTGCTACGCGCTTAAAAAGCGAATATACTGTGTTCACTTTAGGTGACGGTGTTTCAAAGTATAAACCGAAAAACTATAAAGACTATTATGCAGACGATTTTGTAACAATGGCGCAAGCTCTTGCGGTCTCTGATAACGTATACGCCGTGAAGACCAATTTATTTTTAGGCGAAGACATTCTTACAAAAACAGCGAAGCAATTCGGTATTACTACCGCATTAAAAGATGTTCCGTCTCTTGCTCTCGGTACATCTCCTGTAAAACCAATTGAAATGGTTAACGCTTATAGCATGTTCGCAAACGGTGGAAAAGAAGTAAAACCAATGTTTATTCGCCGCATTATGGACCATGAAGGAAATATGTTATACGATGCTCATTTAGAGAGTAAGCAAGTTCTTGATAGGAGCAAAGCGTTTGTGATGGAAGAAATGATGACGGGTATGTTTAATAAAAAACTAAGCAGTTATGCTGCTGTAACTGGTCAATCGATGTTATCAAAGTTATCAAGAACATATGCTGGAAAGTCTGGTTCTACTGAAACGGATAGCTGGATGATTGGATTTACCCCACAAATCGTAACGGGTGTATGGGTTGGATACGATCAACCCAAATCGATTTCAAATGTAGCAGAACAAGGATATGCAAAAAGAATATGGACCGATACGATGGAAAAAGGCTTAGATGGACAACCTAAAAAAGAGTTTAAACAACCAAATGACGTCGTTGCAGTCGATATTAACCCTGAAAACGGAAAAATCGCTACAAAAAACTGTCCCATTTCAGTTAGAATGTATTTCGCAAAAGGTACAGAACCAACTGAATATTGTATGGATCATGTTGATGATAAAGAAGAATTTGAAAAGACAACTGAGGAAAAGAAAAAAACAAGTTGGTGGAAAAAATATCTTCCTTGGTAAAAAAAAATAGCTGACGGGCATCCGTCAGCTATTTTTTATTCACTTAATAATGCACGGCGCAATTCTTCACTAGATTCGTTCCAAATCGCTTCATTATGTTCTTTCAAGAACGTACCAAGTACTTTTTTAGATGATTCATCCATATGGTCAACCATAATTTGACGCTTCATTGATTTATCCATTTTGTTTACGTGCTCTGGAAGTGATTTATATCCGCGGCGAATTTCACGGTCAACTGTCATTTCACAAGCTGTTACACCTGCATAATAAGCTCCTGTCGCCGTTCTTTCAATCGTTACCCAAACAAGCCAAAATGGTTTTCCGTTTGGAACTTCATCTTTATTTGTTAAAAACTTAATACCCTTCTCGACTGTACTACGTGCATGCATTGCACCGATATCAACAAATGCTGTTTTCTCTAGTACATCGACAAATACAGGTGAAATATTTTCTAGACTTAATGCTCCAACACCAAAACCACCATGTCCATCCGTTGAATCATTTTTCACGATATTAAAACCGATTTTTTTCTTTTTCTCTGTCATATGTAAGCTCCTCCTCGTTTAAAGGCCGAAAATAGGCGCAATGATATTCTGTAAAAATATTAATACATACGGAATAACAACATTAAAAATAGGCTGGATTGTGTAATTGCTAAGCGGTGTAATAACAAGAATTAATAACGCTATCGCTCCATACTTTTCATACTGTGTCATTTTCGCACGAATATTTGCTGGTGCTAAATCCTCCACTACGCGATATCCATCAAGTGGTGGAATTGGTAATAAGTTAAAGACAAGTAAAACGATATTCAACATAATAAAAATCTGGAAAAATTGAGCTAATGTATCTGCTACTGCAGATGGGATTGAGTACAATACGCCAAATTTTAATAAGCTATACCAAATAATTAAACCGATTGCGCTTAAAATTAAGTTACTAATTGGTCCCGCAATAGAAACTAATATTCCTGCAAGACGCGGTCTTTTAAAATTATACGGATTAACTGGTACCGGTCTTGCCCAACCAAAACCAAGAATTAATACAGCAATCATCCCGATAGGATCTAAGTGTGCCATCGGTGATAATGTTAAACGGCCTTGCT
This sequence comes from Bacillus cereus group sp. TH152-1LC, assembly GCF_027710505.1. Taxonomy (NCBI): domain Bacteria; kingdom Bacillati; phylum Bacillota; class Bacilli; order Caryophanales; family Bacillaceae; genus Bacillus; species Bacillus cereus group sp. TH152-1LC. The sequence continues at coordinate 124,977 of NZ_JAQFNK010000010.1, read as the reverse complement.
TCTTTGCTGTATCGTCTCCAAATTTATATGCAACATATGCATGCGCAAATTCATGCACTGATAATGCAATAATAATGGCCATTGCTACCAACGGAATTTGGTGCAACGGATATCTAAATAACTGATCCATGCTTCATCTCCTCTTCAATATGTCAAAAAAAGAAAATATTTGTTTTTTCGATTGTTCTTCCCTATAATCCGCTATAATAAGAGTGTAACTTACATAAAAGGAGCGATTATATATGCCATACGTAACAGTGAAAATGCTAGAAGGACGCACAGAGGAACAAAAGAAAGCTCTTGCTGAGAAAGTAACAGCAGCAGTAAGCGAAACAACTGGTGCTCCTGAAGAAAACATTGTTGTTTTCATCGAAGAAATGTCTAAAAACCATTATGCAGTTGGCGGAAAACGCTTAAGCGACAAATAATTTCAAGTTCTTTCATAAGAAGCAGCTCTTAGCTGCTTCTTATTTTTTTCCTTCTAGTAACTCGATGATTCTCTCTTTATATTTTCCTTTTCTTCCATCTTCATAGATTAAATCATGCGGATAGAATAATTTTTGATCCCTTCTCTTCTTACCAGTAATCGCCTCAACAATATCCGATTCACGTGAAAGCTCTCTAAGCTCCCCATTTGGCATAAGAAGTAAGATTGGTAAACGCTCTTCTTCTTCACCAGCACGGTAAAAATCGTACGGTAAGTCTGATGTTGAATCAACTACTAAATAGTATTCTGGATCAAGTCCAATTTTTTTGAATAAGCTACTTAATTCCATCCAATTATCTAAACCGTGCTTATCTGTAAACTCTACGTATTTAAATAGGTTTCGATTCATAAAACGGCGGCATAAATCACTTAAAATTGGATCTTCTTCGTCTTGCCATACTTGGAAGTAATAATACATAACGTTCTCGTCTAACTTTAAATAATCCTCTACTGTTACTTCTTCTTCAAATAAAGAATAGAAATGAACCGGATGATTTTTAAATGTATAATACTTCTCGTGCAATGATTTTGCACGGTGTAAAATCTTCGTTAAAATGACTTCGGCACTGCGCGTTACCGGGTGGAAATATACTTGCCAATACATTTGATAACGACTCATAATATAATGCTCAACAGCATGCATACCACTATTTTTAATGACTACTTGATTCCCATACGGACGCATGACACGTAGTATACGTTCCATATCAAAGTTTCCATACTTTACGCCAGTGAAATACGCATCTCTTAATAAATAGTCCATACGATCTGCATCAATTTGACTGGAAATCATACTAATCGCTAATTTATTAGTAGATGTTTTTGCGATTACATCGGCCACCTTTTGCGGAAAGTCTTTATCCACGCGGCTTAATACACGGTTAATTTCCGTATCTCCAACGATAATTTTTTGCGTAAATTTCTCATGATCTAATGAAAATACCTTTTCAAACGAGTGAGAAAATGGGCCGTGACCGACATCATGAAGTAATGACGCACATAAACATAACAATCTATCTTCAGCATTCCAGTTCGGTCTGCCATCAAACACATCATCAATCATACGACGAATAATTTCATATACACCTAACGAATGAGTAAAGCGACTATGCTCTGCACCGTGAAATGTAAAAAATGTCGTTCCAAGCTGCTTAATACGGCGCAAGCGTTGAAATTCTTTCGTTCCGATTAAATCCCAAATAACACGATCGCGTACGTGCACATATTTATGTACCGGGTCTTTAAACACTTTTGTTTCGCTGAGTTTGTCGTTTAAATATACCACCTTCCGACATCCCCCTTTCTTTACTGCATTCTTACTATATATTATAAACGAAATAGGAAACAGAAAGAAATGAAAGACTATATTAATTGCCCTTATATAAAGAAAAAATCACTTTTACCGAAGTAAAAGTGATTTTTTCTTTATACATTATTTACCTAAAACGAATTCAGCAACTTCATCTAAGATCATTTCTTTACCTAGAGGGAAGTAACCTTTGTTTAAGTCTTCGTTTTTAATTGTAAATACGTGGTTATTTTTAACAGCGTTCATGTTTTTCCAAATTGATTCTTCTTGGAATTCTTTTAGACGCTGAGAACCGTCACCAGTTGTAAATACAAATAGGTAATCTGGGTTATAATCGATTAAAGCTTCTTTTTGTACTTGTACTAATGGTTTATCCGTTGGTGTACCTTTAACTGCTGGTAATTTCAAGTCATTAAAGATTACGCTACCGTAACCGTAGTCACCGTATACACGGAAAGCATTTGGATATGCAGCCATTTTCATGAATGTTGCATCTCCAGTTTTCGCAACGATTTTGTCATGTAATTTGCTTGCTTTTTCTTCATACTGTTTGAACCATTCTTTTGTTTCTTTCTCTTTACCGAAGATTTGACCTACTTCTTCGAATTTTGGACGCCATTGGTCTAATGGAGTTTTTAACATAACTGTTGGTGCAATTTTAGATAATTGATCATAGATCTTTTCTTGACGATTGTTTACAAGAATTAAGTCTGGTTTTGCAGCAGCTACTGCTTCGATGTTAATTTTATCGCCCCAAGCAGAGCCAACTGGTTTTACGTCTTTTAATTTCTTTTCAATATGTGCATCAATTTTTTCTTGAGATGTATTAGCAGTAATAATTGGTTTCATACCAAAAATTAATAATTCTTCTGTTGAACCACTAAGGTCAGCAATTTTCTTTGGATTTGCAGGGATTTTAATTTCCCCTTTTGCGTGTTGTACAGTGCGCTCTTCAGTTTTCGCATCCTTCGCATCTGCTTTCTTCTCTTCTTCTTTGTTAGAACAAGCTGCAAATAGTACAGAAGTAACGACTAGTACCATTGCTAATAGTGCCATTTTAAAATTCTTCATGTTCCCACTCCTTCTAGCTGTATTTCTCTTATAAGTTACAATGAACTATAAGAAACAAGATTAACAATTAATAAATATATATCGATTAATTGTTGCTTATGCCCCGTTCTAACGGGTGTTCAACTTCCTATTTACTAATAAGAAGCTCAACGTCCATTAGAAGCCCCCCTCTTTACGAGGGGGATTCTACTTATGCTTTTTTACGCAATTGATTACTAATCATCGCTAAATCATATGTTAAACAAATTGGTTTACAGTTTACTGGACATGGAACGATTTGAGCTTCAATCTCAAATACGTTACGAAGTGTTTCACTCGTCATCACTTCATCTGGCGTTCCTTGTTTCATTAACTTACCCGCTTTTAATGCAATCATATGATCTGAGAAACGAGAAGCATGGTTTAAGTCATGGATAACCATAACAATCGTTCTACCTTCTTCTTCATTTAACTTTTTCAATAAGTTTAATACTTCTAATTGATGCGCCATATCTAAGTACGTCGTCGGTTCATCTAATACTAGTAATTCTGTTCCTTGTGCAAGAGCCATCGCAATCCATACGCGTTGACGTTGTCCACCTGATAACGCCTCTGCTGGACGATTTGCGAATTCTGTCATTCCCGTCACTTCAAGTGCCCAATGAATGTAACGATAATCCTCTTCTTTCAACGTTCCAAATCCTTTTTGATGAGGAAAGCGTCCATATGAAACAAGCTCAAACACAGTAAGGCCAGTTGGCACTTCTGCAGTCTGTGGTAAAATTGCCATTTTCTTTGCGATTTCTTTCGTTGGTTGTTTCTCAATTGCTTTTCCGTCAAGATAAACAGTACCTTTTTTCGCCTTCAAAATACGAGAAGCCGTTTTTAATAATGTGGACTTTCCACAACCATTCGGTCCAATAATTGTTGTAATTTTCCCTTCCGGAATTTCAACTGTTAATCCATCAATAATTAACCCTTCATTATAGCCAACAGATACCGCATCAACTGCTAAAGTTGCCATACAAAAAGCCTCCCTTTATTTTGTCCTCATAAGTAAGTATATAAAATACGGTGCACCAATTACAGAAATAACAAGACCGACCGGTATTTCTGAAGTTGTTAACACACTTCTTGAAATTACGTCTGCGAATAAAAGTAAAAACGTCCCTATTAGTGCAGCGGTAGGCAGCATAATTTGATGTTTACCACCAACAAGGCACCTCGCTAAATGCGGAGCCATTAAGCCGATAAAACCAATTCCTCCGGCAACAGCGACAGATGCACCAGCTAAACAAACTGCAATAAATAATAATTTACGTCTTTCTTTTTCTACATTTAAACCAAGGCCAACAGCTGTAGAGTCGCCTAGGTTCATTACATTTAATATGTGCGCCTTACTAATAGCAAGTGGCAAGAAAATAATCATCCATGAAAGTACACTTAGTACGAACTTCCAATCTGTGCCCCACAAACTTCCTGCTAACCAAATCGTCGCAAAACGGAAATCGTTAGACGTCATCTTCATAGAAAAAATTAAACTAACAGCACCAAATCCAGCTGCAACAGCGATACCGACAAGTATTAATCTCGTTGATGACACGCCGTCTTTCCATGCTAGTAAATAAATGATAACTGCTGCTAATATCGCACCAACTAACGCGAAGAATGGAAGGATAAACACAGATAAAAATGTACCAGTCCCAACTTTACCGAAGAAAAAGTAGACGAAGATAACAACTGTTAATCCCGCTCCAGCGTTAATACCGATAATACCTGGATCAGCAAGTGGATTTCGTGATAACCCTTGCAAAATCGCACCTGACATTGCTAAAGCAGATCCAACTAATATAGCAATAACCATACGTGGCATACGGAATTCAAATAAAATAACAGACTGATCTTCAGCCCCAAGTCCAACCAATGACTTTAATACGTCCATTGGTGGTATTTTAAATGTACCTGTATTTTAAATGTACCTGTATTTAAACTTACTAAAAATACAGTAACGATTAATCCTACTAAAATTGTTAAAACCGAAACGTTCTTTTTTGTTAAGACACTTGTCCTCACATTTTCCCTCTCCCTTCGTTACGTGCTAAGTAGAGGAAGAATGGAACCCCAATTAGCGCTGTAATTGCTCCAATTGGCGTTTCAAACGGCGGATTAATAACGCGAGATAACATATCTGCACATTCAATTAACAGTCCGCCTAAGACCGCAGAACATGGAATAACCCATCTATAGTCTGAGCCTACAAGGAAACGAGTCATATGCGGGATTACAAGACCAACAAATCCAACCGATCCCGCCATAGAAACTGCAGAACCTGTTAACACAAGAACAAGTACTGTTCCGATAAATTTAATTAATGTCGTATTTTGACCAAGCCCAATCGCAATTTCTTCACCGAAGCTTAAAATTGTAATATACCTCGACATTATAATTGCAATAAAAAGACAAACAAGACCAATCGGTACTAACATATTAATACTTTCCCATTTCACACCAGCAACTCCGCCTGCATTCCACATACTCACCTCTTGGGCAAGGTTGAAATATAGCGCAATTCCAGATGAAATGGCCCCTAATAAAGCACTAATTGCTGCACCTGCTAAAGCTAATTTCACAGGCGTTAATCCACCTGGTGAAGAAGATCCAATTCCATATACAATGCTCGCTCCAAACGCAGCACCAATAAACGATGCAATAACGAACATTAAATAAGGTGAATTAGGGAAGAATGCATACATAATTGCAATTCCAAATACAGCCCCATCTGTAATCCCCATTAACGATGGGGATGCAAGTGGATTTCGCGTCATACCTTGCATAATTGCCCCTGATACTGCTAAAAAGGCACCTGCAACTACGCCCCCTATCGCTCTAGGCATGCGAAGTTCTTGAATTACGTTATGATGCGTAATAGAACCGTCAAACTGAAACACAGCTTGCCATACAGTCTTTAAACTAATATCTGCAGCACCAAACGACATAGAAACTGCCATGCTTAAAGCTAACAAAATTGTACCTACTATTAAAATAATAGAAGCAATGAGCGGTCTGCTCTTAATCTCTTTAACATTCACATCTTGCTGTTCTATACTCCTTGCGCTCGCTTCCATCCCTCAACCATCCTAACCAACAACATATATTTAATGAAATGAAATCTATTCTCAAATAGTAATAAAAAAATAAGCGAATCAACCTTTTCTTGATAATGATTCTCAGAATCAGACACCTTCTATTCTACCTATCGCTTCCAAAGACTGTCAACTATTATTTTGAAATACAAATTCATATAGGCCGAGACCTTAATAAATAGATAATACCTATATATCATTACCTATTATCATCACCAATTAAGCTTTCTCAGAATAAATCCTTCCTCTTCTGGGCATAAAAAAAGAAGAGTAATCTGTTCACTCTTCTTTTCCTTACTTATTTAACTTTGCTTCAATTTTTACAATTAATTCGTCTTCTGTTGGAGCCGCAACTGGACGGTTATTTACAAATGCAAATGATTTTTTACGACCAGGACCACAGTAAGACTGACATGCAACTTCAATTTTTGCACATGAATCTACTTTTTTTAACTTCGGAATTAACGTTTTAACGTTCGTTGCCTGACAATCATCACACACACGAAATTCGTTTCCCATTATATAACACTTCCTCTATTTTAAACTTTTCTCAAGTACATTTAAAAATAAACACTAAATGGTATTTTACCGCTCTTTGAAGCTCGTTGCAAGTTTCCCTATAAAGCTCTTTCCTCATATAATGCTTCATATTTATATGTTCTCCTACAGAAGTTCCCCTCATTCTTGGCAAAATTTATCCCGCTTTAACGGGTAGTAAGACTCCCACCTCAAAATTCAGCGAAAGCAAAGAATCTAGGTGGGGGTCGGGCTGCCCATAAAAGTCCGATTGGTGAAGACTAATAATCAGTGGGGGATGAAGAAAACCCCCACTGATTAAAGTTTCACTTTATACCTTTCATCGAAATCTACTATATTTTTAAAAGCTTTGTATAAAAGCTCCTTTTTTTGCCCATTATAAAAATAGGAAGTTCATAAAAAGAAAGGGAGTTGAATCTATGAAAGTAAGACAAGATGCTTGGACAGATGAGGATGATTTATTACTTGCTGAAACTGTACTTCGTCACGTTCGAGAAGGAAGTACTCAATTAAATGCATTTGAAGAAGTAGGAGATCAATTAAATCGTACATCGGCTGCCTGTGGTTTCCGTTGGAACGCTGTTGTTCGCTATAGTTATGAACAAGCTCTTCAACTAGCAAAAAAACATCGTAAGGATAAAATGCGTGCTGCAAGCGGTGAACAAGCGAAAAAACGTTTACTTTATACACCACCAGCTTCAGAGGCGATAACTGATTATGAAGAATTCGTACAAGAGGAAGCAATTGTACAATATAAAGAAGCTATTCCATATCAAGAATCTACTGTTCCTGCTGCAAAAAGCTCTATGACAATGCAAGATGTTATTTATTTTTTACAAACAGTCGGATCTTCAAATATAAAAGTGACAGCTCTTGAAAACGAGAATACGAGATTGAAACAAGAAATCAAATCACAAATCCTTCGAAATGAAGAACTAGAAAAGAAACTAGAAAAATTAGAAAAACAATCTCATACTGTACAAGAAGATTACGAAACACTTATGAATATTATGAACCGCGCTCGTAAGTTGGCAGTTATGGATGACGAGGAACGTTCTCAAACATCTTTCCGAATGGATCGAAACGGTAATTTAGAAAAAATTGCAGAATAAAAAGGATGCATTGCATGCATCCTTTTTTTGTTACTTCACCTCAACCATATGCACTTCTTCTACGTTAGAACCTCTCTTTATATCTGGGAAAATCTTTTCCTTTGGATTTTCTTTAAAGGCTGCTAATCCAATCGTTTTTACCGGTTCATTTATCTTTGTATATTCAGCATCACTAACAACTGCATACATATCTGTATATTTACGCGCATCACCGATTACTACATTACCTTCATATTTCATTTTCTTTCCATCAATTACTACATCTTTTTGTTCCTCTTTAGCGAATACGATTCCCACTTCATCTGAAACAGATGGCAATGCTTTAATTGGTTCCACATCTTCTTTTACTACCTTTTTCAGCATGTTTTCTTTTACCATTTTTTCAGCTGTTGTTTTATTCATAATTAAAACCTTTTTCTCATTGACAGTACCGAGTTTTGCTTCAAATTTACTTTGGGATTCAAATTTATCTTTATATTGATCCATTGTTTTTTGAACGCCTGTTTCATCTCCGTACATAACAACGCCCTTTGCTTGGGGCGCAATCATATCCATAATAGAACAGCCACTAAATACGGCTGCTGACATAATCGCTACAAGTCCTAATTTAACTTTTTTCATTTGTATGCCTCCCAAAATCATAATTGCATCTCTTAGTTTAACCATCGTAGCTCGTTTAACCAATTCACTTTCCTTACAACAACCTTACAATTCAGTAAGGTTCCCTCTCAAAAACTAATTTCGTTATTTTTTGCTATAATAGAGATTGTCATTTTAAAGATAAGGGGTTAGTTATATGAGCAATTCCCGTTCCATTTTATCTCAGCCAGAGTGGCGTATTGTAGATCAATCTAGTTTGGGTCCAACATTCCATGCATTGCAGTCATTCGCAATGGATGACACATTATGCACAAGCATTGGAAACGGTCAATCAGCTGCAACAATGCGTTCTTGGGTTCATCACAATACAATTGTTCTTGGCATTCAAGATTCACGCCTACCACACTTAGAAGAAGGTATTTCCTTTTTAAAGGAAAACAACTTCCATGTTATCGTTCGTAATTCTGGCGGACTTGCAGTCGTACTGGATGAAGGTGTTTTAAATGTATCGCTTTTATTCCAAGAGACGGAAAAAGGTATCGATATTGACCTTGGATACGATACAATGTGGCATTTAATTAAGGAAATGTTACGCGATTACGATGTTACAATCGAAGCAAAAGAAATTGTTGGTTCTTACTGTCCTGGTAGCTACGATTTAAGTATTCGCGATCAAAAATTCGCTGGCATTTCACAGCGCCGTATTCGCGGCGGTGTCGCTGTCCAAATTTATCTATGTGCTACAGGAAGTGGCTCTGAACGTGCCGCACTCGTTCGTGATTTCTACAACCTAGCCATTCAAGGAGAAGAAACACGCTTTACGTACCCTGAAATTGTACCGAGCACGATGGCTTCACTTTCAGAATTACTTGGCGAAACCATTACAGTACAAGATTTAATGATGCGCCTTTTAAAAACATTGCAACAATTCGCTCCAAAGTTAACACCATCTCAATTAACAATAGATGAAATACCTTTATATGAGACGAATTTACAACGTATTATTGATCGTAACAATAAAGCACTTGGCTTAGAAAAATAAAGACCGTCGCTATTATAGCGACGGTCTTTATTTCAATTCATTATAAAATTAAAGTGCTTGAGCTGCTGTAATTAAAGCTAACTTGTACACTTCTTCTTCGTTACATCCACGAGATAGGTCATTTACAGGCATGTTTAAACCTTGTAAGATTGGTCCTACTGCTTCGAAGTTACCTAAACGTTGAGCGATTTTGTAGCCAATATTACCAGCTTCTAAGCTTGGGAATACGAATACGTTAGCATCACCTTTAATTGTAGAACCTGGAGCTTTTTTCTCAGCTACAGATGGTACGAATGCAGCATCGAATTGGAATTCTCCATCTAAAGTTAATTCTGGAGCCATTTCTTTTGCAATGCGAGTTGCTTCTACAACTTTTTCTGTTTCTGGAGATTTCGCAGAACCTTTTGTAGAGAAGCTTAACATAGCAACGCGTGGATCAATACCGAATAGTTCAGCAGTTTTCGCACTCTCGATACCAATTTCAGCTAAATCTTGGCTGTTTGGTGCAATGTTAATTGCGCAATCAGCGAATACATATTTCTCTTCTTCACGTACCATGATGAATACGCCAGAAGTTTTTGTAACACCTGGTTTTGTTTTAATAATTTGAAGTGCTGGACGAACTGTATCAGCTGTAGAGTGAGCTGCACCACTTACTAAACCGTGTGCTTTGCCCATGTATACAAGCATTGTACCAAAGTAGTTTTCGTCTTTAAGGATTTTGCGAGCGTCTTCTTCAGTTGCTTTACCTTTACGGCGTTCAACGAAAGATGCTACCATTGCATCCATTTCTTCGTATGTAGCTGGGTCATAAATATCAACGCCCGCTAATGTTAAATTCATGCTAGCAGCTTTTGCGCTAATTTCTTCTTTATTACCAACTAAGATTGGTTGTACTAACTCTTCTTTTGCTAAACGCTCTGCAGCGCCTAGAATTCTTTCATCAGTTCCTTCAGGAAGTACGATAGAAATGCCTTTTCCTTGAACTTTTTCTTTTACTGTTGTAAATAAGTTGCTCACGAATAAACCCTCCTACTTATGTTAAAAAAACTCTATCTTTAAGAATACTGCTTTTCCTCTCTATTTTAAACTTATAGCTCCCAAAAAATAGATAAAATGAAAATGATTATATTTTCATAAAATTCAGCCTAGAAATAATGCCCCTTTAAGCCTTATTCCCTCCTATTTTCAAATAAACTTAAATGTGACAATTTTATGCGCCAAAGCTTTATATAGATGATTTTAAAACTATATATGCTATAGTTAACGTGTAAAACTATCATTAACTGAGGTGAATAGAATGAGTGAAGCAACAACAACGTTAGATGGCTGGTATTGTTTACATGATTTACGTTCTATTGATTGGGCTGCATGGAAAACATTATCTAGCGACGAACGCGGACAAGCTGTGTCTGAATTTTTAAATGTCGTTGAAAAATGGAACGAAGTAGCTACTGCGAAAAAAGGCAGTCATGCAATGTATACAGTTGTTGGCCAAAAAGCTGATATTATGCTTATGATTTTACGTCCAACAATGGAAGAGTTAAATGAAATTGAGACAGAATTGAATAAAACAACATTAGCTGAATATATGGTTCCTGCATACTCTTACGTATCTGTTGTTGAACTAAGCAACTACCTTCCAGCTGATGAAGATCCATATCAAAACCCACAAATCTTAGCTCGCTTATATCCAGAACTACCAAAAGCAAATCACATTTGCTTCTATCCAATGGACAAGCGTCGCCAAGGTGATGACAACTGGTACATGCTTCCTATGGAAGAACGCAAGAAAATGATGTACAGCCATAGTAAAATTGGTCGCCAGTACGCAGGTAAGGTACGCCAAGTTATTTCAGGATCAGTTGGATTCGACGATTTTGAATGGGGCGTAACATTATTCGCTGACGATGTTCTTCAATTTAAAAAACTTATATATGAAATGCGTTTCGATGAAGTAAGTGCTCGTTATGGTGAATTCGGAACATTTTTCGTTGGAAACATTTTACCTGACGAAAAGGTAGAGAAATTTTTACACATATAAAGTGAAACTTTAATCAACCTTCACCAATCGGGCTTTTACGGGCAGTTAATCGCCCACCTAACCTCCTTGCTTTCGCTTAATTTTGAGGTGGGGATCTTACTGCCCGTTAATGCGGGGTAAATCGTGAAAAAAGGAACGAAATTCGTTCCTTTTTTTATTACCCTCTATATTTCTCTTCAAAAACCTTCTTTTCTCCGCAAATTTGAACAAAAATCGACAAATTCCTTTCAAATTCCTTACAAAATTGTAACCTTTCTATATCCAAATTTATGCTAAAATGGTACGAGCTACATGCTAATAACGATGCGAAGGTGATAATCTATATGAAGAAAATCTTGTCTATTTTACTAGCGTTTTTATTGTCAATTTCTTCCTTAGGAGTAACAACATCCCATGCGGAAGAAAAGATACACATTGAGGCAGCTGCTGCACTTCTATTCGATGCAGATACAGGAAAAATACTGCATGAACAAAATCCAGATGAATTGCTAGCTATCGCTAGTATGTCAAAACTAATTGTTGTTTATGCTGTATTAGAAGCAATCAAAGAAGGAAAAATCACTTGGGATACAAAGGTAAACATTTCTGATTACGCTTATGAAGTTTCACGTAATAATGAATTCTCTAACGTTCCGTTTGAAAAGGGACGTCAGTATACTGTAAGAGAATTATATCATTCTATCGTTATCTTCTCTGCAAACGGATCTAGTATTGCCTTAGCAGAACTTCTTGCAGGAAGTGAGAAAAACTTCTTAAATCTTGCAAATGAACATGCAAAAAAACTAGGGTTAAAGAAATATAAATTTGTAAATGCTACTGGGTTAAATAACGCTGACTTAAAGGGAAAACATCCTGAAGGAACGGATCCGAATGGAGAAAATTCCATGTCAGCTCGCGATATGGGTATGCTTTCAAAAGCAATGATTACAAAGTATCCAGAAATGCTAGAGGATACAAAACAAAGATTTAGAAACTTCCCAGATAATCATCCGAAACCAATTCGTATGGAAAACTGGAACTGGATGTTACCAGGTGCCGCTTTCTCTTATGAAGGAACAGATGGTTTAAAAACTGGTAGTTCTGATACTGCTGGATACGGATTCACTATTACAGCAAAACGTGGTGACTTACGCCTTATTTCAGTAATTATTAAAACAAAATCAATGGACGAGCGTTTCACTGAATCTCGTGCATTAATTGAATATGGATTTAATAACTTTGAAAAACAAAAATTAAAAGTTGATAAACACAATACAATCTCTGTAGTAAAAGGGAAAGAAGATCAAGTAACTGTTGCACCTGAAAAAGAAATAACAGTCATTGCGAAAAAGGGTGACAAATCACCTTACAAAATTTCTACTGAAGTAGATAAATCGCTCGCTGAAGGTGGACATTTAGTCGCTCCTGTTAAGAAGGAGGCGAAGGTAGGTTCCATCGTCCTAGAACCGACTGATAAATACGGATTTTTAGATGGAAATAAAAACATGAAAGTTACTGCGAAAACGACAGAAGAAGTTGAAAAAGCAAATTGGTTCGTATTAACAATGCGCTCTATTGGAGATTTCTTCTCAAACTTATGGTCTAAAGTATTTTAATGATGAAAAGCTAGCTCATGCTAGCTTTTTTTATTTTCCTCTCTCCATGTAAAACTTCGTTTGGTTGTCATATCTGAGTCCTTTTTCTCATACGTATGAACTAGTAATTGTTACACACTTCATCTAGAGATAAACCTCTTTCCACAAGGTATTCCAAAAAGAGAGGTGACACATAATGGGCGTTATTGCTTATAACGAAGAAGATGTAAAGTTGTTAGCTAGACTGATGCGTGCTGAAGCCGAAGGAGAAGGACAACAGGGGATGTTGATGGTCGGAAACGTTGGGGTAAATCGTGTCCGCGGAAATTGTTTAGATTTTAAAAAAATACGGAATTTACGTCAAATGGTGTATCAAAATCCTGGCGGTTTTGAGGCAACGCAAAAAGGGTATTTTTATCAGCGTGCAAGAGAACAAGATATCGCATTAGCAAGGCGAACGATTCAGGGACAACGCTTTTGGCCTGCCAACTTTGCCTTATGGTTTTTTAGACCTGAAGGCCCTTGTCCGTCAACTTGGTATAATCAACAAAACTCTGGTCGCTTCAAAAAGCACTGCTTCTTCCAGCCATCTGGCGAAGATTGTCCTAGCGTTTATTAAGGATTGATAATGAGGAGGGATTTTTGAATGGCACAGCAACAAAACCCGTATTACGGAACTGGATTTTATCAACCATCTGGAACTTATGTACAACCGCAACAAATGACCCCACAGCAACAGCAACAACAGCAAGCGATGCAACAACAAGCGGCGCAAGCTCAATATGCCGTTTCTCAAGGCATGTTACCATTAGAACAATCCTATATTGAAAATATCCTTCGTTTAAACAAGGGTAAGCAAGCTACGGTTGTAATGACTTATGAACGTGGTAGCTCACTCGGTACCCAATCATATACAGGTATTATCGAAGCAGCTGGTCGTGATCATATTGTAATTAGTGAGCCACAATCAGGGAAACGTTTTTTACTATTAATGATTTACTTAGATTATGTGGAATTCCCAGAAGAAATTACTTATTTACCTAGTCAACAAGCAACTTATGCTCCAAGACCATAAAAAAAGCTGGCATATGCCAGCTTTTGTTTTTTATAACCCTTTTACAACTGCAGTTCCGACTAAGATCCATGCTACGATAAAAACTACACCACCAAGAGGTGTAATTGGGCCAAAGAACTTAATACCTGTCGTACTTAATGCATACAAACTGCCTGAAAACATAATAATCCCAGCTACCATAAGCCAGCCAGCAGTAGTTAAAAGTGATGATTGAATTTTATCCATCAATAAAGCAACTACGAATAGTCCACCTGCATGAAACATTTGATATGTAACGCCTGTTTTCCAAACTTCTAACATTTTTGCAGAAACTTTATTTTCTAAACCATGTGCTCCAAAAGCCCCTAAAGCAACAGATAGCCCTGCTGCAATACAACCTAGTAAAAAGAAAATTTTCATCTTAATTCCCCTTTTTTTACCTTTATCATAAGCAATTTTTTCATATAAGCCAAACGATTTATCTTCTAGAAATCAAATAAAGAATTACCGTTTGCACCTTCTTCTTTTATATAAACAGGTTCTCCAGAAACCGGCATAACTGGTTGAACTGTCGTCATAGGCTGAGATCCAATTACTTGCGATGGAATCTCAGGTTCTCTATACATAGAAGGCTCAGCTTGTTCATCTAATAATAAATCACATAACGCACGCACAACTAATAAATGCGCTTTTGATTGTTGCCCTTCACTGCTTTTTGCCTTTGCAATTTCATTCGCCATTTTATTTAAAATCTTATCGCTCGATATTTGCATTCCTTGTCACCTCTTACTTTGTAGTTCTTTCTCAAATTGTCCCAGCTTCTCTACTGAACCAAACACTATTATCATATCATGTTCTTGTAGTTTTTCCTGCCCCGTTGGATTATGTATAACATCCCCATTTCTCAAAATGGCTAAAATTGTTACATCAAATTGATTTCTCACATCACTCTCTAATAACGATTTATTAGTTAAAATAGAGCCCTCGCCGACTGCAATTTCTTCAATTACAAATGACTGCTCCAAGCCATACAGTACTGTATCAATATAATGAACTGTTAGCGGATTCGCAATACCTTTTGCAATATGAATTCCTGCCATGCTAGATGGATTAATCACCTTATTTGCCCCAGCCCGCTTCAATTTGTCTTCAGTTTCTGGTTTTTCCGCTCTTGCCACAATTTTAATTGCATCGTTTAATCCCCTTGCCGTTAATGTAATAAATACATTTTCGGCATCATTTGCAACGATAGCAACTAAACCAGCTGCCTTTGAAATTCCGGCATGATGTAACACTTGGTCTTCCGTTGCATCTCCGTGTACATACAAAAGTTTTTCCTTCTCTAATATGCTTTCATCTTTATCCACGACGACAAATGGAATTTTCTTTTCTTGCAATTCATGTACAACTTGAAGCCCTACTCTACCACAACCACATACGATAATATGATTTTGTAACTGTGCTATTTGTTTATCCATCTTCTTCCTCCGCACTGCATGAAATAAATTCCCTTCAACAATCATAGCTGCCACTACACCAATTGCATACGTAACAATGCCGACTCCAATCGGTATGATAAGAAGCGCAAAAACTTTTCCTGCCTGTGTTACAGGAACGGCATCTCCGTATCCAACGGTTAATACAGTAATCATCGTCATCCAAAATGCTTGAAACAAACTAATCTCTTCAATCATCATAAATCCTAACGTTCCAAGAATTACAACAAAAGTCATACATATAACTGCTATCCATAACTGCTTACGTGCATTCATATCGTGCTTCAACTCTTTTCTCTATCTACAATCTTTGCCAGTGGAAATGAAATACATATATACTAGATACGGAATCTATGAAAGAGGTTGATATAATGAAAACATTTCTTTCCGCCTTACAATGGGCGCTATTTATTTTAGCTGGGAGCCTTATCGTACCAATTAGCGTCGCAACTAGTTATGGTCTCGATGGCGCTGAAGCTATTGCATTCGTACAAAGAACATTATTTGTTCTTGGTTTTGCTGGCCTACTGCAAGCTATATTTGGGCATAAACTTCCCATTCAAGAAGGTCCTGCAGGTCTTTGGTGGGGAATTTTCTCCCTTTATGCAAGTTTAGGTGTCGTATTATTTGGATCCAGCAATGAAACGCTGAAAGTCCTTCAGTACGCTTTCTTATTAAGTGGTATCATTTGTATTATTCTTAGCGTTTTTGGATTCATCGATAAACTAGTTCGCTATTTTACGCCGACAGTCATTGGAACATATTTATTTCTTCTTGTCGCGCAACTTAGCGGGGCCTTCTTAAAGGGAATGTTCGGCCTTGACGGACAACATACAGAAGTACAAGCTAACGTATTTATTCTTTCACTCATTGTTATTTTACTATCCTTTTTCATCATGAAGCTACCTATTATTGGACAATATTCCGTTCTTTTCAGTATCGTCTGCGGCTGGATATTATTCGCATGCTTCGGATTATCTAATCCAGTAACGCCTGTGACCGATATAATCCGTTTTCCGTCTCTGTTTGTTTTCGGAATGCCTCGTATTGAATGGAACATGGCAATTACGGTAGTTTTCGTTACACTATTACTTCTAACAAATATGTTGGCAAGTATTCGCGTTGTCCAAAAGATTGTCTCTAAGTATGAAAAAAATGCAGCACCAGATCGTTTCAAACAAGCCGGCATTATAACAGGAATCAATCAATTGCTAGGAGGTTTTTTTTCAGCTATTGGACCTGTCGCCATTTCTGGATCAGCAGGCTTTATCGCAACGACTAATATTTATAAGAGACTCCCATTTATGTTAGGATCAAGTTTTATTATTCTCGTTAGTATATTCCCAAAGATTACTTCATTCTTTGCGGCAATCCCTGTCGCAGTCGGATATGCTGCCATTTATCCTGTATTTGCAAGCATGATTGGTCTTGCCTTTCGCGAATACGAAACAGTGCAGAATAAAGAACGATTATTTAAAGTAGCAGGTCTTTCAATCTTTACAGGAGTTGGAGTTATGTTTGTTCCAGCAGGGGCATTTTCTACGCTCCCACCATTTTTAGCATCGTTTTTAAGTAACGGTCTCGTTCTTGGATCTGTAATGGCAATTTTGCTTGAAATACTATTTTCTCGTTCAACAGAAAAACAACCATCGTAAATTGGAAAACTTCCATTATTGCACTCTATCTTTAGAGTTGTTACGATAATGATAAAGTGAGAGCTAATCAAGCATTAGCGGTATAAATTATCATGGGCAACATGCTCATGGTAATTTATACTAACAATATAGAACTTTTCCTAACTTCATATGAAGAAGTTCGATGTCTTACTATATATTCCCCAATATCTTCATAAAACTTTATTTCTATTTCAACAAAGAGAGGAATTTTCAATATGACTTATAAAATGATTGTTTTAGATTTAGATGATACTTTATTACGTGACGACCATACTATTTCACCTCGTACGAAAGAAGCCCTAATGACTGCACAAGAACAAGGTGTAAAAGTTGTACTTGCTTCTGGACGTCCAACTTTTGGTATGCGCAATGTAGCGAAAGAACTTCGTTTAGAAGAATACGGCAGTTTCATTCTATCTTTTAATGGCGCAAAAATTATTAACTGTAAAACAAACGAGGAAATCTTTAGTAGTACGCTATCTCCTGAAATCGTTCACAACCTATTTGAAATTAGTAAAACTGAAGATGTATGGATTCATACTTATATGGGCGATGATATCGTAACGGAAGAAAATAATCCTTATACTGAAATCGAGGGCGATATTACTGGTATGCCAATTGTTGTAGTGGATGACTTTAAAGCTGCTGTTCAAGAGCCTGTAGTAAAAGTATTAATGAATAAAGAGGCTGAACGCCTTGTTGTAGTAGAAAAGAAACTACAAAAACAACTAGAAGGCCAATTAAGTGTTATGCGTTCTAAACCATTCTTCTTAGAATTTACTGAAGCTGGTGTTACAAAAGGAACGAGCTTAAACAAACTGATCCAAAAGCTTGGCATTGAGCGTGAAGAAGTTATCGCAATGGGCGATAGCTATAATGACCAAGCGATGATTGAATTTGCTGGTCTTGGTGTTGCAATGGGCAATGCACCAGATGATATTAAAGAAATTGCAAACTACGTAACAGATACAAATATGAACGATGGCGTTGCAAAAGTAGTTGAGAAATTTGTACTAAAAAACGAAGTACTTGCTTAATAGTTTCATTCACAAAACCTATTTGAAGTCAAATACTTCAAATAGGTTTTTATTTAAATTACCACGTTTTTGTGACTATATTTTGAACTTTGCACTATTCTCGTAGTGTAAACTTTCTTTTTGTATATAATGAAACAAAATAGACTATTTTATTTTGAAAAAGAATACAAATTTACTATATACAAGCATACGTTAAAGGAGGCTATTTCATGTTATCTACACCAATCGGACGATTAAGAGCAATCGGCTTAATTGAGGGGATTTCTTTCCTATTACTATTATTTGTAGCAATGCCATTAAAATATTTCGCAGGATTTGCAACAGCTGTTAAAATTACAGGTATGGCTCATGGTGTTTTATTTATTCTATTCATCTTTGCGGTAATTCAAGTAACAATCGTACACCGCAAATCAATTGCATGGGCACTTGGGGCATTCGTTTCATCAATTATCCCATTCGGTACATTTGTACTAGATGCAAAATTAAAGAACGAACAACAATAATAAAAAGGTAGTTAACAACTGTTAACTACCTTTTCTATTTATAGATTTGGTATTTCCCAATCAATTTCTCTCTCGTCCATATTAGCTAAAATCGTATTTACTTTAGAGTATGGCTTACTACCAAAAAAACCACGTCTTGCTGATAGTGGGCTTGGATGTACAGATTCGATAATATGATGCTTCGTATTCGTAATTAACTTTTTCTTCGCCTGTGCATGACGTCCCCACAATATGAAAATAACTGGGTTTTCACGTTCATTTAATAGCTCAATTACACGATCCGTGAAATGCTCCCATCCTTTTCCTTTATGAGAATTCGCCTCACCTTGACGAACTGTTAATACCGTATTTAATAATAAAACTCCTTGTTCTGCCCACTTTACTAAATAACCGTTATTCGGGATTTCATAACCATATTCATCTCGGAGTTCTTTATACATATTTAACAATGACGGTGGCGTTTTAATGCCGGGTTGTACCGAAAAACTTAAACCATGCGCTTGATCCGGTCCGTGGTATGGATCTTGTCCTAAGATAACGACCTTTGTATTTGCATAACTTGTATACTCTATAGCGCTAAAAATATTTTCTAGTTTCGGATACACAACATGTGTACTGTACTCTTCTTTCAAAAAATCAACCAGCTTGTGATAATATTCTTTCTCAAATTCTGGTGCCAATAAAGAACCCCAATCATTTTTTAAAGCATTTTTCATACTTTCACTTCCCGTCCAATTAATTCACCATATCCTGCTTTGTAAATACTACAAACGAAATAATAAGGGACACAACGGCCCAAACAGTTAAATTCATTAAAGAAAACCCCATCGATAAACCTTGTAATGCAGGTAATTTTCCTGATAGATAATCTGTTAATGATAAATTCACACTAAAAATATATTTCGCACCTTCCCAAGATGTTGCGAATGAGCTCAAAATGCCACCTGCAATTAATGCGGCTAACATAACACCCATACCAGCTGGTGTATTTCTAATTAAAACAGAAACCATAAATGATATAGTTCCGACAACGATAGCAACAAACCAAGCTAATCCATACGCCATCAAAATATATTGCCACTGCGGAATAAGATGCACAAAATTCGTATTTAACGTTTCCTTATCGATAACAAAACCTGTTAAAACAGGTAAATTCCATCCTGAGTATCCAAATACAAGACCTGATAATACGTAAGCAAACAGACCGACAAGTAACAGTATGAGTGAAATGAAAAATAACATCGTCACGTACTTACTAAGGAGTATTTTCCAGCGCCGAATCGGCCGCGTAAGTAGCATCTTCATCGTTCCATCACTTCGTTCTCCTGAAACAATATCAATAGCAACAATCATTACAAGAAGCGGAATAAACAATGTAATTCCTTGCTCAATAAACGCCCTTACAAAAGTCGGTGCGCCTGGTGCCATCGGGTTAATATCGTGATCTAAATAATATTGTTGCTGCTCCACTCTTACCTTCAGCCAATCCCGCCATTCTTCTGGTAGTCTAGAATTGTTCAAGCGGTTTTGAGAATCAACAATTTGTTGTTGCAGCGAAACTTTCCAATCCGTTGTACCTAGCCTTTTTTGTGTCGTTTCTACTTCACGATACTGCGCATACACAAAAAGCGGGATTAAGATTGCTAAAATAAGCATGACAACAAAAATACGTTTCTTACGATAAATTTTCTCCGATTCATTTAAAACTAGATTCGCAAATTCACGCATGCTGCTCACCCCTTGTGAGTTCAATAAATAAATCTTCTAGCGTAAATACAAGCTCCTTAACACTATGTACATCTATCTCGTTTTCTACAAAATGTTTATTCCAATTACTTATAGATGCGACATCCATGCGGCATAGTAATCGATCATCTTCTATACTCACTTCTCTTACTTCCTCAGCATCTTCTAGCATATCTTTCGCCTTAGAAATCGGTGTAACAATCCATTCTACACGATCACTTGCTGTTTTAATTAACTCTTCAACCTTGGCAACTGTTATCATTTTTCCTTTATGAATAATAGCAACCCGATCGCATATCATTTGTACTTCGCTTAGCAAGTGACTTGAAATAAACACACTCATATTTTCTTCTTCCACAAGCTTATGTATAAATTCCCTAAGTTCTCTAATTCCAGCTGGATCTAAACCATTTGTTGGCTCATCTAATATGAGTAATTTAGGATTCCCAAGGAGCGCTTGCGCAATGCCAAGGCGCTGTTTCATACCAAGTGAGTACGTTTTTACTTTATCGTGAATCCTTTCATCCAAATGAACCATTTGAGCAATTTTAATAATACGTTCATCCGATATGCCACCTAACATACGGGCAAATTGTTTTAAATTTTCCCATCCCGTTAAATATGTATACAGTTCAGGGTTTTCAACGATACTCCCAATTTGACGCATCGCTTCTCTGAAATTTTCCTTAATAGAATAGCCGCCGATAGAAATTGTACCTTCTGTTTCTTTAATCAATCCAACTAACATTCGAATGGTAGTTGTTTTTCCGGCACCATTCGGTCCTAGGAAGCCAAACACTTCTCCTTGTTTTACATCGAAGGAAATATTCTCTACAATAGTCTTCTTCCCAATTACTTTCTTCACGTCTCGTACAGAAAGTATCGTCGTCATTTTACCCCTCCTTGTTCTAGCTTTAATTTACTCACAACATTTTGAACTAATCGGTCCGCCATATATGTATACCCTACTTCATTCGGATGAAAATGATCGGAGTATAATAAATCTTTCCCGCGGTTTTGGAATAAATCAAATGTCGGTGTAATATACACATTTTTATTATTTAGCGCTAATTTTTCTAGAGATGCATTCCAGTCTACAACAATATTTGATGATCCTTTTAAATCTGCTACATCTTCAAAAGGATTGTATAAACCAAGCCAAAAAATAGGACTATCTGTATTTAACTTACGAATTTCTTCTATAATTTTCTTCGCTTCATTTTGGAACGTTTCTGTATCAGGACGATATGTTTCTAAGTCTATCTTTCCAAGTGATTCCCATCCTGGAAATAAATCATTTCCTCCTATCGTTAAAACGATTACATCTGCTTGCTTAATTGAATATTGAGCGCCACTACTCTCCATTTGTTTTAATAAGTCAGGCATTTTTGCACCACTAACAGCTAAGTTAGTTAAAGCAATCTTTTGCTTATAATCTTTTTGTAAATCTTCTTTCATTCGTCCAATATAGCCAATTCCTTCTTTATCACCAACACCGCGTGTTAATGAATCACCTAAACTAACGATTTGTAACGTTCCCGTTTTCTTTTTCTCTTTTGCCACTACATCGGTCTTTTTAATTACATTTGAAGCTTTCGGATTTAACACATCATTTACACCTGAAACAAAGCCATATGCAAATAAACAGAAGGATGCAATTGTAATGAGTAGAATTACTTTTACTACTTTTGATCTCATATCAAAACCCCTTTTAGCCCTCATAGATTGTCCATAATTATACCAAACGCAATTTTGAAAAGCGATTTTCACACCTTATCTATTATGTTGTTTCCCTATGTACTAATTCTGGCAATAACTCTACGTGCTTTACATCTATTTTCTCATCATTAATCTTTTCATATAATAATTCGAATGCCTTCACACCAACATTTTTACTACAATACGAAATCGTCGTAATGCCTAAAATATCTGCCACATCTTGATCATCACAACCGATAATCGTAATATCTTCTGGAATACGAATGCCTTGTTTTTTCGCTTCCGTTACCATTCCCGCTGCAATATGGTTGCAAGATACAAGAAACGCTGTTGGTTTTACTGACATATGGGCCCATTCCCTAATTACATTACGCCCATCTTCCACCGTAAAACAGCCTTTAAACTTCCAGTCCTCTATCGGCGTTACAGCAATCGGTTGAAGCGAATCCTCATATGCTTGTTTTCTTCTCTGGCTATTAATACTATTACTTCTTCCAATGCAATACCCAATACTTGTATGGCCAGCATCTATTAAGCTCTTCATCCCGCGCGAAAACACCTTATAGTAATCAATATGCACACTCGAAATGAAATTCGAGTCTATTTCTTCGCACATAACAATCGGACCAAATTTCGTATATTCTTCAAGCTTTTCCTTACTATTCGCCCGGGAACATATAATAACCCCATCAAGCTTTTTCATTTTTAACATATTCAAAATTTCTAATTCTCTTTCCTCACTATAATTCGTCTGACAAAGCATCATATTATAATTATTTTTTGCTGTTTCCTTTGATATCCCTTCGATAATAGCGCTATAATATTGATCATTTACGTGTGGTAATAAAACGCCAATGACATTCGTTTTCCCTTTCACTAAATGAATTGCATTCACATTTTGCGTATAATTTAAATCTTCTATAATTGCTAAAATTTCTTTTCGCTTCTGTTCATTCACATATGGATGATTATTCAGTACACGTGAAACCGTTGAAACAGATACCCCAGCAAGTTCAGCAATCTTTCTTATATTCGTCATCTCATTTTCCCCTTCTCTGCAAAAATTCTCCCTTGACCTGGTAAGCTTTCCACAATATATCCTTTCCTAGCAAATACATTTTGAAAGGATATACAACTATGCTTCGATTCAAATTAGAATATATATTTTTCATTGGCGGTCTACTCACCCTCGCCATCGGTATTAATATGATGACGACAATTACTTCCTTTGGACTTAGCCCTTATGATTCCTTCTTTATTGCACTATATCAAAATTTCGGGATAAGTATCGGTTTTTGGATTTTCATGATTAATTTTGCTTTTACTCTTATCGTACTCTTTTGGAATAAAAAACAAATTACGATCGGTACAATTGTAACGATGGTTCTTATTTCCCTTTTTGTTGATTGGATCGGTTCCATTACAACTATTATGGATGCTATCCGTTCTCTTCCAAAATATATAACACTTATTTGCGGAAATCTATTCGTTGGAGCTGGGATTGGTCTTTACGTCTCTACAAACCTTTGTGCAGCACCTCAAGAAGCTTTCGTTTTAACGGTTGCTGAGAAAAAGAAATGGACATTTAGAAGAACAGAAATTTCATTAGCGTTTTTATTTTTAACGTTAAGCTTCCTATTAGATGGACCTATCTATTTTGGAACAATCATCTTATCTTTTACAACAGGCTGGATTATTCAAGCATTTATTCAAATTGGTACGCAAATTTTAAATAGAAAAAAACCTATTAAGCAGGCCGCTTAATAGGTTTTTTATTAGAGGAGATGCTACTTTGCATCTCCTTCAATTCGGTAATTTGCTTTCAAACAATCTATTTCTTCATACGATTGCAATGTATGTAGAATATAATCATAATCAGCAAGAGACGCACGATGCGTTACAATTACAATTTCAGCTTTTCCTTTCTCTTCAAGCGGCATTTGAATAATCTTTTCAAAACTAACACCACGCTCAGAGAATAACGAAGTAATTTTTGCAAATACACCAATTTCATCTTTTACATGAAGTCTTAAAAATTTCTTCACAACAATTTCGTCTGGCTCTTTTAATACCTTTTTATACTGCGGGGATACCGCACTATTTCCGTTTACACCTAATCGAATATTTTGCATGACAGCTACTAAATCTGAAACAACAGCTGTTGCTGTCGGTAAGCTTCCTGCACCTGGTCCATAAAACATCGTTTCTCCAACCGCTTCACCATACACATATACAGCATTATATTCGTTTTGTACGGCCGCAAGGGGATGTGTATTTGGAAGTAGCGTTGGTTCAACTGTAACTTCTAATTTTTCACCATCTCGCTTCGCAAGACCGATTAATTTAATCGTGTAGCCTAAACTTTTACTGTATTCAATATCTTCTTCTGTAATAGAAGTAATTCCTTTTACCTTCACATCTCCAAGCTCTACATTTGTAGAGAAACCAAGGGTAGCCAAAATCGTCATTTTTCTTGCTGCATCTAAACCTTCCACATCTGATGTTGGATCTGCTTCTGCAAATCCAAGTTGTTGGGCTTCTTTTAACACGTCGTTATATGCTCTCCCTTCATCTGACATTTTCGTCAAAATAAAATTTGTCGTTCCATTTACAATTCCCATTACTTTCGTAATAAGATCTGAAGAAAGTCCTTCTACGATACTTCGTAAAATCGGGATTCCTCCAGCTACACTTGCTTCATAAAACAAGTCTGCTTTATTATCTTTTGCTACCGCTAAGAGTTCCGCCCCATGTAACGCCATTAAATCTTTATTGGCAGTTACAACATGCTTCCCGCTTTGTAAGGCTTGCAAAATATATGCTTTTGCATCATCAATGCCACCCATCACTTCGATGACAACGTCAATATTTGGATTATCTAAAATTTCATTTGCATCTTGTGTTAATAGAGTAGAAGGTACCTCTACTTCTCTCTCTTTTTCAATATTTTGTACTAGTACTTTCGTTACTTTTACAGGACAACCTACTTGGTGTATGAGTCTCTCTTGATGATCTGTAATAATACGAACTACACCGCTACCAACTGTCCCAAGGCCTAATAAGCCCACTTGAATTTCCTTCATAATACTGTCCACCCCTCAAAAATTGTGTTTAGATGAAATTATATGAGTAAAAAATCTGAAAAACAATGTTTTTTGAACATTCGGAAAAATATAAGTTAATCTTTACAAAGAAAACGTTGCCACGTGTTACACAATCTTTTTTTTATAATACATAAGGGGTTTCTTGATACACGTAATAATTCAGCCAATTAGAGAATAATAGATTCCCATGGCTTCTCCACCTCACAAGCGGTTTCTCGTTTGGATTATTATGCTTAAAATAATTTTCCGGCACATCAATATTCAACCCTTTTTGGCAGTCCCGTTCGTATTCTTGCTTTAACGTATCACAACTATATTCACTATGCCCGAGCGCAAATACTTGCCTTCCTTCTTGCCCAATAACAAGGTGAACACCCGCTTCCTCAGAGTTTGCTAATAATGTTAATTCTTTCACCTCTCTAATATCACTCTCTCTTACTTCTGTATGACGAGAATGCGGGGCAAAAAACAATTCATCAAACCCTTGTAACAATTTCACGTGTTGCTCACGGACTTCATGTTCAAATACACCGAACATTTTTTCCTTAAGAGGATACTTTGGAACACCATAATGATGATACAAACCAGCCTGCGCCCCCCAGCAAATATGAAGCGTAGATGTTACATTCTTTTTTGAATACTCCATAATACGTTTAAGCTCTTCCCAATAATCTACCTCTTCGAAAGAAAGAGTTTCAACTGGTGCTCCTGTAATAATCAGCCCATCAAATTTCTCATTCTCAATATCACGGAATGTTTTATAGAAACTCGTTAAATGTTCCTTTGCTACATTACGGGACAAATGTGATTCCATATGAAGTAAATGAACATCTAATTGCAACGGCGTGTTGCCAATTAAACGAAGTAATTGCGCTTCTGTGTCTTGCTTTGTAGGCATTAAATTTAATATAGCAATTTTCAATGCCCGGATATCTTGTGTTTCTGCTCGCTCCTTCGTCATTACAAAAATATTTTCCTCCTGCAACACTTTGCGAGCTGGTAAATCTTTATCAATTATGATCGGCATGTTCTTTGCCTCCGACTAGCGCTGCTTCTAAATCAGCAATAATATCAGAAACATCTTCTATACCAACCGATAAACGAATTAAATCTGATGTAACGCCAGCTAAACGCTGATCTTCAGCACTTAATTGTCTATGCGTCGTGCTAGCAGGATGTATAACGCAAGTTCGCGCATCTGCTACATGCGTTACGAGAGTTGCTAGTTTTACATTTGCGATAAATTCTTTCGCAGCTTCTAATCCTCCCTTAATGCCGAATGTTAAAACACCACTAGCACCTTTTTTCAAATACGTTTGTGCTAACGAGTAATTTTCATTACTATCTAGTCCCGGATAATTCACCCATTCAATACGTTCATGATTAGCAAGCCACTTAGCAACTGCGAGAGCATTTTCACTGTGACGCTCCATTCGTAAATGCAGCGTTTCTAAGCCGATATTACTAATATACGCATTGAATGGGCTCATACAGTTTCCGTAGTCTCTTAATAATTGAACACGTGCCTTCACAATATAGGCTGCTGCACCAAAATTTTGAACATAACTTACGCCATGATAACTTGGATCCGGTTCAACAAGTTCAGGATATTTCCCATTTGTCCAATCAAAGTTCCCTCCGTCAATGACAATACCGCCTAAAGAACTTGCATGACCATCAATATATTTCGTCGTAGAATGAACGATAATATTTGCTCCGTGCTCAAATGCTTGGCATAAATAAGGAGTTGCTAATGTATTATCCACGATAAAAGGTACTTCCAACTCTTTCGCTGCATCTGAAAACTCTTTGAAATTTAAAACGTTCATCGCTGGATTTCCTAGCGATTCTGCATAAACCAGTTTCGTCTTATCATTAGCAAGGGCCACAATTTCATCAGCAGTTAAATTTGGATTAAAGAACGTAACATCAATACCAAGCTTACGCAAACTCACTCCAAATAAATTAAACGTCCCGCCATACACTGTGGAAGAACAAAGCAGGTGGTCTCCGCTACTACAAATATTTAAAACAGCAAGCATAATAGCAGCCTGCCCAGAAGCCGTTGCAACAGCCCCTACACCACCCTCTAAATCCGCTAATTTTTGCTCAAATGCAGCTAAAGTAGGATTTCCAATACGCGTATATATATATCCTTCTGCCTCTAAATTAAATAGTGCTGCTAAATCGTCCGAAGTATCGTATTTATACGTTGTACTTTGATAAAGTGGCAAAACACGCGGTTCGCCATTCTTTGGTGTATAGCCACCTTGCACACAAATTGTTCCTTTTCCCCATGATTCTCCCATCTCTCATTCTCCTTTCTTTTATACAAAATAAAAAAACTGCTCCTTTCCTGAAAACAAGAAAGGAGCAGTTTGAAAACACGCTCTAAAGGCTCTTTCTTATCTCTCAGGATTTATTACCTGCAGGATTTGGCACAATTCCGTTATACGGCTGTTGCCAAGGTTTCATCGGGCCTGTCCCTCCACCTTTTCTTGATAAGACTATGCAATTACCGTTGATTTTATAGCAATAATTTCCTAATGTCAATCACTTTTTCTGAATGTTCTAAATTAACTACGAAGAATTTGACATACATAACAAAAGAAATATATTCCATATTCATTTGAAAAAGACCTTTTAAAACCCACGATTACTATATAGAATTAAGTAAGTAGTTTAACTGTATACATTTCAAATTCTCACGAGACCTCAATATATTGAATAAGCAAACCTCTCAAAAAGATACTATACATATTCATTTCACAGTAGCATATTGAATCCTTTCGACATTAAAGCTTACATAACGGAGGTATAACATGACAAATACAAAGGATATGCACTATATACTCGTCCTATACGGCATTCTTTTAGGCTCTATAGTAGGAGCAACAGTCTGGCTATTTTTAGTTACAATAAATATCGGCATTCACTTTATTTGGGGATACTTACCTACTATTTTCTCTGCTCCTCCGTATTACACTATTTGTGTAACAACTATCGGTGGTATTCTCGTCGGCTTAACTCAAAAATACTTCGGCACATATCCACGTCTTATGCCGGAAGTGATGGGTGAATATAAAAAAACAGGTAGAATTGAATACCGTTTCGTACATAAATCTACTTTAACTGCGATTATCGTTTTAATATTTGGAGCTAGCTTAGGTCCCGAAGCAGCACTTGTTGGCATTATCGGTGGACTTTGTACATGGATAGGAGATCGCTTTACATTCGCATTAAAAGGAATGAATGAACTAACAGAGGTTGGAATTGGTGCTACTTTAAGTGTAATTTTTAACGCACCATTATTCGGTTATTTAGCTCCAAATGAAAATGAAGGTGAGCGAATTAACGAATTTTCTAAAGGAAAAAAAGCAATTGTATATTTAGCTACCACTTTCTCTGGTTTTTCCGTTTATTTATTACTTAGTAAATTCGATAATCGTGGATCCTTTATCGTTGATTTTGGAGAAGGTTCCCTATCTCTTAATGAATGGATTGCCTTTCTACCACTTGCTAGTATCGGTGCTATAGTTGGCTTCTTTTATTTCAAATTAGAATTCACATTAGAGAAATTAATCCATCCCTTAAAAGAATACAAACTATCACTTGGAATTATCGGTGGTATTTTATTAGGAATTACAGGAACTTTTCTCCCGTACACGTTATTCTCAGGAGAACATCAATTAAAAGATTTAGTCATTGAATGGAGCCATTTATCATTCTGGGTACTACTTCTTTCAGGGGTTTTAAAATTATGTATTACTGCCGTTTGTTTAAATACAGGTTGGCGCGGTGGACACATTTTCCCCATTATATTTGCGGGATCTAGTATCGGATATGCTATAGCATCCATTATCCCTATAGATCCAATTGCTTCGGTAGCCATCGTCACGACAGCAATTTCAAGTTATGCATTAAGAAAACCAATTGCAATAACATTACTATTGCTCATGTTTTTCCCGCTCAATTTACTACTACCGATGCTTGGAGCGGCAGCGATTGGTAATGCATTTCCACTTCCTAAAAACAACAACGCTACAAGCGAATAAAAGTAGGCAGTAGGGACAAAAGTTCCACTGCCTATTTTTATTACACACGTTGCTTCAATAGTGCGTATAACTCTTCAAAATTTTGCACTTCATATGTTGGCACAATCTCGCTATCATTTGATTTCTTTTCTCGATTAAACCAACAAGTATCAATTCCCGCTACATATCCGCCTTTCATATCAGCACTTAACGAATCCCCAATAATGAGCCCCTTTTCTGGAGCAAAATTAGGAATTCGTTCAAAAACATAATCAAAATACTCTTTCATCGGCTTTTGGAATCCTGTATCCTCAGAAACAAAAATATCTTGAAACAAGGCATGTAATCCTGCATTACGTAAACGTTTATCTTGCGTCTGAGAAATACCGTTTGTCACAATATATAAATCGTAATCACTCTGAATTTGACTTATAAATTCAAACGCGCCTTGCATGAGCTGATTTCCTTCTTCTAAGTAGCTACGATAATTATTTTCGAATAATATCCCATCTACCTCTTCCCCATATTCTTTCAACAAAATCGAAAATCGTGTATTTAAGACTTCATCTCGATTTATTTCCCCTTCTTCAAAAGCCTCCCAAAGGCGTTTATTAATTTTTTTATACTGCGCTTCAACCTCTCTAGTTAGATTAATCCCTCTCTCTTCAAACAGCATACGTAACGCCACTTTTTCCGCCTTTTGAAAATCTAACAATGTATCATCTACATCGAATAACAATGTTTTATATTTTTTCATAAGCCCTTCACACCCTCTTTTCTACAAAAATAAATTTACGTAAATCGTATCATTCCTTCTTGTAAACATAATAGGAGATATCTCATACTAAACAGGAGGTGAAAACATGAAAGTTAGCAAAAATAGCGAAGAAATCTCTCATTACATGCAAACTTCCAACTTCCATACCCTTTTTTCTTTTAATGTCTTACCATATGCTGAACTACACTCCTTTCAAAAGAAAGAAAGGATATGTAATGAAGGCGTTGATGTTCCTTATCTTTATTACTTAATTTCCGGGAAAGCAAAAATATATATGAGTCACAAAAACGGGAGGGTCTCCTTAATTAACTTTATTCAAGAACCTTCGTTCATTGGGGAATTAGGGTTAATCGGCGTCGAATCCGTTACGAAAACGGTGGAAGTGATTGAAGATTGTATGTGCTTGGCGCTCCCTCTTAAAGAATGTCAGCATCTTTTATTGCAAGATCCTATCTTTCTACAGAAACTATGTAAATTTATCGGCGAAAAAACAATTACCCGAACAGAAAGTTACGCAAAAAATAATAGTTATCCGTTCGAAAATCGGTTAGCGGCATTTATTCTATTAACAGAACAAAATAACAGTTATACAGAGAAACATACCGAAGCTTCGGAATACTTAAATGTCAGCTACCGTCATCTTTTATATGTATTAAACCAGTTTTGCCAACAAAATTACTTACAAAAAGACGGAAGGACCTATTACATACAAGATCGAATTCAATTAGAAACACTAGCTGATGAACTTAAAATATAAAAAAGCAGCATTAACGTTTATATGTTAATGCTACTTTTTTCGAGTGACGATTCTATTTTCAATTAAAATTTGCTTGCTACTTTAGCTGCTTCTTCAAGACCCGCTGTAATGATCTCTTCTGCTTTATCAGGGAATTGATTATGTCCTTCAATAACTACTGTTTCCATATTTGTTGCACCGAAGAAGCCCATCATGCTTGCTACATATTTAACAGCCATTTCTACTTCAGCTGCCGGACCTTCAGAATATACGCCACCGCGCGCGTTTAATAATGCAATCTTCTTATCTCCAATTAGACCAACTGGACCTTCTGGCGTATATTTAAACGTTTTTCCAGCTCGGTTTAAATAATCAATATATGTGTGCAATACTGCTGGGATTGTTAAGTTCCATAATGGGAAACCGAAAACGACTTTATCAGCTTCTAAAAATTGATTTAAATACTTATCAGCAACTGCTACTGCTTTTGCTTCCTCTTCCGTTAAATCAAATCCTTTACCTGCTTTGAATGTACCATTAATCATATCTACACCTACATATGGTAATTCTTCTTTATATAAATCAAGTTCTACTACTGTATCATTTGGATGTGCTTCTTTATAGTTTGCTAAAAATGCCTCGTATAATTTCACACTAACTGCCTGTTCCGCTGGGCGGTTGTTTGCTTTTACAAATAAAACTGTTTCCATTATTTTTCCTCCTAGTACTCACTCTTCTGTTGTTATATGCTTTCAAAAAAGGTATCCCTTGTAATTGTTGTTTTGTTGCTTACAAACATATTTTATCTTTATATCAAGACAATTTCGTCCTCACATAGACGTATTTTTCCATAAAAAAAGTCCACCTTCTAAAGGCGAACTAGGTCTTACGACTTTTGTCTTATACAATTCCATTTTTCACTGCATATAATGCCGCTTGCGTGCGATCAGATAAATTCAACTTACTCAAAATACTACTTACATGAGCTTTTACCGTTTTTTCTGTAATAACTAAAACAGATGCGATCTCTTTATTACTCATCCCTTTCGCTAATAGCTGCAACACTTCATTCTCTCTCGCTGTTAGCACATCCACTTGAATAGAAGGTTCTTCCTCCTTTTCTTCTACAGGTAATGTTTGAGAAAGAAGAGCATTTGCTATATCAGGATGTAATTGAATATTACCTTTATATGCGCTTCGAATCGCTTCAACAAGTTGATCCGGTTCTACATCTTTTAAAATATAACCGCTTGCTCCTGCCCTTAATGCTGGTAAAACATGTGCCTGATCAGAAAAGCTAGTTAATACAATTACTTTCACATCCGGATATTCTTTTTTAATACACCCTGTCGCCTCAACACCATCCATTTCAGGCATATATAAATCCATTAGTACAACATCAGGATTAGTCTCTCCTACTTTCACTAATGCCTCTTTCCCATTACTTGCTTCTCCAACTAGCTCTAAATCTTCTTGTGTACTTAAGAAAAATGCTAATCCTTTTAAAACAACTGTATGATCATCAACTAACAATACTTTTATTTTCACGAACTTCCCTCATTTTCACATCATAATGGTACGTTTATTTTTACACTTGTTTTTTTCTTATCACTTACAATTTTAATTGTTCCACCAACTAATTCTACTCTTTCGCGCATCGTAGTCATGCCAAGTGATTTCTTCTCTTTTATATCCTTTTCTACAAAGCCGCTTCCTTGATCGACTATTTCTAATGATACAGTCTTCTCCGTCACTTTGAAATAAATCGTCGCTTCTCTAACATTCGCATGTTTACTTACGTTATTTAAAGCTTCTTGTCCAATTCTCCATAGCGCTTCCTCTACTACGCGCGGCAAATCACGAACACCTGTAACTTGTTCCCGAATTTTCAATCCCAAACTTTCACCATATTGTTTTAAAGCTGGTAATAGTCCTTTCTCTAATCCTGCTGGACGTAGTTGCCAAATTAACGTCCTCATTTCTTTCAAGGCACCTTGCGATAACTCACGTATCTCATGCAAAGACTGATCTACCTTTTCATTTTTTCCTTTTAAGACAGCTTCAGCGCCTTTCGTCATGAAAGTTAATGAAAACAACTTTTGTGAAACAGAATCATGCAAATCTCTAGCTAAGCGATTGCGTTCTTCCATTCGTACAAGTTCTCGGCGTTTTTCATTTAACCTTAAGTTCTCTATCATTAACGATATATGATTCGCTAACGCTTGTACTACATCGATCGTATTTATATCAAATTCTCCATTATTCGAACTTACACTTAATACGCCAAATATATGATCTTGAATGTGTATGGGAATGGCAATAACTGCACGATTAGGATGTACGATATTCCCAACCTGACTCTTTAACAAAACAGGTTCTTCTTTTTTCAGCGCTTCCTGTGCCGCTGACTTCAAATTCTCTTGCAACTCATCTATCTTATACGAAGCTCTTACAGCAAGTTCATTTTCTTCTCTACTAAAGAATACAACTTGCTCCCATAGAAATAACTTCCCTATTTGTTTTACAATCTCCTCAGGCAATGCATTAAATTTATGAATCGTCCTTAAAGCTTGAATAAAACGTTCTAACTTTACATAATAATGAGCCCTTCTCTTTTCATTCTCATACAATTTTGTACGTTTTAATGCTGTTCCAATTTGGAACGCAACTGATTGTAATAGCACTAATTCTTCTTCAGAAAAATGCGTTTTACCCGGGCTAGCGACATTTAATACGCCAAATTCATCTTCCCCAGCTTTTAACGGCACTGTCGCATGATGCACGATTCCTTCTGTATCTCCCCAGTTATATTCAATCGCATTATTAATTCTCTTACATTCAATAATATTAACGGCTCTCTCTAGTTTCCCTTCCACAAATCGGTGTAAACACCAACAATTCCCCTCACACATCGGTCGTTTATTTTCAAATCTCAATCCCTCTGGCAATTGATAATCAATTAATTTCGTATATCTACCATTTTCATCCGCAAGAAATATCCATCCTGTCGTTAAACCCGTTACATTCAATAGTTTTTCCAATACAGCTTGCAGCACATGATATGTATCATTTGAAGTGTTCAACGTCTCTGCAATCTCTTTTAATATAACTAATTCATTGGTACGATTTTCTTGAAACATAACTCGTCTCCTACATACAATATTTTCAATAGCTCCTAAAATAAATCATCTATTTTTCACTTTGTACTTATTCGTAACATTGATATAATGGTGAAAACATAGTTTTCATTATATCACTTGAGGGGGCTTTCATAATGACATTAAATAAAGCACTTACTATCGCTGGTTCTGATACAAGTGGCGGTGCAGGTATACAAGCAGATTTAAAAACATTCCAAGAACTTGGTGTATACGGAATGACATCTCTTACGACAATCGTAACGATGGATCCACATAACGGTTGGGCGCATAACGTATTCCCAATCCCGGCTTCTACATTAAAACCACAATTAGAAACAACAATTGAAGGTGTTGGCGTAGATGCTTTAAAAACAGGTATGCTAGGATCAGTAGAAATTATTGAAATGGTTGCAGAAACAATCGAAAAACATAATTTTAAAAATGTAGTAGTTGATCCTGTTATGGTATGTAAAGGTGCTGATGAAGCATTACATCCTGAAACGAATGATTGCTTACGTGACGTTCTTGTTCCAAAGGCATTAGTTGTAACACCAAACTTATTTGAAGCTTACCAATTAAGTGGCGTAAAGATTAATTCTCTTGAAGACATGAAAGAAGCAGCGAAAAAAATCCACGCTTTAGGCGCGAAATACGTCCTAATTAAAGGCGGTAGCAAGCTTGGTACAGAAACTGCAATCGACGTCCTATATGATGGAGAAACATTCGATCTTTTAGAATCAGAAAAAATCGATACAACAAATACACACGGCGCAGGTTGTACATATTCTGCTGCAATTACAGCAGAACTTGCAAAAGGAAAACCTGTGAAAGAAGCAGTAAAAACTGCGAAAGAGTTTATTACAGCTGCTATCCGTTATTCATTCAAGATCAACGAATACGTAGGTCCAACACATCACGGTGCATATCGTAAATTCGTTGCATCAAAAGAACTTGTCTAATCTATAAACAAAAAAACCCACAGAGTTTATATATTCCCTCTCTGTGGGTTTTTTTATAAGATCTTCTGGTCATCTTATCTTTAAGATGCAGAACTAACTTGATTTCTACCATTTCTTTTGGAGTAATATAATGCATCATCAGCAGCTTGAATAAATTGCTCTGGTGATTCTTCATACACTGAAATACCTACTGAAACTGTAATTTTTATTTTTGTCCCATTTAACAATTGAAATGGATGATTTTCAACAACTGTGCGAACTTGTTCTCCCATACGCATTCCATAAGCTAATCCCTTCTTTGGTATCAAAAGTGCAAACTCCTCTCCACCCTTTCGAAAAGCCAAATCTGGAAATGATGAAATTTCTCTTAAAATACATCCAATTTGCTTTAACACTTCGTCTCCTGCAGGATGCCCATACGTATCATTTACACACTTAAAGTGATCAATATCTATAAGTAGTAAACAAAGTGAATCATTTTTCATACGCTTATTACTAATATGACGATTCATTTCTAAATCAAACTGTCTTACGTTTCCTAAACCTGTCAATGCATCTATCGTTGCATATTGCTTCATCGTTTGAAATAATTCATTGGATTGCAATACATAATTTGCGCTTATAAATGTGATATATGCTGCAACAACACTACAAACTACATATAGTGCTACTATAGACATATCCTTAAATAAAATAGAAAGTGGCACTACTAAAATAAATAAACTATATACATTAAACCAAATCCACCTTGTCAATGTAGAAGCTTTCATCCGCCAAATAAAAACAACTCCAACACCTATTAATACAATACTATAACAAGCCAATTCAGAGGCTAAAGAGTACTCAGTAAAAAATAATCGGGTAATTAAAATAATAGTAACTGTTATACTACTAGCTATCGGACCTCCGATGATAATTGCTAAAATAACAGCTAAATAACGTAGATCCAACATAATATCCTCAATATGTACACCAAAATGCATCAATAGTACACTTAATATTCCAGTAAGCATACCTACTACACACTTCTGCCAAAGAGAAAACTCTTCTTTTAACGGCCTATCTCTTAAAATCTGACCTCCAACAAAAATAAAGGAAAGAATAATTGTTGTGTTTACAAATAAGTCCCTTAACATAAAATAATCTCCCTACTTTTCTATCTATCCCTTTCCTTATTTTATTGTATACGAGATACCTATAATTCCCAAAGCTTTTTATTTATTTTTGCTGTTCCACGTGAAACAGCAAA
Organism: Bacillus cereus group sp. TH152-1LC; assembly: GCF_027710505.1. Classification (NCBI taxonomy): domain Bacteria; kingdom Bacillati; phylum Bacillota; class Bacilli; order Caryophanales; family Bacillaceae; genus Bacillus; species Bacillus cereus group sp. TH152-1LC. The sequence goes on along the minus strand of NZ_JAQFNK010000010.1, from coordinate 88,848 downwards.
AAAAGGGCGAAAATTCACCCTTTTCATTAACAACATCGTGATATCTTTCCGCCCTTTGCATTAAACCTAGCTTCTTGCGCTTCTGCAAAAAACTGTTTTTGACATATCACTTCTTCTTCTGGATGATGCTTTTTCATATGCTCTACATATGTTTCATAGCTTGGTACCCCAACAAGTAAACTAATAAAATGTTTCCTTTTTCTCCATACTTTCCGTAGTCGTTTAAGCATAATAGTTCCTCGACTCACTTTCATCTCTAGAAATATATGGTGCCTCTTTTAGCGGCATTGGCTTATTTCTTAATACTTGAATCCAAATTCGAATCGCAGAAATTAATACAGCGATTACAACTATCATAAAAATCCCACAAAGCGCTGCATCAATATAATCATTGAAAATAATTTGTTTCATTTGAGTGACATTTTTAGCTGGCGCTAACACTTTCCCCTCATCTAATGCTCCTTGAAACACCTTTGCATGAGATAGAAATCCTATTTTAGGATTTTCATGAAATAGCTTTTGATAACCCGCTGTCATCGTTACAATAAGCAATCCGACAGTTGGAATAAGTGTCACCCAAACATATGCCTTTTTCCCCATTTTGAACAAAATTGTCGTTCCAAGTAATAACGCAATACCTGCTAACATTTGATTTGCAATACCGAAAAGTGGCCATAATGTGTTAATTCCACCAAGCGGATCTACTACCCCTTGGTATAAGAAATAACCCCATCCTAATACACATAACGTTGTAGCTATTACATTCGCTAATGTAGAATCCGTTTTCCCAAATGGCTTATATACATGTCCTAAAATATCTTGAATCATAAATCGGCCTACGCGCGTTCCAGCATCAATTGTTGTTAAAATGAATAGTGCTTCAAAGAGGATTGCAAAATGATACCAAAAGGCCATCATGGCCGTTCCACCTATTACTTGTGAGAAAATATATGCCATACCTATCGCTAACGTCGGTGCGCCACCTGTACGTGATAAAATCGTTTGCTCTCCAACGTTTACAGCGAGATCTTTTAGTTCATTTGGTGTAATTGCAAATCCCCATGAAGAAATAACTTGAGCTGCCTGCGAGACATCCGTACCGATAAGTGCTGCGGGACTATTAATCGCAAAATAAGTTCCTGGTGTTAATACACAAGCTGCAATCATCGCCATCGCGGCTACAAATGACTCCATTAACATTGCTCCATAACCGATTGGTTGTGCATGTCCCTCTTGTTCAATCATCTTTGGTGTCGTACCTGATGAAACGAGAGCGTGGAATCCAGACACCGCACCACAAGCAATTGTAATAAATAAGAACGGGAATAAGTTTCCAGAGAAAACAGGACCTGTTCCATCGATAAATTTCGAAACTGCTGGCATTTGTAAATCTGGTGCTACAATTAAAATACCGATTGCTAATCCAACAATTGTTCCGACTTTTAAAAATGTACTTAAATAATCACGTGGTGCTAAAAGCATCCAAACTGGTAATGCCGATGCGATAAACCCATATACAATAAGCATAATAGCAATCGTTTCACCGCTAAATGTGAACATACTTGCAAGTGTTGGATGTTCTGCTACATACTGTCCTCCAATAAGAGACAGTATAAGTAGAATAATTCCGATTACTGACCCTTCACCAACCCGTCCAGGCCTAATGTAGCGCATGTACACTCCCATTAAAATAGCGATAGGAATCGTTGCTGCTATCGTAAACATCCCCCAAGGACTTCCTACAAGCGCCTTTACTACTACTAATGCTAATACCGCTAATAAAATAATCATAATGCCTAAAATACCTATCATTGCAATAAGCCCTGTAACAGGACCAATCTCATCTTTAATCATTTCTCCTAAAGATTTACCATTCCGTCTCATTGAAGCAAATAAAATTACAAAATCTTGCACAGCTCCAGCGACAACTACCCCAACAATAATCCATATTGTCCCTGGTAAATACCCCATTTGCGCCGCCAAAATCGGTCCTACTAAAGGACCTGCCCCAGCAATGGCTGCAAAATGATGTCCAAATAATACCCACTTATTTGTCGGAACATAATCTTTTCCATCATTTAATGTATGGGCTGGCGTTTGCCGATTATTATCTAAACCGAATACCTTTCTCGCTATAAATCTACTATAAAAGCGATAAGCAACTGCATACACACATACCGCAGCTACTAAGAGCCACACGGCATTAATAGTTTCACCTTGTGATAAAGCTATTACACCAAAAGCACCTGCTCCTACTGCTGCAATAACTCCCCAAAGTAAAATCGACTTCAATGTTTTCACATACAATCCCCCCAATACTATTGCTTAGTGGGATTGCACTAAATTTTCTGAATATTTTATTTGAATCCTCCTTATCATGAAGGATTTTTAGTTTATCATGTTAAAAATTTCGCATTATCTACTATAATTCTATTTTATTTCGAAGTTTTTTCACGTAATTCCGACTAACTGGAATCGGTTGCTCATCATATTTATCTAAATACAAATTATATGTGCCATTATAATAAGGTTTTAGTTCTTGTACATATGACATATTAATTAAATAACTTTTATGTACGCGTAAAAAATCATATGCATTTAACTTATTTTCCAGCTCCTGAAGTGTATATGTTGAAATATACTGATTATTCGTTGTATAAATTGAAACTGTTTTATTCTCCTTATTTTTGCTTATATATACAATATCTTCAGGGAAAATATATCTAATCCCCTCTTGACCTTCTATCGGTAGTTTTCGCAAATAACTCTTTGCTTTCTCGCCGTGCTCTTTACACATTCTATATAAAAGGAACTGCAAATCTTCCTCACGAAATGGGCGTAGTAAATAATAGAATGCTTGAAAACGAAATGCCGTAATCGACTCTTCTATATCTTCACCCATAAAAATCAATTTCGTATAACAATTTACTTCCCGTAATAAACTCGCATATTCAAAACCAGTTCCATCTAGTAATTTTGAATTCAAGAAAACAAAATCTGGTGTATGCTTTTTCATGATAAATAATGATTCTGTTCCCGTATTCGCTTCAAAACATTCTACATTCTTTATATTTTCAGTGAATTTTTCAGCTAAACTTCTTCGCTCTTCTACTTCTTCCATGATCAGTAAAATTTTCATTTCTTCAACCACCTAATTCTTTTGTCCATATGTCCTGTTGTATACATTCGCTTTTATAAGGAATATTCCCTTTTTCTTACTATACCATTATTTATCTAAAAAAACAGAAAAAAGGGAACCGTCACGGTCCCCCCTGTCTTTTTATTCCATTATTTATTGACAGTAAAACTCACTGAATGCGAAAAAATGAAGCCGGAGTTTTACTGCCCCAAAAACACAATTGATGCTGGCTAGTAATCAGTGGGGGATAAACCCCTCACTGATTACAGTTTCACCTTATACTAGTTCTCGTTGCTTCGTTTCTTGCCCAAGTACAATTACAGCAACTACGCCAATTAAAATTGCTCCACAAAAAATCGTAAATATTAGTGATAATGAAGCCTGTGAAGCAACTAAATATCCTACTAATAGCGGCCCAAGAATACCGCCAATGCGTCCGAATGCCGCAGCCATCCCTGCACCCGTACCACGAATAACTGTTGGATACTGTTCAGGTGTATAAGCATATAATGCACCCCAAGCACCTAAATTAAAGAAGGATAATAACATGCCTGCTATGATTAATACTGTTAATGACTCCGCTACTCCAAACAAGTAAGCACTACAAGCTGTACCGATTAAATACGTAACTAAAACAAACTTACGACCAAGTCGTTCAATAAACCAAGCAGCCGTGAAATATCCTGGCAATTGAGCTAACGTCATAATAAGTACGTACTGGAAACTTTTTATTAAACTAAATCCTTTTAATACCATTACACTAGGTAACCAAAGGAACATCCCATAATAGGAAAAGACAACAGAAAACCATAGAATCCATAACATAATTGTTGCCCTACGATATTCTCCAGACCAAACTGACTTTATATTTTCGATAACGGATGGTCTTTTTTCAACCTTTTGGAATCTCGGTGAATCCGGTAAATTCCATCTTAAATATAAAGCATATAGTGCCGGAACCGCGCTCAATACCATTGCAACTTCCCAACCATATTTCGGAATTACAAAATACGAAATAAGGGCTGCAATTAGCCATCCACCTGCCCAAAAGCTTTCTAATAACACAACTATTTTGCCACGTTCATGTGCTTCAACGCTCTCTGATACTAATGTAGAAGCAACTGGAAGCTCTCCACCAAGCCCCATACCAATTAAAAATCGTAAAACAAGGAACATCGCAAGTGTCGTCGTTAAGGCAGTTAAACCACTACCGATAGAAAATAGTAATAATGTAATAATAAAGACTGATTTCCGCCCTATTTTATCTGATAGTATTCCAAAAACGAGCGCTCCGACTGCCATACCAATTGAATTAATGCTGCCTATCCAGCCCATTTCTTGCGTACTTAATCCCCAATCTTTTTGCAATGCTACCATTACAAATGAAAGCATTCCAACATCCATCGCATCAAATAACCATCCAAGCCCCGCTATTCCAAGTAGCTTTCGCTTCGAAATTTCTTTCACCTTGCCCACAAGAAGTCCTCCTCACACAGCTGTCTTTACACATCATTTTACATGTGTGAATTGTATAAGTAAAATACTTTCGTTCAAAAAATTCTCCTTCATCATTCCCCAAAAGTAAAATACTTATCACACTATTTGAGGGCTGTAAGACTCACGCCTCAAAATTCAGCTGAAGCAAAGAGTTTAAATTGAAGACCAACTGCCATTAAACGTCCGATTGGTGAGGTCTAACAATCAGTGGCGGATGAGTAAAATCCCACTTTATCCAAAATGGCCAAATAAAAAAAGTAGCGATATTCCGCTACTTTTTCGAACGCATGACTTCTTTTAAAAATTCCGCTAATACTAACTGACGGCGCCAGCGCGTTGGATTACTACATAATCTATAAAACCACTCTAAATTAATTGCTTGAATCCATTTTGGTGCACGTTTTACCTCTCCAGCCCATACATCTAAACTTCCGCCTACTCCAACAGCCATTTTCGTTTCTAAACGATGCTTGTTAGTTTGGATAAAGTTCTCTTGTCTCGGGAAACCCAGTGCGACAAGCAATAGATCTGGTTTTGCTTCTTGAATACGAGAAACGATATTCTCTTCTTCTTCTTGTTTAAAATACCCATCTTGTGTACCCACAATAGATACAGCTGAATACGTCTTCGTTAAATGATCTGCTGCAGCTTGTACAACATGCGGTTTTGCACCAAGTAAGAAAACAGATACCGGTTTATTCTCCTCTGATAGCTTTGCAAATAGATTACACATTAAATCAAAACCTGCTACACGTTCCTTTACAGGTGTACCTAACATACCACTTGCTTTTACAACTCCAATACCATCAGGTGTAATTAAATCTGTATTTAATAATGTTTTATGGAATGTTTCATCCTTTTTTGCACACATAACAATTTCAGGATTCGCTGTGACTACCTGAAAAGTATGAGTTCGCTCCAATTCTAGTTGTTCCTTCAAATATTGGATTGTTTCATCCATTGTCATTGTAGAAAAAGGAACACCTAGAATATCAACCGTTTTTACTTCCATGATTAACTATCCTCTCTATTTCAGTAAAAGTTTTTTATATGCATTATAAGTATCTTCATACAAATTCTTTAGCGAGAAATGAGTAGACGCATGATTATATAAACGATTTCCCATCGCTTCTAATTCACCATTCAACCATTTTTCATAAGCATTTTCTAACGCGTTTGCTAACGAATCTGCATCACCAATCGGTACAATCCATCCATACGTATCATCAACTATTAACTTTTTCATATCACCTACATTTGTCGCAATAGATGTTAAGCGCTGATTAGCCGCTTCTAATAAAACCAGAGGGAAACTTTCGCTATAAGAGGTTAACAAATTAATGTGTGCAGATGCATATAATTCTTTTGAATCTGTACGAAAACCTAGAAACATCACCTTATCCTCTAAACCCTTTTGTTTCACCATCTCTTTTAATTCTGCTTCTATAGGTCCATCACCAAGTAAGAGCACCTTCATATTTTGGATTTTAATTTTTTGTAACGCTTCAAATAAAATATCATGACCTTTAACAGGATGAAGACGAGCTACTTGAATAGCTGTAAATACTCCTTCACCGATGCCAAATTCACTCTTATCATAAGGGTTGGCTGGAGTACTATCATACTCAATTCCATTATAAACCGTACAAATTTTCTCTTCTGGTACACCTAGTTTTATTATGTTTCTCTTAAAGTTTTCCGTAATTGCAAAGAATAAATCTACCTTCCTGAAAGAACGTAAATTTAACTTCGTAAATACCCATCCTTTTAATCCCCTCTTCATAAAATCCAAAGTTGGATCACTGTGGACAGTCATTATCCATTTCGCTTTTATACCTTTTTTCAAGAGGGAGAGATAGAAATTTGCTCGTGCGCCATGTGTATGCACAATGTCAAATTGATTTTCATTAATAAATGCTTTTATTTTTGAAAGAATTGATAGGTCGTACCGAGATGATTGGGTAAAAACATGCACTTGAATACCAAGGTTTCTCGCCTCTCTAGCAATCGCACCTTCTTCAAATACCATTAATTCCACTTCTTCCTTTGAAAATTGAGATAAAAGTGAAATAATATGTGTTTTCCCACCACCTTCTTCTGCACCAGCATTCATATGCAACACTTTCATTTCTTACATCCCCCATTTTTTTCTTTTTATTTACTATAACAAAATAAAAGCTAACATTATGCTAGCTTTTATTTTTCTATCATTCAATTTCCAAGTCAACTATTAAATATGCCATGAGTAATACTAAGTAGAAACTCACTCCTGGTGCAATTAAAATATGACCAGCTATGAATGAGATACCTAATCCGAGAAGTATCGCTGCAATCACCATTGCATATTTCACTGTGAATATTTGTTTAAATTTAGTAAATATACATGCAATAAATTTAATACCAAAGTATAAGAATGGAATTACAAGTAAAATGAACCCTATGATTCCGAAAGAATAGAACCAATCGTGGAAGTCACGTTCAATTAATTTCGGCTGTTCTTTATAGTTACCAGCATAACCCATTCCTAATAATTTTTGAGACATTGGGGCTTCAGTATAGAAATCTTTATACATCTGTTCAAATAATTGACGCCCACTAAAGATAAGTGCTTGCGTTTCTTCTTTTTTCTCCGCTACTTTCTCTTTTGCTTTCTCTTTCTCTTTTTCTTGCTCTGTCACAGGAGGTTTATGCTCTTTAGCTTCCTCCTTCTTTTTCTCTTCCTTTTTCGCACTCTGTTCTTGTTCAATTAATTGGAAATGGAATCCCATATTTTTCATAAATGGTGAAAAAGGTGTATATGCTAATATGCCTACAAATACAGTTATTGCAAGAAAACCATTTAATAAATAGGCATGTTTCTTTCCGTCTTTACGTTGTGTAAATGCTTGAATAAAGCACATAACAACTGCGATAGCCATTGACCCAAAGATTGCTCCTACGCCAACCTTTGTCCCAATTGCAAATAATGAGTAAACAACTAAAATTGAAGGAATCCAATAGTACGCTTTACCTATACTTTTTGTTTTTTCAATTGAGTACAAAATAACAATTGGACACATGATGGCTAAAATAGATCCTAGTTCGTTACCTGCATAAAACCAACCGCGTGACCCTAACTTTACCCATTCATAACTATTATAATCTGTACCAGTAGTAATCGAAGCTACCATTACTACTCCTATAATTAACGATGCATACGTAATATAGTCGCGCATTTTTGAATGGCTTTTTTCTTTTAAAGACTTAAACACAAACACATAACAAGTAAGCATAACAAATGGATATAACGCTTTTGCTATAAACTTAATTTCTTCTGTAAGTACCATAGGGTTTTTTGTAAGCTTGTTATTTACCAATCCGATGGTGAAGACTATTCCTACCAATATTATATACAATATATATTTTATATTTCCTTGTTTCTTCGTTTGAATTAAAATATATATCCCACTTAGGAACATAACGAATAAGCGTGTAATAACTCCAATAGTCGTATCAATTTTTAAAACCATGATACAGAACGCTGTAAGCAAATCTAAAATCGGTTGCAACAAAATAAAGATTAGTAGAAAATTTTCAAATTTATTACTTTTACTATTTTCGCTTAACATCTAGAACCTCCATAACTATTACCTAATTTCAATCTATACAGTTAATATTTTTTTCTTATCTCAAATATTTATTATAACATATATTTTTTAATTAAACGTCTCACATTTCTCCCCAATCTTACCTTACAGAAAAAAGCATATTTGCATTTTCAAGCGCTTTCTTTCCTCATTCTTTCTTTTTTTCTACATGTAACGAAAATGCATTGTTATTTACATAACTTTAGTGTATATTTTTTCTCTGGAACATCTTTAGGAGGAAGGGATTACAGCAATGTTATTAATCGACATATTTACGTTTCTTGGCATTATCGCCGCTGCTATTTCTGGTACATTAGTTGGTTTAAAAAAAGATTTAGATTTATTCGGTGTCCTTTGTTTAGCTGTAGCTACAGCGCTCGGCGGCGGTATTATTCGTGATATTATGATCGGTAACCTGCCTCCTGTCGCATTTGTTAAACCCATTTACTTTTTCGTAAGTGTATTATCAGCATTATTTACTTGTATGTTTTTTGAGCGTATCAATAAACTACAAGTCGTTATCATGCTTTCTGATGCTGTTGGCTTAGGTGTTTTTACGGCTATTGGTGCAAATGCGGCAATGTCACATCATGTTGACGCCTCATTTTTGGTTGTTTCAATGGGAGTCATTACAGGTATTGGAGGCGGTATTTTGCGTGACATTTGCGCTCAAGATATCCCCTACGTATTCCGAAAAGAGATTTACGCAATCGCTTCTATCTTAGGAGCAATTAGTTTCCTAATAACATATGCAATGGGGGCACACGTATTAGCTTTCTATGTTTGTTTATTAGTAACATTCATTATTCGTGTTGTCACTGTAATATATAATGTACATTTCCCAGTTTTCTTTAAAACACATGCTAAAATTAATAAAGGCCACTAAGAGAATTCTACACAGAATTCTCTTAATTTATATACTATTCTACACACTAATGTAGAGTAATTGTATATAAAAATATATAATTATATTAGAACTAAAAATAAAAACGCTTTACAAACAGGGGGAAGAACGATGCTTGGGGTTTTTAAAAAACGTACAAATAAAACAAACGCCAGTATACTTGAATTAAGTAAGGATCAACAAATCACTTTTAACGTGCCTACTAATTCTGAACTAAAAGTTCAAATGGATATGCTGCATATTTCAAAAGAAGATTTACAAATCGTAAAGGTACTACAGCCCTTTATTTATGAAGAAATTGATTGGATTACGGAAAAATTTTATGCCAATATTACAAAACAACCTAATTTAATTACTATTATTGAACGTTATAGCTCTATTCCAAAACTAAAGCAAACTTTAAAAACACATATAAAAGAATTATTCAGCGGAGATATGCATGAAGATTTTATTGAACAACGTGTTAGAATTGCCAAAAGACATGTACAAATCGGTTTACATAGAAAATGGTATACAGCCGCTTACCAAGAATTATTCCGCTCTATCATGAAGATTTTGCAAACTAAAATTACAACAATTGATGATTTTTCTTATTCTATAAACGTAATAAACAAATTATTCACCCTTGAACAAGAACTCGTTATTTCGGCTTATGAATCTGAATATGAAAGAATACAAAAAGAACATGAAAAAGAAAAAGAACTAACAGCTATGACTATTACGCATATTGCAACAGAATTAGCATCTGTATCTGAAAAAACGAGCGCTTCTCTTCAACAGTTAACCGCTAAATCTGAAACTATTGTGGAAATTGCCAAAACAGGTACATCATTAGCTACAACATCAGAAGAAAAAGCGAATAAAGGTAAAGAGCAATTAAATCAGCAAAATAAACGAATGGAATACATTCAAACGAACATGGAAACGATTATTACAGATACTCATGAGCTTCTCGATATTTCTAACAAAATTAACGAAATTATAGATATTGTAAAATCAATTGCAGAGCAAACAAATTTACTCGCACTAAATGCTGCTATTGAATCTGCACGTGCTGGGGAATTTGGCAAAGGCTTTTCTGTTGTAGCTGGAGAAATTCGAAAGTTATCAGAGCAAACGAAAGAATCTATCTTCAACGTTACAAAGCTCGTTGAAAAAACAAATGAGCAAATTATTCGTGTCTCTTCTTCAGTGAAACAAATTAGCTCCCTCGTATCTGAAGGAACGGATGGTATGTCTGCAACAGATCAATATTTCCAAGAAATTGTAAAAGGCATGTCTAACTCGAAAGAACAGAATAAAAAAATTGAAAATGAGCTAGAAACCATTTCACAAGTAATGAAAGGAATTCAAGACGATTCCTCAAAAATGGCTCTAACAGCTGATAGTTTACAACTAGAATTGAACCGATAAAATGAGGCTTACATCAGTAGGGGTTCTTTATCTCTGCTGACTCTTAGTCTTCATCTTCCAACCATAAAAAAAAGAATCCAAACTGGATTCTTTTTATTTTCTGAAGAAGATTTTTTGACAATACACATAACTCATATAAACACCAAAGCTTTGTAAAATAAACAAAGCTGGCACCATAAGGTTGTAATATGCCATATCTACTCGGAAGAGTCTTAGCAATACGTATCCGCTAATTAACAATAAGAACAACATATATCCTTCGTTTTGTTGTTTCTTAATAAGAAAGTGTAATAAAGCTATAGACATAAATACTGTTACCGCTATATATATAAGTTTTTCACATTTAAATAGAATAGAATGTATTCCCTCACCAGAGAATTGATTAATTACTGGCTTTAAAAGTTTAAATCTTTCTTCTTCAATCTCTTTTAGCTTTTGATCGATATGGTCTGTCACACTTTGATTCTTTGTTATTTTTTCCTCATTTTTACCTTTTCCAATTAAAACAGATTGAACATACGTCTCATTTGAAATTGTATATTGTGACATTCCCATTGACTGAATTCCATAACTCACACCAAAATGAGCACTATAAAATAGAATAAGTATCCCTATCATCTTTAATAGTACTTTTTGCTTCATTGCTGATTGAAAGAGTTCAATTAACAACACATATACCGCAATAAAAATAGGAAGAAATAATCCCATTGGGAAAATCATATTACTACATGCAAATAAAATTGCTGAAAGTACCCACATATAAGGATGATCTAAACCTTTATATAAAAGTATGTAGCAAGCCAAATAAAATAAAAATATTGCGAGCGATTCTGATGTTAATAAGGTACTCATAAATACATTCGGAATATATAAAGCATAAAATACAGACGCAATCCGGCCGCACTCTTCTCCAAAAACGATTGCTGCAATACGATAAATGAAAAATGCAGTCCCTGTGCAAAATAAAATATTAAATAACTGCAATGCGAATACTGTATCGCCAAATACACGAATAATAACTGATTCATAAATAATAAAAGGTAACTGCGCTACGTTCTCTACGTTATTACCAATTGCAATCTGCTTTGCAGCTTCAAACATAGCTTTCATATCACCAATTATCGGAACGTCTACAAATAGAACCATACTAAGTCTCACAATTATAGATGTACTTATAAGAAAAACAAGAAATTGTTTTTCTGTAAAACGATACTGTAAGATCGATGCCACTAACAGCATGAGAATAACAAAAATAACCAATACAATTGTTACACTTGTTGTACTGTCACCAAAAAATTGTTTACTTGTTTCAAACGCTGACCAACAACTATAAACAAAAAATGCTAGCATCGCACCGATCATTATTTTACTGAAAAAAGACGAAAAATTTGTTTGTATATGATTCATATGTCCATTGCACCTCTATTTTCATTCATAACAAAACGATTCTATCATGAATAGGTACACAGCTGATAGGGAATTTCTATGACAAATACAGGGTCCTAATTTTTTCACTTGCAATGTAAGCGAAGCCTCTTTTACACTACACTTTATATAGTAATAAATTTTCTTTCAGTTACATGAATACAAATACAGAAGTTTTACTAACCCTCTTCTGGAATTCTTTACTTCATTAAATATCTATCGATTTTTAATTTTTTGTACTCCACTTACAATACATGTCATTCTGATTGAAAACAGAAAATAGGGGCTGACCATATGGAAAAGAAATTCATGCGAGAATCCAAAGCAATTAAAACAACACGTGTTTTTCCGAATGATTTAAATAATCATCAAACACTTTTCGGAGGAAAATTATTAGCAGAAATTGATAGTATCGCTTCAATTGCAGCTGCAAGACATAGCCGTAAGCATTGCGTAACGGCATCTATCGATTCTGTTGATTTTTTAACTCCCATTCACCAAGCAGACTCTGTTTGTTATGAAGCATTCGTATGTTATACAGGAAAATCTTCGATGGAAGTGTTCGTAAAAGTAATTGCAGAGAATTTATTAGCAGGCGAACGTAGAATAGCTGCAACATGTTTCATTACATTCGTTGCATTAAAAGATGGCAAACCTTCATCTGTTCCACAAGTACTACCAGAAACTGAAGAAGAACATTGGCTACACACAACTGGTTCTGAGCGTGCAGAAAATAGAAAAAAAGGACGTATAAAGAGCAAGGAAATGGCTGAAGTTCTAACTTTAAGTAAACCTTGGAGTATATAGACCTTCACCATTAAAAAATCTTTTGAGCGAATAGCTATCACATATTCGCTCATTTTTTATAAACAATTTCACCCCTTCATACAACAATTACTCCTTTTCACACATATTATGTAATATTTTTATACATACCTACTCCTTCTTAGCTTTTTCTAATGAATAAAAACCCATTTACAATACGGTTCTATGCCATCAACAGTTGCTTTACAAAGTTTATGTAGGGTACACTTATACGGGTGGTCAACAAAACAATTTAAGGATTTGTAAATCGTGTAGAAAACACCTTACACTTCATTAATATTGAAAGAATTAACTGTGGTTAAAAACCTTACTATGACATAGCAAGTATTTTAATGAAACTGGATTATTTTAATGGAAAGGTGAAATTATGCAGAAATCAATTGCTTCAAATATTTTTTACAAAATACTGCTCAACACGTTTAATATTATACTCCCAATTTTAGTTGGTCCTTACGCATATCGAACATTAGGAGCAAATTCAATCGGAACCGTTAATATTGCTGAAACTTTCTTCAATTACTTCTTCGTGTTCGCCGTATTTGGTGTATATCAATATGGTTTACGTGAAATTAGCTTAATTAAGAACGATAAAAAGAAAGTTTCTAAGTTATTTACAAGTCTATATGTAATTAATTTCACAACTAGTATTTTGGCTTTATCAGGCTTTGTGCTCTTTAGTTATATTGGATACGGACATGAAAGTCTATTTCCTGTTCTTCTTATTTTCGGTTTTAATTTTATATCTAACATGTTTTATGTAGAATGGTTCAATGAGGCATATGAAAATTATGACTTCATCACTAAAAAAACAGTTATCGTTCGATTAATCTACGTCGTACTTCTTTTCTCTTTCATTCATGGGGTCGACGATTACAAAACATATGCTGGTTTATTAGTATTATCGACATTCTTAAACCACTCTATTAGCTTTATATATGTGAAACGCCAAGTGAAATTTGATTTTTCCGACTTAACGATTATTCCTCATTTAAAACCGTTACTATTAGTCTTGATTTTTTCAAATGCTAATATTTTATATACTCAATTAGATCGTCTTGTTTTAGGGGTATATATTGGAAAAGAAGAAGTTGCATATTACGTAATGGCTTTTCAAATTATGATGATTATTAATACACTTATGTTAAGTGTTGTACAAGTAACCGTTCCAAGACTGTCTTACTTATCAGGGAACGCATCTGAAATGGAATACGAATCATTATTAAACAAAATCTCAAAAGTATATTTCATTACCCTATTCCCTGCCTCAATTGGTCTAATGCTCATTGCTCATGGAGCTGTTGTTATTTACGGTGGACAACAATTTGCTGAGGCTGGTAATACATTAATTGTTTTCGCTTTCTATATGATTACAGTCGGTATTGAGTCCATTTTATCGAATCAAATTATTTATGTGAAAAAGAAAGAAAGCATTTTAGTGCGATTTTTATTCATTTGCGGATTTATCAACTTAGCATCCAATATTGCACTAATATACTTCCATGTACTTACACCAACAACCGCAATTTTCACAACAACAATTGCGAATTGTTTCTTAATCACATTTGAATATATTTATGTGAAAAAGAAATTAAAAGTGAATTATACGTTATTCGATATACAAAAACTGAAATATCTATTTTATTCACTGACATTTGTCCCGATAGCATTCGTTATTGATACGCTCGTATCTGGGCAAATACTACAAGTTATCCTAGTAATAATGACATGTGGATTAACATATGCCCTTATCCTCTTTATAACAAAGGATGAAATTCTCTTTTCACTACTTGAAAAGATATTAGGACGATTCAAAAAGGCTTAAACGCAATCTCTAAAAGGAGCTGTTAAACTTGAAATTTTCTTTAATCATGGCTACTTGTGGCAGACGTGATGATATTCTTGACTTACTAAAATCACTTGAACAACAAACTTACAAAAACTTTGAACTTATCGTAGTAGATCAAAATGATACGCCAATCTCTGATTTATTTGATGAATATAAAGAAAAATTTTCTATTCATTACATTTATACACCTATTAAAGGACTATCGAGAGCTCGAAATGCAGGCTTAAAAGTAGCCGATGGTGATTTCATCGCTTTTCCAGATGATGATTGTATTTATGAAACAAATGTTTTAGAGAGTATATTAGAAACTTTCAACTCTAATAAAGATGTTCATTTCATCTCAACAAATACTACAAATGTGGAAGGCACAGGTTCTTTAATACACGCACCGAATTCAGACATTATTTTAAATAATAAATATGGATTCATGGGACCTTCTTTCACACTATTCTTCACAAAACAATTTGTACAAGATGTAGGTACATTTGATGAAGATTTAGGTGTTGGTTCTGGCACGATTTATGGGGCTGGTGAAGAAACTGACTTTGTACTACGTGGTATGAAACAAAATTATACTGGTTTATTTAGAAAAGATCTGTTCGTATACCATCCTGTAAAAGAGGAAATTATTAATGAACAATCATTAAAACGTGCCGTTTCTTATGCTGGTGGTTTTGGTAGGGTTATTCGCTTACACTATGGATTCCCTTATTTCTTACGTGCTGTCGCTGCGGCAACATTCCGTATGACACAAAATATTTCTAATGATAAGCGCAAGTTCCACGCAAATCGCTTACGTGGAATTGTTCGTGGATATTTAAAATAAAAAACAAGGTGTAACCACTATTATTAAATGGTTACACCTTATTTTTTTATTTCTCTTGCATCGCTTATTTCTTGTAAATTAACCCATCATTCTTTTATAATCGCATCCCCACTGGTCAATTATATTATATATTTTTGAAATGATAGCATTATATCGAAGAATTTAGTATCATGATTCAAGACACTATTTAGAATTGAACGGAGGACATTATGAGCTTATTAACTGTTGAAAAATTAGGCCATACATTTGGTGATCGTACATTATTTAAAGATGTATCCATGCGCTTACTCGCAGGAGAACACGTTGGATTAGTTGGAGCAAACGGTGTTGGTAAATCAACATTTATGAATATAATTACTGGTCAACTTATCCATGACGAAGGGCGTGTAGAGTGGACACCTGGTACAAATTACGGTTACTTAGACCAACATACCATTTTAACACCTGGTCGCACGATTCGTGACGTATTAGCAGATGCGTTTTTACCTTTATTTGAAAAAGAAAAAGCTTTAAATGAAGTTACAGAAAAAATGGGAACTGCTACACCAGAAGAATTAGAGGAACTTCTTGAGCAAATGGCAGAAATACAAGATGCTCTTGAAGCAGGTGGCTTCTATTTATTAGATATGAAAATTGAAGAAGCAGCACGTGGTCTTGGAATTGACGCGATTGGTTTAGATCGTGATGTTGCCGCATTAAGTGGTGGACAACGTACAAAAGTGTTACTTGCAAAGTTACTACTTGAGCAACCAGAAGTACTACTATTAGATGAGCCTACCAACTATTTAGACGTTGAACATATTCATTGGTTAACAAATTATTTAAAAGAATATCCACATGCGTTCCTATTAATTTCCCATGATACGGAATTTATGAACAAATGTGTCGATGTTATTTTCCATCTAGAATTCACAAAAATGACGCGTTATACAGCGACATATGAAAAATTCCTAGAACTAGCGGAAATTAATAAAAATCAACATATTAATGCTTACGAAAAACAAAAAGAGTTTATTAAAAAACAAGAAGATTTTATTGCAAAAAATAAAGCCCGTTACTCAACAACAGGCCGTGCGAAGAGCCGTCAAAAACAACTTGATCGCATGGAGCGTATCGATCGTCCTGAAACAGCGATTAAGCCTGAGTTTTCCTTTAAAGAAAGTCGTGCAAGTAGTCGATTTGTCTTCGAAGGGGAAAATGTAGAGATTGGATATACACATCCGTTATTACCAAAATTAACAATGACAATTGAACGTGGTGAAAAAATTGCAATTGTTGGGTGTAATGGTGTCGGTAAGTCAACACTGTTAAAAACGATTTTAGGTAAGATTAAACCATTAAGCGGAAAAACAAGTCTTGGTGACTTCTTAAACCCATCATACTTCGAGCAAGAAGTAAAAGCTGATAATATAACACCGATTGATGATGTTTGGAATACATTCCCTAGCTTAGACCAACATCAAGTACGTGCAATGTTAGCGAAATGCGGTTTAAAAAACGAACACATCTCTCGTCCACTGAATCAATTAAGCGGTGGCGAACAAGCAAAAGTTCGTTTATGTAAACTAATGGGTGAAGAAAGTAACTGGCTACTCTTTGATGAGCCAACAAACCACCTTGATGTTACAGCAAAAGAAGAGTTGAAGAAAGCGATGAAAGCATACAAAGGGACAATTCTTCTTGTATGCCACGAACCAGACTTTTATGAAGATTGGATAACAAAAACTTGGGATGTAGAAAAATGGGCTCAACAAAACTCTTAATCCGATAATAAATATCTTTCAAATTTTAAAATAAAAAAGCAGTTGCTTCTAAAAGGATTCTTATACACCCTTTTGAAACAACTGCTTTTTTCATTTATCTTTTTACTATATCCCTGTCACCTTTTTTATTATAAATATGCTTAATACCAAAAGCAGCTAAAAAGATCATAGGTATAGTAGCCGAATAATGGTATCTCGGTGCTACTTCCACTATCATTTGTGCCATTGTTAGCCCAATCATGTATAAACAAATAATAATAAGTGAAGATTTGTTTTTATTTTTTATAGCTACTAACGCCCCGAACAGTGAAGTAGCTAGTAAAAAGTAATAAAAAACATTCGAAATTATAGTATATCGTACTTTATGATACATAATTGGATCTGCATATTTAACAGCTTGATCATCATTCCCTAAGAAGATAATAAATTTATCATACATTAGTTTCCCGAAATCTATATCATCATTTTTTATTCTCTTTTTCGCTTCTTCAAGCATTTGCTTTTGAACGTCCTGAGCACTCCATCCTGGTTGGCCACTATAATGATATAGTAACGCTGAATCTCCTGGATTCCATGTTCCTGAAGCTCCTTTATTAAATCCTACATGAATATTGTATCCCGGCACTGTTGCTATCTCTTCACCTAAACGTGATGTTATATAGTTATTCATCGCCGAAGACATCATTAAGTATCCAATAATGATAATCCCTACATATGCCACCTTATTAATCAGTACTTTCTTATTCCCTATATGCCTTATATCTATAATAAACATCCATATTGCTAGGGCTATAATTGGCACCGCTGCAATTGGTCTTGCCATATTTATTAATACAAGTAATGCAGATAATAAAATTGAATACATAAGAACCTTTACAATCGTTATATTTTCAATTTTATCATAAACAATTATCATAATTGCCCAAGCTAATAACAGTATTGTACAATACAACGGTTCTGAAAGTGCAAACATGTTATACATCGTTTGTGATGGCAGGAGAATCCACAAAACACTTGCTGTTATCGCTGTTCTCACTCCACCAATTCTTCTACCTATAAAATATATTAATCCCATTGATATTGTAGTTAAAACAACATTAATAATTGGCGGAATCATAAAGTTTGCCCCAAATATTTTTAGGAAGATACTTAAGAATGAAGCATACCCAAAAATATGTGGAAATAATGCAACATATCTATCATGAATAACAAAGTTGTCACCTAATGCTTTTGCTGTATTAAAAAAGGCTTCATAATCACCAATTGGATCAATCTTATATGTAAGAATCCACGCTGTTTTCACTGCTAGACAAATAATTAACAGTGCAAAAAAGCACATTTTTTCATTTAATCTTTCAAGATATAGCGATCCGCTACTAAGTATAAAGTTTCCAATTGTACATAAAAGTAAGAATCCAACTACTATCATTACGTAATTGTATTTTTGAGTATCCGAAAAATAATCAAAAATTAATATCGCAACGAAAAAGCTATAAATGCCGTATATGGCACGTGTAGAAAAGGTTGAAAACAATCCAGAAAAACGTTCCAAAAAACTCACTCCTTAAAATATTTATATGGGAAAACATTATATTTCCTAAAAAAATTACACTCCCAGCTACTATACATGAATATTACCATGATTTCCATGTTTTGCTTTCATATTGCCTAGTATACCAATTTAAAATAACCTTTTTTATTATTGACAGATTTATTCTATATCCTAAAATGATATCCACTCAAAACATATAACATCTTAGCATAAACTATGCTATAATTGATAGTTGTTATGTACAAGTAACCTTTCTACATTTCCTGTTTTATTTATACATTTTATAAAGTTGAGGATACTATTATGGAGAAACTCTTAAAGTTTGGTTTAGTAGGGATCTTTAATACACTCATTACAATTATTAGCTTTTGGATATTATTAAAATTCGGTATGAACTACCTTATTGCGAATACCATTGCCTATTTAATTGGTGTTGCCAATAGCTACTATTGGAATAAAAATTGGGTGTTTAAACCTAATAATAAAAGCACGTCAATGTTCTTTAAATTTCTAACTGTAAATTTAATTGTATTGGCTTTTAATACATTATGTTTATTTATATTAGTAGATAAACTTACTTTTAACGCATTAATTGCACAGATTTTCGCAATTGGTGTCGGAATGGTTATAAACTTTGTCCTTAATAAAATTTGGACATTCAACCAAACCGAAAAGGCTACTAATTAAACTTGAACAACTTATTAAAAATACGGAGGATACAACATGCAAAAATTAATTTCGGTTGTAGTTCCTATGTACTTCGAGGAAGAAGTAGCACAGGAATGTTATAACCGTTTAAAGTCCGTTATGCTTCAAAATGATATTAATTACGAGTTTGTCTTTGTAAACGACGGTAGCACAGACCGTACAATGGAAATCTTATCTGAGATTGCAGCAAATGATTACCGTACAAAAATCGTTAATTTTGCACGTAACTTTGGACACCAAATAGCCGTTACAGCCGGTATTGCCGCTGCAAAAGGTGATGCTATCGTAATTATAGATGCAGACTTACAAGATCCACCTGAAGTTATCACTGAACTTATTGCAAAATGGGAAGAAGGATATGAAGTTGTTTATGCAAAACGTAAACAACGTAAAGGTGAAACTTGGTTTAAACTTTTAACAGCTAAATATTTCTATAAATTCTTAAACTATATGTCTGATATTGATATCCCAAAAGATACTGGTGATTTCCGAATCATCGACCGCAAAGTAGCTGATGTTTTCAATCAAATGACTGAGCGAAATCGCTTCATCCGCGGTATGATGTCTTGGGTTGGCTTCCGCCAAACGTATGTTGAATATGAACGCGATGAGCGCTTTGCTGGTGAAACGAAATATCCATTAAAGAAAATGATTAAATTTGCATCAGATGGCATTATTGCATTTTCAACAAAACCGTTACGTATCGTTATGACTTTAGGCTTATTATCAGTTCTCATTTCAATAATTGTTCTATTATATACAATTACCGTGAAAATCATTGGCACTGGTACACAAACAGGTTGGGCATCAATTATGGTTGCTATTACATTCTTTAGCGGTATTCAGTTACTTGGTCTTGGAATCGTTGGCCAATATATTGCTCGTATTTACGACGAAAGCAAAAATCGTCCGATTTATATTGTGAAAGAAACAATCAATATTGAGCAAGAAGAGACTACACAAACAAAAGAAAAAGTGAATGCATAATAAAAAAGGTAACAATGATAGCTTTCATTGTTACCTTTTTATATTGTAATACCCCATAAGCCTCAAACGAAATTCTTTTAAATTTGGATATACCTCTAAATTAGATAACATCCCTTGAATGACCGGGATCCTTGGATTTTGCAATCTCATTTCTGCCTCCAAAACATCTAATGTAACAAGCAATTCCTCATCTTCTAATTGATCAGCTAACGTGCGTTTAAAAACGATAATTTCTTTTAAAAAGTGTTCCTTAACCTGCTCCTTAATAAGCTCCGATTTGCAAAGGAATTCTCCCAGCTTTTCTTCATGTAACACAGGTTCTTCCGAAGATTCTACCAATCCATCTACTAAATCATCTACTCTTTTCAAAATAAAAGCAGAAACATAAGATAAGTCAATTTCTGGTGCTTGTAAAATAATTAGTTCTAAATATCCACGACATATGCCTTCTACCATAATGACTAAATCTAATAAATAAGGCATAACCTTCTCACCATAAATAGACAGTAAACTATTCCGATAAAATGCGTGAGACTCTAACTTCATCCGCATCATAAACTCTTCTACTTCTTTATTAAAAGGGATAGCATTTTCCCTTGCATGCATAATAATAAATTCTTTATGCTTTTGTATATCATTAAACTGGCAATGCAATTGTTTTGCAAATTTTTCACGCGGCAATAACGATTCTTTTTCAATATCCATCATTTTATTTTGAATCTTGTCATAGTAATATCGAAGTGTTGCTAATAAAAGCTCCTCTTTTGATTTAAAGTATAAATAGAAAGCTCCCTTAGATATGCCACAAGCGGTCACAATTTCCTGTACTGATGTCGCATTTACACCCTTAGTCGCAAATAACTTCATAGCCATCTCTATAATTAAACGCTCTTTTTCTTTCATATCATGTCTCTCCTAAATTTAATCTCGCATCTTATTATGAATTTATCCCGCTATTCGCCGGGCAGTAAACCCGATTGGTGAGGGCTGATAATCAGTAGGAATGAAAAAATCCCCACTGATTCAAGTTTCACTTTATTATACCATCCCTTTTCATTGACGGCTGACCAATCAGTCAGTTATATTATGTATTAGACTGACCAGTTGGTCAATACAATACAAAGGGAGCGCAAACATGAACAAAATCATTAATTTCTCGTTAAAAAATAAGTTCGCAGTTTGGCTACTAACCATTCTTGTTACCATTGCAGGTATTTATTCTGGGCTGAACATGAAGCTGGAAACAATTCCTGATATTACAACACCGATTGTAACAGTAACCACGGTTTATCCTGGTGCTACACCAGAAGAAGTAGCTGACAAAGTTTCAAAACCGATGGAAGAGCAACTGCAAAATTTAAGTGGTGTAAACGTTGTTAGTTCATCATCTTTTCAAAACGCATCTTCTATTCAGGTAGAATATGATTTTGATAAAAATATGGAAAAGGCTGAAACAGAAATTAAAGAAGCTCTCGCAAATGTGAAACTGCCAGAAGGTGTAAAAGACCCTAAAGTTTCACGTGTAAACTTTAATGCCTTTCCAGTTATTTCGTTAAGCGTAGCAAGTAAAAATGAATCTTTAGCTACCTTAACTGAAAATGTAGAGAAGAATGTTGTGCCAGGATTAAAAGGACTTGATGGTGTTGCATCTGTTCAAATTTCAGGTCAACAAGTAGATGAAGTACAACTTGTCTTCAAGAAAGATAAGATGAAAGAATTAGGTTTAAGTGAAGATACTGTAAAAAATGTAATTAAAGGATCGGACGTATCTTTGCCACTTGGCTTATATACATTTAAAGACACAGAAAAATCAGTTGTTGTAGATGGAAATATTACAACGATTAAAGCATTAACAGAATTAAAGATCCCGGCTATACCTTCATCACCGAGCGGTCAAGGTAGTCCAAACGCTGGAACCGGTGCACAAACGCCGCAAATGAATCCAGCCGCTATGAATGGAATTCCGACATTTACATTAGACGAAATCGCTGACATTAAAGAAGTCGGAAAAGCAGAGTCAATTTCTCGAACAAACGGAAAAGAAGCAATAGGAATTCAAATTGTAAAAGCTGCTGATGCGAATACAGTTGATGTTGTAAATGCAGCGAAAGATAAAGTAAAAGAACTTGAGAAAAAATATAAAGACTTAGAGATTATTTCAACATTCGACCAAGGTGCACCGATTGAGAAATCAGTAGAAACAATGCTGAGCAAAGCCATTTTTGGTGCTATCTTTGCGATTGTTATTATTATGCTGTTCCTACGAAATATCCGAACAACATTAATCTCTGTCGTTTCCATACCACTTTCTTTATTAATTGCTGTATTAGTCATAAAGCAAATGGATATTACGCTTAACATTATGACACTTGGAGCAATGACAGTGGCTATTGGACGCGTTGTGGATGACTCCATTGTTGTTATTGAAAATATTTACCGACGAATGTCGTTATCAGAAGAGAAACTACGCGGAAAAGATTTAATTCGTGAAGCTACGAAGGAAATGTTCATTCCAATTATGTCTTCTACCATTGTAACAATTGCTGTATTCTTACCGCTTGGACTAGTAAAAGGTATGATTGGTGAAATGTTCTTACCATTTGCCTTAACTATCGTCTTCGCTTTATTAGCATCGTTACTAGTAGCAGTTACAATCGTGCCGATGCTAGCTCACTCTTTATTTAAGAAAGAGAGCATGAGGGAAAAAGAAGTACATCATGAAGAAAAACCAAGTAGATTAGCAAACGGGTATAAACGCATACTTGCATGGGCTTTAAATCATAAAATCATTACATCAAGTATCGCTGTCCTTCTATTAGTTGGTAGTCTTGCACTTGTTCCAGTTATCGGTGTAAGTTTCTTACCATCTGAAGAAGAAAAAATGATCATTGCAACGTACAACCCTGAACCAGGGCAAACGTTAGAAGACGTTGAAAAAATTGCAACGAAAGCTGAGAAGCACTTCCAAGATAATAAAGACGTCAAAACAATTCAATTCTCATTAGGTGGCGAAAACCCAATGAGTCCTGGTCAATCCAACCAGGCAATGTTTTTCGTGCAATATGATAACGACACGAAAAACTTTGAAAAAGAGAAAGAACAAGTCGTTAAAGATTTACAGAAGATGTCTGGAAAAGGCGAATGGAAAAACCAAGATTTCGGAGCAAGTGGCGGTAGTAATGAAATTAAACTATACGTGTACGGAGATAGCTCGGAAGACATTAAGCCTGTCGTAAAAGATATTCAAAATATCATGAAGAAAAATAAAGACTTAAAAGATATAGACTCTAGTATTGCAAAAACATACGCAGAGTACACTTTAGTCGCAGATCAAGAAAAACTAAGTAAAATGGGTCTCACAGCTGCGCAAATTGGAATGGGACTTTCTAATCCACATGATCGCCCTGTTCTAACAACAATTAAAAAAGACGGTAAAGATGTCAATGTATATGTAGAAGCTGACAAACAAAATTATGAAACAATCGATGACTTAACAAATCGAAAAATTACAACACCACTTGGTACTGAAGTGGCTGTGAAAGATGTTATGACTGTAAAAGAAGGTGAAACTTCAAATACAGTAAAACACCGCGATGGCCGTGTTTATGCAGAAGTAAGTGCAAAACTAACATCTGATGACGTTTCAAAAGCATCTGCCGCTGTTCAAAAAGAAGTAGATAAAATGGATCTTCCTTCGGGCGTAGATGTTTCTATGGGCGGCGTTACAAAAGATATTGAAGAATCATTCAAGCAACTTGGCTTAGCGATGTTAGCTGCGATTGCCATCGTATACTTCGTTCTTGTCGTTACATTTGGCGGTGCCCTTGCACCATTCGCAATTTTATTCTCGCTACCATTTACAATTATTGGAGCACTTGTTGCCTTATTAATCTCGGGCGAAACGCTAAGTGTCTCTGCAATGATTGGTGCGCTTATGTTAATTGGTATCGTTGTAACAAATGCAATCGTGCTTATCGACCGCGTTATTCATAAAGAAAATGAAGGTCTATCAACACGTGAAGCTTTATTAGAAGCCGGTGCTACACGCCTTCGTCCGATTTTAATGACTGCAATTGCAACAATCGGGGCCCTTATCCCGCTTGCATTAGGATTTGAAGGTAGCGGCTTAATTTCTAAAGGACTTGGTGTAACGGTAATTGGTGGATTAACAAGTTCAACGTTATTAACACTTCTTATTGTTCCAATCGTTTATGAAGCATTAAGCAAGTTCAAAAAGAAAAAAGCAAAATAACAAAAAAATAACCTCGCAGTTAGCGAGGTTATTTTTTATTTCCGAATAAGATTAGGAAATCACCATATCCTTCTTTCTCTAATTCCTCTTTTGGAATAAATCGAAGAGCTGCGGAGTTAATACAGTAACGAAGACCATCTGGTCCTGGACCGTCTGGAAATACGTGCCCAAGATGCGAATCTCCTTCCTTACTTCTCACTTCTGTACGAGTCATATTATGACTCACATCCATTTTTTCTTTCAGACTAGCTGACATAACTGGCTTTGTAAAACTAGGCCATCCACACCCACTATCAAACTTATCTAAAGAAGTAAACAAAGGCTCACCTGAAACGATATCTACATAAAGACCTTCTTCTTTATGATTCCAATACTCATTTCGAAAGGGTGGTTCCGTTCCATTTTCCTGCGTTACATAAAATTGCATCTCATTGAGTTTTTCTTTTAAATGAGCATTATCTTTTGGCCAATGTTGTTTAATAAACGCATCTCGTCCTGAGCCTTTACGGTATAACTCGTAGCGGAATGTGTTTTTCTTATGATATCCTTGATGATATTCTTCAGCCGGATAAAACGTAGTAGCTGGTAATATTTTTGTCGCAATCGGCTTTGAAAAGCGTCCGCTCATTGCAAGCTCTTCTTTTGAAGCTTCTGCTTTTTTATGTTGTTCTTCATTCTGATAAAAAATCACTGTTTCGTAAGACTGTCCACGGTCGTGGAATTGCCCACCTATATCAGTCGGATCAATTTGTCTCCAGTATATATTTAATAACTCCTCATACGGCATTTTATTTGCATCAAATGTAATTTGTACTGCCTCATAATGTCCCGTCGTTTCTGAACATACTTCTTTATACGTTGGGTTCTCTTTATGACCACCCGTATAGCCAGAAACAACCTGTATAATTCCTTCCATCTCTTCAAATGGCGAAACCATACACCAGAAGCACCCTCCAGCAAATGTAGCTTGCTCTACCTTTTCATTTACAGCCATTCTTTCACCCCTATTCTATGTTCTTCTTACAGTATGGCATAAGAAACATCATGTTATAAAAGAAAAAGCATCGAACATCGATGCTTTTTCTTTACTTCACTTTATTTTTTTCCAACATCCTTCTCCATTTCATCACTTGTCACATCTAAGACATCTAATAAGAAAATAAAGATTGGAATACCGATAATTAATCCCCATACACCTAAGAAGTGTTCTGAGAAGATTAATACCATAAATGTATAGAAAATCGGTAAATTTGTTTTTTGCGACATAAACTTCGGATTTAGCACGTAACTTTCAAGCGCATGAATTACTGTTACGATAACTAAAATATAAACAACGTACATAATACCGCCGATATTGTAAGCAATCATACAAAGCGGGAATAACGAAATGATAACCCCAGCTACTGGAATTAAACCAAGCAAGAAGATCATTAACGCTAAACCTAATAATTGCGGGAATCCTAATATCCATAGTGCAATAACGGATAAAACACAGTTAACAACTGCAATTAAAAATTGTGCTTCAATTACTTTTCCGAATGAACGTGCAAATTTCTTACCGAAGTACTCAATTTCAGTATAAAATATTGCAAGTCGGCTTTCTTTAAATTTTGCAGTAAAAGCAACGATACGAGCTTTTTCCAATAAGAAAAATAAACTTAAAATTAAAGAAAGTAACACTTGAAGACCAAATTTCCCAACATTCGTAATCGATTTATACAAAATGTCGACGCCTTGTCCTACATATTTTGAAAGTTCCATATGGTTGACAGCATTCACTGCATACTTAATTAATTCACTATCTGGTGGGTTTCTTAAAAATACATTAAATTGATAAATCAATTGTGAAATTTGTATCGTTAATACTGGTAAATATTTAAATAGCGTAATAGCAATTCCACCAATTAACATTACATATAGAAATGCTATAATAATCTTTCGATTAATGGGCATGAAATGATCTAATTTACGAGAAATAAACTTTTGGAATCGATCCATTAAATACGTGAGAATAAACGTAATTAAAATTAAATTCAACATACTTTGCAGCCCGTATAACACGAGAGCAAGTATTACTAATACGAGTAACCTCTGAAATCCTTTGCTTTGAAACAGGTTTTTTATTTGCATAATCGACGAGTACTCTCTCCTGTCCTATAAAGTAAAACGTTAATAAGTAGATTTTTTCTCTCTTCTCTACCTTTAATTATTTATTCATATGAAGATTTTTATAAGCTTATTATATATCTCCCTTAGCAGATCCTATAGTAGCTTACTTCTTATTTTACAATACAATGACCTAATTCAAAACGTATTCTACACAGTATTAATGAAGATTTAAGGAAACTTACATTTTATTTAAATAGGTCTTACCACTACTGTAACATAAAAAGCAAGCTATCAGTAGAAATCTGTCCTACAAATAGCTTGCTTTTCTCATTTTTTAAGTAAGTTTTCCTAGCCAATGAATGGCATAAACATTGGTATGACAACTACAGTTACAACCCCAACTACTGTTACAGCAATACTTGCCATAGCTGCCTCTACTTCACCCATTTCAATTCCTACTGCCACTCCTAATGCGTGACCTGCTGTTCCAAGTGCTAAACCTTTTGCAATTGGATGTTTTACTCTAAATGTTTTTAAGAATAACGCTCCTAATGCGTATACGATAACTGCGTTAAAAATAACTGCAAACGATGTAATTGCTGGTATGCCACCAATACTTTCAGAGATTGGTAACGCAATTGCTGTTGTTGCTGCTTGTGGTAACATTGAATTCATTACTGCTGTATCTAGAACAATTGCTTTTGCAACAATGAACACGACAATTACTGAGCAAATGGATCCAACTACGATAGCCGATAAAATTTGCCACCAATATTTTTTCAGCTTGTCCACTTGTTTATATAATGGAATTGCAAACGCGATTGTTGCTGGTTCTAAGAAGAAGCTAATCATTTTTCCGCCAGTATTATATTCTTCAAAAGTAAAATTACCTACTTTTAGAAAGACAATCCCTAATACCATCGCTACGAATAATGGTGTGAATAAGAAGAATCCTTTTGAATGCTTAAATAATAATGTTCCGATTCCGTATGCTATTAATGAAACGACGATTCCGAAATATGGAGTCATTGTGCTTGCCATGTTCATTCCCTCCTAACAATATATACTAAATTGGTTATGCAACTTTTCCGTGCTTGCGTCCTTTATTTACTACTTTCAATTCTTTCGTATCTTCTATTTCTTTTTCATCTTTTCCTAAAATGAATTGTGCAAATAACCCTGTTACAGCGAGTAAAATAATTGTTGCTACAACAATTACAGTTAAAATTTGTACAAAATATTGTCCCATTACACCGAGAGAATTAATAACTGAAATACCTGATGGAACGAAAAGGAATCCGATAATACCTGTTAAGGCCGTTCCGAGTGATTCAACTTGTTCCAATTTAATAACCTTCAAACATAATAGGCTAAATAAAATAACTAATCCGATCACCGATGAAGGCATCGGAATTGGTAAATGTGTTGCAATAATATTAGAAACTAACATAATAGCTGAGAATATGAATGCTTGTGATAAGAAACTATATACTTTTTTCGTACTCATTTTGGCCACCTCTTTCGATTTGGTACCTTTATTGTATAAGATACAAGCAAAACTGTAAGCGTTTACACAACAGAACGTCAAATATACAAAATTAATTACAGAAATAGGCAGATGAAATACAAAAAGCTACTTCTTAAATACGAAGTAGCTTTTTGAGTTCTTTTGCATATGTACGGCTAACAGGTACTTTTGATCCTTCTTTCATAATTAAATTATATGTAGAATTGAACCATGGTTGTATTTCTGTAATATGATTAATATTTGCAATAAAACTGCGATGGACACGCATAAAACTTGCTTGCGGCAACTTCTTTTCTAAAATGACAAGTGTATCATGTGTTACATATGTTTCTCTCATCGTTTTTACTGTCACTTTTCCGTCCACAAGTCCTACATATATAATATCTTCAATATTCACAAGTACAATCGATTCTTCAATTGGTAATGCTAATTTATGCATCTCGGTCGTTACGTCTACACTCTTTACTTCTTGTTTTGTTTCTAATTTTATTTGTTTTTGCTTTTTATATTTCTTTAATGTCTGTACGATACGCTCTTCATCGAACGGCTTTAAAATGTAGTCTAACGCATCTACTTCAAATGCTTGCAACGCATATTGATCATAGGCCGTAGCAAACACAATTGCAGGTGGATTTTTCATCTTCTTTAATATATTTGCGATTTCAAATCCATTATCATCAGATAACTGAATATCTAGGAACACAATATCTGGTTTATTTTGCATTAGCTCTTCTAATGCATCCTCTACACAATCTGCCTCACCAATTATCTCTACTTCTTTCGTTTGCTCTAATAAATATTTCAATTCATCACGCGCTAACATTTCATCATCAACTACTAATACTTTTAACACTCCGTTTTTCCTCCCCTACTTTTTTCGGAATTACAAAGAGGAACTTTGTCCCTTGCTCTAATTCACTTTCAATTTGAAGCATTGTCTCTTTCCCAAATAACCCGATAAGTCGTTCATTAATATTATATAAAGCTGTTCCGGTCCCTTTCTTTGATGGAACTACCATTTTTCCTAATTGTCCTAGACGTTCACTCTCAATTCCTTGTCCATTATCTTGAACTTCAAAATGCACCATCCTCTCTTTTTCAAACACATGTACTTCAACTTCGCACACCGGCTGCTTTTTCGGAAAAGCATGGCGCAATGCATTTTCAACTAATAGCTGCAGTACAAATGGTGGAACTAAGGTCGTCTTTAACTCTTCCTCAATGTACATCTTCACTGCATACTTATTCGGAAACCTCGCTTGTTCTAACGATAAATATGCATGTACATGATTTAACTCTTGTTCTAATGGAATAAGCAATTGGCGTGCCCCTTGCAAATTACAACGAAAATACACGCTAAGCTGCAATAATAATTTTCTCGCTTTGTCTACATCTGTTCGGCATAAAGCCGATACAGTATTAATTGCATTAAATAAAAAGTGCGGATTGATTTGTGCTTGTAACGCTTTTATTTCGGCATCTTGCAATAACTTACTTTGTAACTCTGCTTCACCTAACTCAAGCTGTGTAGAGAATATTTTCGCCAGCCCTTCCGCTAGCTCTTCTTCCACACGACTTAATTGATTAGAGTTTTTAAAATAAAGCTTTAATGTTCCTATCGTATTCCCATGTGAAGTTAGTGGAATAACAACTGCCGCTTGTAACGGACACCTTTCATGCTGACAATTAATACTTTCACGTGATTTCGCTTTCATTATTTTCCCTGTTTTTAAGACTGTTTTTGATAAACCCGTTATTAAACTGTGGGAAGGAATATGATGATCTGATGCTAATCCAACGTGAGCTAATATCTTCTCTGTATCTGTTAAGGATACCGCATCTGTTCCCGTAAAGCGGTGAATAATTTGTGCCACATGTTTACAAGAATCTTCTGTTAATCCTCTGCGAAAATATGGCAATGTTTTGTCAGCAATTCGTAATACTTTATGCGTTTGTAAAGCTTTCGCATTTTCTTCCTGGCGCAAAATAGCTTGTATCATAGAAAGTAAAATAAAACTTCCGAAACTATTTACAAGGATCATTGGTATCGCAATTGTTTTCACGATACTAATTCCATCCTCTACGATTAATAGGATCATAATCATTTCTAAAGAAACGATAAACACGCTTAAAACCGCCGAAAACTTAGGCGTAATTGCACGATTATATTTTTTGAAAATGTATCCAATATACCCTGTTATAACACCTGCTAAAATTGACGAGATTGCACAACTTAGCGCTGTCGTCCCGCCAAGCATATAACGGTGAATACCAGCAATCGATCCTACTCCAATTCCGACGATAGGACCACCAAGCAATCCACTAATTCCAACACCCATAATACGTGTATTCGCAATTGTACTAGATGACGAAACACCTTGTAGCCAATTTTCATTCATAATTGTATTCCCTGCGATTTCAATTCCCGTGTAATTGCTAACAATTGTAAACACTGAAAAAATACAAATAAGCTTAAGCTTATCGACATACCCATCTTGTCTATGAAGAAGGCGCCTGAACGTTTTAATATGAGAGAGTAAAAATCCTAAAATAACAATAAGTCCGACACGTTCAATCATCATAAGTACTAAATTTAGCATCTGTGATTCATTCCTTTTTATATGAGTTAGTTTTATTATGGGAAAATAATGAAGTGGGCGTCAAGGAGAATGAAGTATCTTTTGAAATATTTTACACATAACAATTCACTCTTTATTTGACAATCTAATAGAAGAGTGCTAAAAATAAGGTAATATAATACAGTCCTTTAACCCAACCCCGTGAGGTTGAGAAGGAAGTCGGAATATACTATACGTATGGTCTTTTTTAGGGATACGTATGCTTTTTTGGCCTTCTCATCATATCAGGTGAGAAGGCCTTTTGTTATTCTTCCATAGCGACTGTAGAAGAAAATAAGGAGGAGTAATGATGAACGTCACTACTGATGTACAATCAACAACAGAGGAGACGAAAGAGAAAAGATATAAAACATTGTTTGGTTCTGCGCTAGGATATGCAGCAGAAGGTTTAGATATGTTGCTCTTATCTTTCGTACTCGTCTACATTTTAAAAGAATTTCATTTAAGCCCTGTTGAAGGTGGAAACTTAACATTAGCTACCACAATAGGAATGCTAATTGGGTCTTATTTATTTGGATTTATTGCTGATTTATTTGGGCGTATCCGTACGATGGCCTTCACAATCTTACTATTCTCACTAGCAACAGCACTTATTTATTTCGCAACAGATTATTGGCAATTATTAATTCTTCGCTTTTTAGTTGGAATGGGAGTTGGTGGTGAATTCGGGATTGGGATGGCCATCGTAACTGAAACATGGTCTAAAGAAATGCGCGCTAAGGCAACATCCGTTGTTGCACTTGGATGGCAATTTGGCGTACTAGTCGCTTCACTCCTTCCAGCATTTATCGTCCCGCATTTCGGATGGAGAGCTGTTTTCCTATTTGGGCTCATTCCCGCTCTACTAGCTGTCTATGCACGCAAAAGTTTAAGTGAACCGAAAATATGGGAACAAAAACAAAGATACAAAAAAGAGTTGTTACAAAAAGAAGCTGAAGGTAATTTAACAACTACTGAGGCAGAACAACTAAAGCAAATGAAAAAGTTCCCACTTCGAAAGTTATTTGCCAATAAAAAAGTAACGATAACAACCATTGGTCTTATTATTATGTCATTCATCCAGAACTTTGGATATTATGGGATTTTCACATGGATGCCAACTATTTTGGCAAATAAATATAACTACACGTTAGCAAAAGCGAGCGGTTGGATGTTCATCTCTACGATCGGCATGCTAATTGGAATTGCAACATTTGGTATTCTAGCCGATAAAATTGGCCGCCGTAAAACTTTTACAATCTATTATGCTGGTGGTACTATATACTGTCTCATTTACTTCTTCTTATTCACAGAATCAACATTATTGTTATGGGGAAGTGCATTGCTTGGATTCTTTGCAAATGGCATGATGGGCGGATTTGGCGCAGTTTTAGCTGAAAACTATCCTGCCGAAGCTCGCTCGACAGCAGAAAACTTTATTTTCGGTACAGGACGCGGTTTAGCTGGATTTGGACCTGTTATTATCGGATTACTTGCTGCAGGTGGAAATTTAATGGGAGCACTATCTCTCATCTTCATTATCTATCCAATCGGTTTAGTTACAATGCTATTATGTGTCCCAGAGACGAAAGATAAAGTATTAGAATAGATTGAAACTGTATCCTTCAAGAAAAGTAGTTGGATAAATAGCAAAGAGGAAGCATCTCAAATGAGATGCTTCCTCTTTTTATATAAATACAATTATTTATTTTGATTTACTAGCTTTTTGAAACAAGAAGGAAGTTTTCTCTTCTTCTTTTACAATACCTTGTTTTAAGGCTAATTCCCCTGCAACTTTAGGCGCTAGCCATAGCATTGGGAATAACAGAATGGATACTGGGACAGCTGTTACTACGATGAATGATTGTAAGGCGTTAATACTTCCCTCACCCATGTATAAAAGAATTGCTGCAACTGCGCCCATAATAAGTGACCAAAACACTCGCAAGCTAATTCTAGGATCTCCATCTCCAGTCACTGCCATTGAAATCGAGTAAGCCATTGAATCTCCTGTTGTCACTACAAATAAAATTGTTAATAAAAGAAATGCAGGTCCAATAATATGAGAGAGTGGCAGTTGCTCTGTAATTGCAATCATAGCCGCTGGCATACCAGATTCACTTAATGCAGTCGAGATAGAACCAGGATTCATTAACTCATAAAATACACCTGATCCTCCCAAAATCGTAAACCAAAACGTT
The DNA here is from genome assembly GCF_027710505.1 of Bacillus cereus group sp. TH152-1LC. Taxonomy (NCBI): domain Bacteria; kingdom Bacillati; phylum Bacillota; class Bacilli; order Caryophanales; family Bacillaceae; genus Bacillus; species Bacillus cereus group sp. TH152-1LC. The sequence continues at coordinate 55,629 of NZ_JAQFNK010000010.1, read as the reverse complement.
GTAATAATAGGTGCAATGATTCCAATTGCAACGATGATTTCTCGGATTGTTCTTCCTCTTGAAATACGGCTGACTAAAATTGCCATCATCGGTCCGTATCCAATAAACCATCCCCAGAAAAAGATTGTCCATGACCCTAACCAACCTGTATCACCACGATATGTGCTCATTGGAATAAATTCATTTATATAAAATCCAAACGAAGAAACAAATGAATCAATAATAAATCCACCTGGTCCAAACAGTAATACGAATGCCATTAATAAAACTGCTAACCTAACATTTAAATTACTTATAATTTGGATCCCTTTATCAATTCCCGTTACCGCAGATATAGTAGAAACAGCTACTACACAAACAATAATGGCTAATTGAGTAGTAAACACATCAGGAATGTTAAACAATGCTTGTAATCCATAACTTGCTTGTAGTCCTAAAAATCCGATTGGACCAATCGTCCCTGCAGCTACCGCAATAATGGCAAATACATCAATCATCGTTCCAAGCCAACTCTTTCGCAATCTCTCCCCAAAAATAGGATATAAAAGTGTTCGAGGCTTTAACGGCATACCTTTATGATAGTGTCCGTACATCATAACTACCGCACTAATTGTACCTAAAATCGTCCAAGCGAGGAAACCCCAATGCATATAACTTTGTGCTAAAGCAGGCATTACTGCTTCTTTCGTTCCAGCAGTTATACCTTCATGTATTGGTGGCACCGTCATCAAATGGTACATCGGCTCTGCAGCTGCCCAAAAAACGCCACCTCCGGCAAGTAATGTAGACATAATAATAGCGAGCCATTTTGTCGTACTAATCTCAGGTTTTTCTAGCCCCCCAAGTTTAACTCTCCCATATTTTGAAAATGCCATACACATTGCCACAATAAATGTACCAATTAATAAAACCTGCCAAAAGGCACCAAAATATTTAATCGAAGCTGCAAAACTTCTATTAATGACTCCCTCTACGTAACTTTTATTTAAAATAACTGCAATTACAAATAATAAAAGTGAGCCACCACTAATAAGAAATACGGGCCAATCTGTTTTTCGACTCTTCATTCTCAATTACACTTCCTCCTTCCTCAGCAATCTAAAAAAACAACTTTATTATGTTTTATTGTTTACACCCAAAACATAATGATTATATAAGCATAATAATTCATCGATTTTCTACACACTTATGTTGTCCCTAAAAATATGCTAAATCCCTTATTTAAAAGAAAATTTCCATTCCTATTACATAAAAAAGCAAAACAAAAGACCTTATATTTCTATAAGGTCTTCGAAACAGAAATTTGATTATAACATAAGGAACATCTTGGTTCAAAAAGCTCCTTCCAAAAATAACCGAGCGTAAAGGCTTCCATTTGCTACGTAACAGTAATTAAAAAAAATTATATTTTGCATAAAAAGACTATACTAAATATCATTTATGAAAGAAATTTGGCTTCAAAATTTCATTCGGATACGGTTTATGATAAATATGAGTGGTAGCTGGAGATAACGGTGGAATGAGCCACACCCAATTGCCTGTTACAACCCGTCCACATGCTGCTTCTTGCTTCTCAAATTGTTGAAATTGTTGTGCAGCTGTATGGTGATCCACAATACTAACTCCTTGTTTTTTGAAGGAATGTAATACAGCAATATTCAACTCAATTAGCGCCTTGTCTTTCCATAACGTACCGTTTCTCGATGTATCTAATTCCATCATCTCCGCAACAGCCGGAAGTAAATTATAGCGATCATAATCCGCTAAGTTACGAGCCCCAATCTCCGTTCCCATATACCATCCATTGAACGGAGCTGCCGTATAAGAAATACCGCCAATTTCTAAGCGCATATCTGAAATCATTGGAACCCCATACCATTTTGCTCCTAAAGATGAGATTGGGTACTCTGGATGTTCAATCGGTACCTCTTTCACTTCTTTTTTAGGAATTTCTTTATATACAGGTTCTTTTCCATCAACAGAAAACACAAGTGGCAATACATCGAAACTCGTACCTTCTCCTTGCCAGCCAAGTTCCTGACAAAAATCCGTAAACGCAGTGGAATGAGAGTCACCAATCACTCCCATTTCTGTTTTATATCCTGCATATCGAATCAATTGGTGATTATAAATTCGTATATTATTTTCCTCACCTTGATATTGCTTAAAAATTGTAATTGTCGGTTTCACTTTTCCATCGTTCGTTGCATATTTAATATGATGAATTAATGCATTATATACACCTTCTTCATCATTTACTTCACGTGCATCTAATATGTGCATCTTACTCCAAAATAGTCTTCCGATACATCGATTACTATTGCGCCATGCCATTCGCGATCCATGAACAAGTTCTTCGAATGTATGCTCATACGTCCCCGTCTTCTCTATCTCAACTTGAATTTCTTTCACACGCTCTTCTATGAATTGCTCTTTATTAAGCTCTTTATAGCAAATCGTAATAAACTGACTCGCTTCCTCTATTAATTGTTTCGTTTTACTCATAAACAATCTCCTTCTATTTCAACAAAACGTTCTACTTTACAGTATAAGCAAAAAGAATACGAGTCACAAATGAAAGTCGAAGTGTTACTTTTATTGTAATATTTTTCAGAAAATTAAAGACATTACTATTGACTTACATAAAAAATAGGTGTATTTTTTACTCAGGTAAAGTTTTTTTACCTAGACCAACTTTTAAAGAGAAAGGAGGTAATGTTATGTCTTCATTTCAATTGCCAAAGCTTTCATATGACTATGATGAACTAGAGCCATATATCGATAGCAATACGCTTTCCATTCATCATGGAAAGCACCATGCGACATACGTAAATAACTTGAATGCCGCTTTAGAAAACTATACGGAATTACATAATAAATCTTTAGAAGAGTTACTATGTAATTTAGACGTTTTACCAAGGGAAATTGTTACAGCTGTAAGAAATAACGGCGGTGGTCACTATTGTCATAGTCTTTTTTGGGAAGTAATGAGCCCACGAGGTGGCGGTGAACCTAATGGAGACGTTGCAAAAGTAATTGATTATTATTTCAATACCTTTGACAACTTAAAAGATCAACTTTCCAAAGCAGCTATTAGTCGTTTTGGAAGTGGCTATGGATGGCTTATCCTGGATGGTGAAGAACTTTCCGTTATGAGTACACCAAATCAAGATACACCTTTGCAAGAAGGTAAGATTCCATTACTCGTCATCGATGTATGGGAACACGCCTATTATTTAAAGTATCAAAATCGGCGTCCAGAATTTGTTACCAATTGGTGGCATACAGTGAACTGGGACCGGGTAAATGAAAAGTATTTACAAGCAATCCAATCACAAAAACATTAGTCGTGCGTATAAGGTAAGTTTGGTAATGTAAAATTAGTATTGTCGAAATCCTCCAGAATCCCCCGGATTGCCACCGGGGGATTTATGATTATTTCATTGCATGTATGTAATAACGTAATACTTGTTCTATGTCTATTTTCAACTCTCGGAACGGGAATCCTAATTCACTAGCTTTTCCATTATGTAATGTACAATTAATCACTTCATTATAAGGCCCTACATTATCTCCTTCTTCTTGAACAAGTGCTTTTATTCCCGTATTTTCTTCTATGAAATGAATAACTTCGCTAGTAGAAACTACCCCGTTGCTACAAGCATTAATTGGCCCTTCTATGTCTTTCATCCCACACCAAGCTAAAAATTCTCCTGCCTCTTTCTCATGTATAAATGACAACTCTCCATCTAAATGCTTCACCGCGACAGGCTCTTCCTTCACAATATGTTCAACGTAAAATTGTAACCTTTTCGTATAATCGTTTTCTCCAATAACAACTGGAAAACGTACTGCAACAACTGGAAATGTTGCTTGTTGAAATACAGCAGCTTCAGCTAATCGCTTGCCTTCACCATAATTAAAATCCTTCCTATCCCCATACGTAATAGCATACTCATACGGATTAAAGTTCTCTTCTAACAATTCTAATGACGGCTCGTAAACAGCCATTGAAGATGTCATAACGTATTTCTTCGTTTTTCCTCGTAACACCTTACATATTACCTTCGCTGCATTCGAGCAATAGCATAAATTATCGTATACGATATCATAACTTTTATCTTCTAGATGCTCTGCAAGTTGTTTTTCATCTTCTCTATCTACAATCAGTCTTTTTACTCTACTTCCAAAGGAATCTTCCGTAATTCCTCTCGTCGCAATCGTCACATCGTGTCCATCTTGTAAAAGTGCTTCTACTAAATGTTTACCAAAAAATCTTGTTCCCCCTAGTACCAATACTTTTTTCAACTTCATCATCCCCATTTTGATAAAATGTAAAATAATACCTCTCTATTATAACTGCTCATATATAAAAAGCATGGAATTCGTTTAACGATTCCATGCTTTTCTACAGAAAATATATTAACGTACTCGATATTTATAAATACAATAACAGAAGTATAAAATAGAAATTACGGATACATAAACCCATAGATCATATACAAATCCCTCTCCCCATACTCCCATAAAATAAAAGAGTGAAGGTAACGTCAATGTTACCCATGATTGTACGAAGGCGATTCTTCCAAGATATTGATTGATATTCTTTTTTTGTGTATTTAATACAAAGAATAAATACCAAAGTAATGCCCACATAAACCACGTTAACGCATTCACAACATCATGGAATTGAACAAATGAAACAACCATATAGAATAAAGCAATAATTGCTACCCAAATACAAAACCAGCCTAGACCGCTACTATCCATTCCTTTTATAAAAGTAACACCTACATATAAATATGTTAATCCAAATAAGAAAGTAGCTGCATATGAATACACTGTCCAATTGCTTTGGTCAGAAATCATGATCAAATAGAACGGAATAATAATTTGTAGTGCACCTACAAATAAATTAAAAACACCCGCGCTTTTCACCTCTGCTTTTCCTAATATAACAAGACTATTCAAAAATAAAGCTGCACCCGAAAGTAATAATCCTACGTAACCCATATATCCTCATGTGAAAACCTTACATTTTCACACTGTCCCCTCCTTATCTTGTAAAAATTATATTATTCCTTATTCTCTTTCTTACTTACAACTACATACAAAGTTTTTTAGAAATAAGTCAGACTTCCTACCTTAAAAAACAATAAAAAAAACCTTTTCATACATGTCATACAGTAATGATATCAATCGAAATGTATCACATAATAAAAACGCTTTCAATAATAGGTAATCCAATCAAAAAGCTAATAAGATTATTTGATTATAAACGCACTTTAACAATGATACAAGTATTAGAATACTCTTCCATATTACATTTTTTATTTCTATGAAAAGTTGATATAATAATGCATTTTCCCTATCTCCTTCTATCAATGATCTGCATAGAATATTGTACAATCATATTAAATTAGAAAGGTCTGATATTTATGCCTCTTCATTATCCAAATCAATCTGTTATTCATTCAACAGGTGTATTAACAAGAGAGCCTGCAACAGTTTCAGCAGTAATAAATATTGTAAATTTAGATGCATATTACGCACACTATGTAAATATAGAAGTGTGGGATTGGTCTAACTATTCTAATCCTGTAAAATTACCTGTATTCATCGGTGAAGATACAGTGGTAGAATTCCCATACCCTTTACAAGGTAACAACCTAGCAGTATTTTATGCTAATTTAGATGAAGCTATTAATTTGTATGAAATTCGTATTTCTTATCCTCCCCACTCCAATATTATTGCAAATTGTTTCGGAAGAAGCTTACCGCCTTATACAAGCCAAGAAGGTAATACAGTGTATCATAAACAACTTGTTCGCATTCATTAAGAGTTCTTTCCTCTATAGAACCAGTTGCTATTCAAACGCTATGGTCAGTAATATGTTCTCTTTCCTAAATTGAACATATTACTGATCTCAAGCAATAAAATAAGAGAATGCTTTACTAACTAACCTAAATCATTTGATAACCATTTTTATTATTTACCTGCCATCTCCAAGAATCTAAACACATCTCTTCTAACCCATATTCCGCTTCCCATCCTAATTCTCGTTTCGCTTTAGATACATCAGCAAAACATATTGCTACATCACCAGGACGACGCCCTATTACTTTATAAGGTATTTTTTTACCTGAAACCTTCTCGAAAGCCTTTACCATCTCCAATACACTATATCCTTTACCTGTGCCAAGATTGTATGCCTCGATTCCTTTCGTCTCAAGTACTTTCTCAAGTGCCTTTACATGTCCTTTTGCAAGATCAACAACGTGAATATAATCACGGACACCTGTCCCATCTTTTGTTGGATAATCGTTTCCGAATATATTTAGCTCTTTTAATTTACCGACTGCTACCTGTGTTACATATGGCATTAGATTATTCGGAACCCCATTTGGATCTTCTCCAATACGACCACTTTTATGCGCCCCAAATGGATTGAAATAACGAAGTAACGCAATACTCCATTCATCATCAGCTTTTGCTACATCACGCATAATTTGCTCAATCATTAATTTTGTTTGTCCATATGGATTTGTCACACTTAGCGGAAATTCTTCTGTAATTGGTGATGTTTTTGGAATTCCATATACAGTTGCAGATGAACTAAAAATAAATTTTTTAACATTATGTTTCTGCATCACATCACATAGTATGATTGTACTTATTATATTATTATAATAATATGTAAGAGGAATTGTAGTTGATTCCCCCACCGCTTTAAACCCAGCAAAATGTATAACCGCTTCAATGTTATTTCTCAAAAAAATCTCATTCATTTTTTCACGATTTAAAACACTTTCTTTATAAAATTCGAATTGTTTTCCTGTTATCTCTTTTACTCGGTTTAAAGACTCGATTGAACTATTTGAAAGATTATCTACGACTATAATTTTATAATTACTATTTAATAATTCTATACACGTATGACTACCAATATATCCTGCTCCACCCGTTATAAGTATCGCCATATATAGAGTCCCCCACTAATTATTAATTATAAAATTTTATAACCTCAATACATATCTATCCTACCATAAAAAGACTGATAATTCTAAAAATATTTTTAGTTATTATTTATATGAAAAAGAGCCGCATAACTTTTACGTTATGCAGCTCTTTAACATACATATGTGTCTATATCTTTATTTATTAATCAAGAAAAATAAAAACCACTCGAAAATTCCATCTTATTAAATTACGTAGCAATATACACTTAAAAAGTGGGCAAGGCTTCCCAATAACACGAACACGTGAAAGATTTCATGATGCCCCATATGTTTAAACTCTAACCATTTTGGCTTTGTTCCATAAATAAATCCACCAATCGTATAAAAAATGCCCCCAAGCACTAGAAGCACAATACCTCCTGCACTTAAGTTAGCAGCTAACGGTGCAAAGAACAGAACAATTAACCAACCCATTGTAATATAAATTGTTGTTGATAACCATCTCGGGCAACTAAACCAAAACATTTTAAAAACGATACCACAAATGGCCGTTGCATAAACTAAACAAAATAATAATAAACCGTTTGCGGAATGTAATGTAATTAAACAAAATGGTGCATATGTACCTGCAATCAATATGAAAATCATAGAGTGATCAAGCTTTCGGAAGAAATAAATAACGCGTTCACTGGCTACAACACTATGATATACAGCTGATGCTGTATACAGAACCATCATTCCGATACCAAACAAAATAACAGCTGTAATTGACGCAAAAGATGGCATTTTAACAGAAACTTTTACAAGCATAGCTAATAATGCAACAAATGATAATACAGCTCCTCCCAAATGGGTAAAAGCATTAACCGGTTCTCTTATATACGCATTCATATAAACACCCCTCATATAATTACATGTAGTTTTCATAACTACATGTAATTATATACACATTAATCTTATAGGTCAACATTTACAATTCATTTGTTTCGTAATACCATATTTAGAGATAAACTAAACATTATGCTCCACTAAGTTATAAAAGCGAGGGGTTCTACGTGGAAAATATAAATAAATTGCTTGAAGCATTACATTTAGAAAAAAATATTACGCTTGAGGATATTCCAAATGTCGACTTGTATGTAGACCAGGTTGTCCAACTATTTGAAAATACTTATGCGGATACAACAAGAACCGATGATGAAAAAGTATTAACAAAAACAATGATTAACAATTATGCAAAAGGTAAACTGTTTATTCCAATCAAAAATAAAAAATATTCAAAAGAGCATATGATTTTAATTAGCTTAATTTATCAATTAAAAGGGGCCCTTTCCATTAATGACATAAAAAGCTCCTTAGAAAATATAAATGAATCCTTATTAACCGATGATTCACTCGAATTAAATACGCTATATAAAGATTATCTTTCTCTTACCGAAAACAACGTCGAAAGCTTTACACAGGACGTAAATAACCGCGTTTCAGAAGTAAGTGAGATTTCTTCTTTAGAAGACCCTAACCTAGAGAAGTTTTTATTATTAACATCATTTGTGTCGATGAGTAATATGTATAGGCGCTTAGCTGAGAAGTTGATTGATGATTTAAAAGAATCTTAAACAAAAAACTATCCACCTGTTATAGTGGATAGTTTTTTGTTTACTTAATTGCCTCATGAACTTTTAATTGTTTACCTTTTATCGTTGTATTTCTCATAACCTTTAAAACAAGTGGTCCTTTTCCGTTTAATATTTCAACATAAGAAACATTATCTTGTATTGTAATAATACCTATATCATCAGCAGAAACACCTTGAATTTTAGCAATTGTACCAACGAAATCTACCGCCCTAATTTTCTTTTTCTTTCCGCCATTAAAGTACAATTTCATAATTCCTTTGTTTAGGTCTGCACTTTTATCTTTCTTTATAATTGGTTTAGCATATATTTTTTCTTCAAATACTGCTTTCTTTTTTATAACTTCTTCTTTTGAAGGTGCCAGTTCCTTTGGAATTTCAAACCCGATATATTCCTCAATCTCTTCTAAAAACCTATTTTCATAAGGCGTTATAAATGTAATAGCTTTTCCATTATTACCAGCTCTTCCTGTTCTTCCAGTACGGTGTACATAGCTTTCTTTTTCTAATGGAATATCGTAATTAATAACATGTGTAATATTATCAATATCAATTCCTCTCGCAGCTACATCAGTTGCTACTAAATAACGGAACTTTCCTTTTCTAAAATCATCCATAACTTCAAAACGATCTTCCTGTACCAGGCCACCATGTATTTTGTCACAAGGATAATTAACTCGTTTTAGCTGTCTATATACATGGTCTACGTTTTCTTGTGTACGACAAAAAATAATGCAACTGTCTGGATTTTCAATCATGGTTACATCCTTAAGAAGTGAAAGTTTCTCTTCTTCCCTTACTTCAAAAAGAGTGTGTTCAATTTTATCTGTTGTAATCCCAGCTGCTTTAATTTCAATATGAGTTGGTGCATTCATATATGTACGGGATAACTTTTCAACATCTTCCGGTAAGGTTGCTGAAAATAGCATTGTCATTCTTTTTGTAGGTAATTCATCAATAATTGCCTCTACTTGATCGATAAAGCCCATATTTAGCATTTCATCTGCTTCATCAATCACTAAATATTTCAATCGATCTAAAGAAAGGGTCCCTTTTTCAATATGATCCAACACACGTCCTGGAGTTCCCACTACAATATGCGTCTTTTGCTTTAACTCTAATTTTTGACGTGCAAACGGAGATTTACCATAAATTGCAGCAGCTTTAATTCTTTTGAATCGCCCTATATTTGTAATATCTTCCTTCACTTGAACAGCAAGTTCCCTCGTTGGTGTTAAAACTAATGCTTGTGGCTTATTCTCTTCCCACTCTACCATTTCACAAAGTGGTATTCCGAATGAAGCCGTTTTTCCACTTCCCGTTTGCGACTTTACAACAAGATCCTTCTTTTGCAATGCAACTGGAATAACCTCTCCTTGCACTTCTGTTGGATGCTCATATCCTAAACCAGTAAGTGCTCGTCTTACTTCTTTACTTAATGCATAATTACTAAAGCTTTTTTTACTCATATATTAACCTCATTTGATTTTATATTTAACCTATTATGTTCTTCATACCTCACTTTAGACTATAGTAAGATACTATATTAATCCACTGTTTTCAATTCGTTTAAACATAAATTTATCTAAGTATAATTTTAAAATAGGAAAGGGCAGCCTTAATAATAAGTCTGCCCTTTCTATACTATATTCATTTTTTACGGAACCAATTTTTTCACAACTGGTATTCTTTGCAATACTAACGTGATTATCAGACTAAGAGCAATTGTAATCGTTACATTAATAGGTATTGCTACTATTGCATGTACACGCTCATTTACCTTAGGGAAAACCATGTACAACAAGTTATTTAATAAGAAGAAGTGAAGAATATAGATTCCAAGGCTTGCTTGATTTATAAAACGGAATAACAATGGTAATTCTCGTTCTGACTTTTGGAATGCATATTTGAAAAATATAAACAATCCAATCGCCATCAGTACAACACCTGGTGCAAAATATCCATACCAAAACTGCTCTAACTGTCCATTTGCTTTCACTGTATAGTAATAAGTAATCAAGAATGTACTAATAAATCCTACAAATCCGCCAAAGTAAGAAATACTTCTCCATTTTTTTGAAATATCGAAATTAGATAAATAATAACCAAGTAGGAAATACCCTACATAATTTGTAACGTAAAATAATTCAATATTAAAGTTGATAGGATAATAATATTTAACTAAATTGACTATAACAGATGCATATAACCATAAAATTAAAAAGTATTCTATCTCTCTTTTTTTAGCGTTCTTCACAAAGATTTTCAGTAGCGGTGTAATTAAATATATCCCTACAATCATGTATAAGAACCATAAATGTCCCCCTATAGTATCCGTTAAAAAGTGCTTTATCCCTTGCTTTAAAGATGCCGGGAAATATCCTGCATATGCCCCATATGCATAGAATATAGCACTCCAAGCTACAAAAGGTATAATCACTTTACTTGCACGCTTCTGTAAAAATTCCCCAACTGAAATATCTTTTGTCCCCTTTAACAATAAAGCTCCACTAATCATTACAAAAATCGGAACACTCGCACGCGAAATCGATTCAAATAGATTACCAGCCATCCAGCGTGAAACATGATTTGCATCTAAAACAGAAACATAACCAGCAGAAACGTGAATTGTAACAACCGCGATTGTCGCTAATACCCGCAACCAGTCCATATACATTAATCGCTTCATTAAAATCTCTCCCAAATTTGTATATTTAATTTTTTCTTTGCCACACATAATTTTATATCAGAAAATGCCATATTAAAACATTTTTTGACAATACAAACCTATAATTGACTTAAATAGACTCAATTTTAAATATAAACATGAAAACCTTTGACTTATGAGTGAAAATAATGTAAATTATCCTTTGGACGAACATTTTTAAATAAAATGAATAAAATATTCGTATTTTAGGGGTGTAAATGATGGAAAACGTATTCGACTATGAAGATATTCAATTAATTCCTGCAAAATGTATTGTGAACAGCCGCTCTGAATGTGATACAACTGTCACTTTAGGTAAACATAAATTTAAATTACCTGTCGTACCTGCTAATATGCAAACGATTATTGATGAAAGAATCGCAACTTATTTAGCTGAAAACAATTACTTCTATATCATGCATCGTTTCCAGCCAGAGAAACGTATCTCATTTATTAGAGATATGCAATCACGTGGATTAATCGCTTCTATTAGCGTTGGTGTAAAAGAGGACGAGTATGAATTCGTACAGCAATTAGCTGCTGAACAACTTACACCTGAATACATCACGATTGATATCGCACACGGACATTCTAATGCTGTAATCAACATGATTCAACATATTAAAAAGCATTTACCAGAAAGCTTCGTTATCGCTGGAAACGTTGGAACTCCAGAAGCGGTAAGAGAATTAGAAAATGCCGGTGCTGACGCAACAAAAGTTGGTATTGGACCTGGTAAAGTTTGTATTACTAAAATTAAAACAGGCTTTGGAACTGGCGGTTGGCAACTAGCTGCACTTCGCTGGTGTGCAAAAGCTGCAAGTAAGCCAATTATCGCTGACGGTGGTATTCGTACACACGGCGACGTAGCTAAATCTATTCGATTTGGGGCGACTATGGTTATGGTTGGTTCTCTATTCGCTGGTCATGAAGAGTCTCCAGGGGAAACAATCGAAAAAGACGGCAAACTTTATAAAGAGTATTTCGGTTCAGCTTCTGAATTCCAAAAAGGCGAGAAGAAAAACGTTGAAGGTAAGAAAATGTTCGTTGAGCATAAAGGTTCTTTAGAAGACACTTTAGTCGAAATGGAACAAGATCTTCAATCTTCTATCTCTTACGCTGGTGGAACAAAATTAGACTCAATTCGTACTGTAGATTATGTAGTCGTGAAAAACTCTATTTTCAACGGCGATAAAGTATATTAATTTTTAAATTTAACTCGAAGGACAAGCATTTTTATGCTTGTCCTTCTTTTATATATATAGAAATGCGAAATATTTTTATTTCACTGAATTTTCTAGTATCATGTTTTTAGATACTTATAATAAGGGGGATACAATAAATGAAAAATATAATTGAGAAACGCCATATTCGCGCGGAAGTCCCTACTGAACTAACATGGGACCTCTCTGATTTATACGAATCTGATAAAGAGTGGGAAACTGCATTACGTGTATTAACAGATGATATAAAAAAACTTGATGCGTTTAAAGGACAATTACACACTAGCTCCACTACCTTATTACATGGTCTACTTTTAGAAGAAGAGCTTTTAATGAAGTTAACAAAACTATACTCCTACGCAAATTTAAAAGAATCTACTGACCGTACAAATCCAGTTGTTCAAGCGAACTCTTCCAAAATTGCTGCTTTATGGACGAAAGTACATACTGCATTATCCTTTATCCATAATGAAATCCTCTCATTCGACGAAGGCACAATTGAGAAATATTTAGCTGAAGAAACAAAACTTGAACCTTTCCGTAAATCATTACTAGACATCCTACAAAAAAGGCCGCACACGCTCTCTCCTGAAACAGAAGAAGCTCTTGCCGCACTTGGCGAAGTACATAGTTCTCCATACAAAATTTACGGTATGACTAAATTAGCCGATATGGATTTTACCTCCATACAAGACGAACAAGGAAACGAACTCCCTGTATCATTTGCATTATTTGAAAGTAAATATGAGTTTTCTCCAAGCGTAGACATACGTAGAAAAGCGTACTCATCATTTGTTTCCACCTTGAAACGATATAAAAATACAGTGGCAACAACATATGCGACTGAAGTAAAAAAACAAGTAACACTCTCTCGTTTACGCAAATTTGAATCTGTTACTCATATGCTTTTGGAACCTCAGAAAGTTCCACTTGAAATGTATGACAATCAACTTGATATTATATACAAGGAATTAGCACCTCATATGCGCCGTTTTGCAGATTTAAAAAAGAAAGTACTAGGACTCGATCAAATGCTGTTCTGCGACTTACATGCACCTTTAGATCCCGAATTTAATCCAAGCATCACATACGAAGAAGCTGGAAAACTCATTCAAGACTCTTTACAAGTATTGGGCGATGAATATGGTTCCATTATCGAAAAAGGATTTAAAGAGAGATGGGTCGATCTTGCAGATAATGTAGGGAAATCAACAGGGGCATTTTGTTCAAGTCCCTATGGTTCTCATCCATACATTTTAATTACATGGCAAAATACGATGCGTGGATGCTTCACATTAGCCCATGAATTTGGGCATGCTGGTCATTTTTATTTAGCAAATAAAAACCAGCGTATTATGAATGTACGTCCATCTATGTACTTTGTCGAAGCACCATCTACGATGAACGAATTACTATTAGCCCAGCATTTATTAGCGACGACTGAAGATAAGAGAATGCGCAGATGGGTGATTCTGCAACTACTCGGCACATATTATCATAACTTTGTTACTCACTTACTTGAGGGAGAATATCAAAGAAGAGTATACACGCTAGCAGAAGAAGGAGGAGCACTTACAGCTACAACCTTAACTGAAATAAAAACAAATGTACTTTCGACATTCTGGGGAAATTCTGTAGAAATTGACGAAGGTGCTGGCTTAACTTGGATGCGTCAACCTCATTATTATATGGGCTTATATTCTTACACGTATTCTGCAGGCCTCACTGCATCTACTGCGGTAGCTCAAATGATTAAAGAGGAAGGACAACCTGCCGTTGATCGCTGGTTAGATGTACTTCGCGCTGGTGGTACGATGAAACCACTTGAATTAATGAAACATGCCGGAGTCGATATGTCAAAACCAGACGCAATCCGTAAAGCCGTTTCTTACGTCGGCTCCTTAATTGATGAATTAGAACGCTCTTATCAAGAATAAAAAATAAGCCCTCGCTTGATGAGGGCTTATTTCATATTTATTTTCCAAATCTTTTACGGTATCCACATTTCCTGCATAGCTCTTCGACTGCAATCCTTTTCGAAAATCCATCGACAATGTTTGTTGCTCTTTCACCTTCTATAATGTTAGAAAATGAGTCAGTATTAATATTCCCAAGGTTAATAATCCCCTCACCATCTAAACAACAAGGAATAACCGTTCCGTTCGCTAAAATACCAGCTTGATTTCGAAGTCCATGACAGAATCCTTTTCCGTCATCCTCTTCTTCATGTAATGCCGGCCACTGGAATTCATAGTCTTGATTAATAAAGACACGTTCCGCAATTTTTATACCTTTTCCTGGTGTAAGCTTCTCTTCGATTTGATAAGATAGGCCAAACTCATTTTCAATAATGGATAATAAATCTCTATTTTTCTGAATTTCAGCATTCGTTTTATTATCCTGAGTTAAATTCCATAATCGTAGTGAAACAATTAAATCCGATTGACTTGTCGCTTCTCTAATAAAGGAAAGTATACTTCTTACATAACCTTCTTTATCTTGCGAACCTGGGTGTCCATCAAAACTGTGTAATGAAAAATTCATTTGTCTTAACGCAGGTTTATTTAACAGTCTATGCCTTCTCTTATTAATTAACGTTCCATTCGTTGTAATATTAACTTTAAACCCTTTTTCATGGCTTAAATCTAACAATTGATCTATTTTTGGATGGAGCAATGGCTCACCCTTCACGTGCAAATAAATGTAGTCTGTGTGAGGTTTAATTTGGTCTAATCTTTTCGCAAAATCCTCCACAGAAATGAACTGCTTCTGCCTTTCCGTCGGCGGACAAAAGCTGCACGCAAGATTACATACACTCGTAATCTCCAAGTAAAACTTTTTAAACTTCTTCACCTTTAATTCCTCACTTCTATGACTACTTATACTTTTTTCCTCTTCATATTACATCACACTTTTTTAGAAATAGAAACATACTTATTTCAGGAAATAAAAGTTTACTACATAAAATACTTCTTTAACCTCTTTTTAATTTCCGGAAGTTGCATATAACTATCATGTTTTCTATCTTTAATCTCTTGAATACCTCTCTCAAGGATTTCTTTTGCTTTCTCTTCTTGCCCTGACATCATATAAAAATCACATACTTTTTCATAAAAAATAATCGGACCTCTTGTAGCATACTCTGCCGCAGTATTCCAATCATCAATTTGCGAATAATAGGGAATCCCAATATTCATTACATCCCCTACAAACTCACTAAATTCCGCCTTATCATATTCCGAATTCGTAAGCTTCCAATGCTGCACCTTTCTTTCCCATCCTGGAATATTCCACTCTGCATCTCCGGCTATTGCATCATTGACTGGTTTATCCCCCCATTGGTCTTTATACCATTTTGAATACTTTTTTGACGTAACACCCCACATAGTCCAAAACTCACAATAATTTTCAGAGTTCCATGTACTGAGCGAAAAGCTAAAGGTTAGTTCAAAATCACCTTGTTTACGAGAAAATTTAAGTACACTCTTTGCATAACGGAAGCCCAATCTTTGTAGTTTATCGACCAAAAAATTTTCTATATATAAACTTAGTAGTTGTTTTGGCTTCATACAGTTCTCCTAATTACATATTATGAAATATAGAAAACGGCCACATCTGTAGCCGTTTGAATGTACTATTACTATTTGTGATACGGTTCACCGCGACAATCCTAAATGAGATTAAATGAAATCATTTTAATATTTACAACTTTTAAAGAAGTTAGTATAATAATAACGAGGCGAATAGTGCAAATGGTTAGCACAGTTATTAAGTATACCACCTTTCAAAACTTAATACTCTGCTAGAGAGGATAGGTGTAAATCTCTAGTCCGGGTTCGATTCCCGATCGCCAAAGGATATAAAAATTTATATCTTTTGGCGGTCAGGAATCTTTTTTATTTAGGGGGGATTCGTTTAATGTATAAAGAACACTGTAAAAACTTACAAAAAATTACTACTTCGATTCAAGAAGTAGAAGATACGATAAAATATTCTATTAAAACACAAAATACTCAAGCTATTATCTTACATACAAACATTCATACCTTTTTAATTGGTGCTTGGATTGAAGTAAGTCTATATAAACTCATTCATGAACAAAAATTTGATGATAATGATCGTAATTTTATATTGAGGACCAAAACTAAATCATCTGAGGATTCTAAGGATACATCTTTAGAAAATAAATGGATAAATGTTTTAAATCTTGCTTTTGCTAGAGCCTTTTCTATAGAAATAGATGATTCTAATTTTAAATCCACCTATATTAAGAAGCTGCTAAAGAGAACACAGCAGCATCGCTATCAAGATATCTTAAACTTTGTTAATGAAGATATTAATCAAGTAGTAAGAATGAGAAATAAGATAGCTCATGGTCAGTGGCACTTCACTTTTGATAATAAGGTAACACGTTTAGAACCAGATGTTCAGCAATTAATTCACAGTAATAATTATTTTAAATCAAGAGAAAGATTAGAGACTGTAAAAGTGATAATTGAGATGATTCAAAAAATTGCTATGTCTCCAACATCATTTGATAGGGATTTTGACAATTTATATTCAAAAATAACTACGATCCCTCCTAGATATACAAAAGGGAAATATAAGGAAAACGAAAAAATTCTTATAGAAAAGCATAAAAGAGCAGAATACTGGAGAAAAATAAATTATCAAAAAGGACTCATTACAAGTTAGACAATACACTAATAAAACCTAGAAGCAAGAATTGTTATTAATACAACATTTCTTGCTTTTTATATCTAAATGAGGTTTTATATCCCACTAATTCATTTTAAGAGTATGGCTACAGTATCTTCTCCAGCATATTTTAGATAGGTATTCCATCCTATAAATGTAATTTCGCGCTCAACTTTATTTCCTAAAATATTATCTGTTTTAGATGCATATCCCCTCTAACTTTTGATTTCCCCCCTTAATACTTGGAATATTTTTATTTAATCTTATTATGCCAAATACAAACACATTTTGGCATGATAACCTAAACATAGTTTATGATATTTAAGTAATAAAACCTCAATTACTTATGATACGGTTCCCCACGATTAATACGAAACGCTCTATACACTTGCTCAAGCAATACTAATCGCATTAATTGGTGTGGTAATGTCATCTTTGAAAAAGAAAGAGATTCATTTGAACGCTTCATTACTTCTGAACTTAGTCCAAGTGATCCACCAATTACAAAGGCAACCTTACTCTTTCCATATGTAGCAAGACGATCTAAGCTTACTGCAAATTCTTCTGATGATTTTTGCTTTCCTTCTATCGCTAACGCAATGACATGCGTATCGTCAGAAATTTTATCCAGTATACGTATACCTTCTTTTTCTTTTACAATTAACATTTCTGCTTCACTTAAATTTTCTGGTGCCTTTTCATCTGGCAATTCAATTACTTCTACTTTTGCGTATGCAGATAATCGTTTTAAGTATTCTGCTATACCTTGTTTTAAATATTTTTCTTTTAATTTCCCAATTGAAATAATCGAGATATTCACACGTATTCCCCACCTTACAAACATGTTATCCACATAACTTATCCACATATCCACAAATGTTACCCACATATTGTGTGAGAATCTGTGTTCGATACAACATATGTCGCCTCGTTTTGACAAAATTCACATGTTTTTTTCTCTTTTTTTGAGTTATCCACATTGTTGATAACCGGTGCAACTTCACACTCATCCACAATAATATCTAAAGCTAATTCCACATGTTCTAAACAACAAGGTAAATTCATATTCTTCACCTCACTTTTCTACAATAGAAAACAGGAGGTAGGCCCTCCTGTTTTTAATACTTTTGAACGCCTAGTTTAACCGTTGTTGTTGCTCGTTTTGTACCACGATAAAACGTAAGAGTCATTTTATCATTAATTTTTTTATCATATAAGGCCGTACGGAATCCGATAATATCGCGAACCGGTTTTCCATCTACTGCTACAATCACATCGTGTTCTCGTAAACCAGCATCTACACCTGGCGAAGGACTTTTCACATCTAAAATGCAAACTCCCTCTGTTACATTGCCTGGTAAATGCAATGTTTTTGACCAATGGTAATTTGGAATCTCATTTAACGATCTAAGTTCAATTCCAACATACGGTCTCCTTACTTTTCCGTACTTCTCTAATTCATTCATAATTGGAACAGCTCTAGTAACTGGAATAGCTAGTCCAATTCCTTCTACTTCTTTTGCTGCAATTTTCATTGAGTTAATGCCAATTAATTGGCCTGCCGCATTTACAAGCGCACCACCACTATTACCTGGATTAATTGCTGCGTCTGTTTGCAATACTTCTACTTGCCAATCGTAATGTCCATCTTGATCCAAATCTACAGGAACAATACGTTCCTTAGCCGAAATAATGCCTTGTGTGACGGTTCCAGAAAATTGCAGCCCTAGTGGGTTTCCAATCGCAATGACCGGTTCTCCTCTACGAACAGTATTAGAATCGCCAATCTCAATTACTTTTTTCACATGCTTTGCATCTATTTCTAGTACAGCTAAATCTGTGACTACATCCGTTCCTAATACTTTTCCCGGAACCTTCTTACCATCACTTAAACTTACTTCAATGCGATTTGCTCCAGCAACAACATGATTATTCGTTACAATATAAGCTTGGCCATCTGCTTTTTTATAAATTACACCCGATCCTGTACCAGCTTCTGAATCTGCCTCTGAAAAATTATCTCGTTGAATATTAATAACGCCAACAACAGCTTCAGACGCACGATCAACAGCATCAACTAAACTAATCTGTTTAATTCCTTGAGCTTCGGCCATATTACTTCCACTTGCTTCAGCTTGCGGAAGCGCACCTGCATCATTTGCAAATAAAGGAGCTCCAAATGCAAATAACGAAGCTCCTACAATTGTTCCTGCTATGCTAGAAATCACAATACCTTTATGCTTCTTTTTTCTTGCACGTTTCATACGATAATTTTCTTCATCAATAAAGGACATATTTGTTCACCTATCTTCCTGAAAACAACTATATTCACCTTTATTGTTTACTAAAATGAAGAATTATACGTATTGAATTTTTGTAGGCATTTTCGGATCTGTATCATGAATTTCGAAAGCTTCTCCTACTCCAAATCCCTTTTCCTCTAATACTTGTGATACTGACATACGTGCTAGTTCTTTCATGTTATTATCTAAACTTAAATGGGCTAAATAAATATGTTTTGTCTCATCTGTAATTACATCCGCCATCGCTAATGCAGCATCCTCATTACAAACGTGCCCCACATCACTTAAAATACGTCGCTTAATACTCCATGGATAACGTCCCATACGAAGCATTTCCACGTCATGATTGCTTTCAAACACAAAAGCATTAGCACCCTTAATAACACCTTTCATACGGTCACTCACGTATCCCGTATCTGTAATAAGGGCTAACTTTCTATTATTGTTATGAAAAGCATAGAACATTGG
The DNA here is from genome assembly GCF_027710505.1 of Bacillus cereus group sp. TH152-1LC. Lineage (NCBI taxonomy): Bacteria > Bacillati > Bacillota > Bacilli > Caryophanales > Bacillaceae > Bacillus > Bacillus cereus group sp. TH152-1LC. The sequence continues at coordinate 35,637 of NZ_JAQFNK010000010.1, read as the reverse complement.
CTCTGCCGCATCATGAGAAACCCCAAATGACTCGACCTCAATATCACCGAATGTTTTCACATCCCCAACTGAGAAAATAAACTTTTGCTCAGTTGGGATATTTCCAATTAAATGTTCCATTGCATTCCATGTTTTCTCATTTGCATAAACAGGTAAATCATATTTACGTGCCAATACACCTAACCCTTTAATATGGTCACTATGTTCATGTGTTACAAGAATACCTGATACATCATTTATATTTAATTCTGCCTGTTTAAATAAAGCCTCTGTTGCTTTACCACTTAAACCTGCATCGACGAGTAATTTTTTTTCATCTGTTCCTACATATAGCATATTCCCTGTACTTCCACTTGCAAGTACGCTAAAATGCAAACCCATTCTTTCTCACTCCAGTATGTTCATCAACCACTTGATTTTCCCTTTCCCCTAATTCCATAACTTGTCCTTCAATTGCATTTACAAAGAAGTCCTGCTTCTGCTCCGTTTTTAAATTCCATGTTGGAGCAAGTACTTGGTTATTAGAAGTAGATGCGGTAAGGTTGGCATAACCAATTTGTGCTTCTTTTACATGTGTATTCCCATGAACTTTATTTTTTAAATACAGATTCTCTAAAGCCGTTTGAGCAGTAATAATTTCTTGCTGTTTCGTTTTTTCACTTTCGCCCATTTCTTTTAAATCAGTTAGCATCGTCTGTGTGTACGACACAAGTTCATTTTTTTCATTTAATTCCACAACAATCATTGCCTGACCGTTATAGAAAATAGGCTTATCTTTATACTTTTGGAAGAAGTAAATTTTAGAGTCTTTCATCGCCCCATACTCATACTTTTGTCCATCCAATACATAGTTCTTCAAAAAATCACTATACTTATCTTTGGATAATGATTTTGTATTCAAAAAGGGCTCTTTTAGCTTACTTTCTATCTTGTACATATTTTGTATATGCGCTGTTTGATTTTTTAAAGACTGTACATCTTCTTCTTTAAATGCCTTGTTTTCTGCCCTAATAAATGACTCTTTTTTCGGTTCTTTAGGGAAATTACCCATAGTAATTTTGTTTGCTTTTAATTCTTGATCTATCTTTGTTTCTGCAATAAGCTCCAATTGATTACTATCTTGCTTTTGAATGAATTGAAAAATGAGAAAGAGGTCCAAAACAAAAAAGGTCACAATAAATATGGTTTTAATCCGATCCCAATCCATTTAGTCCTCCCTCACTCCACTCATATATTTTTTGTTTGCCAGCTTCATCTTCAACAAACTTTACATACCAAATCGGCTGTAGTCGAGCCACTTGCCCATCTAGTGATAATTTGTATCCAATACCAACATCTTTAATGAATCTTTTATCTACCGCGGCATTATTTTCTAAAGATGCTATCACAACGTGACCTGATGGAAGAGTAACCTTCTGTTCTATGCCTTTCGTATTTAAAGACAACAATGGTCTTTCATATTCCATTACGTCTTCTGATCCCCATACTTGTCTCAATTCAGCTAATCCATCTGTATTGAATACGGAATATCCATCTTCGTGTAAACGGAATACCGTCTGTCCTTTATTCATATAGTCCAAACGATATGAATCCAGACTCCCACTGTGACCATTTACAAAATCAAAACTTTTTTGTAAAAGCATTAAATTATCTGTCGTTTTCTCACTTGAAACAGAAGAATTTTTATACTTTAACATATGCTGATCGTTTTCAATCTCCATGGACCTAATACCATCTGTAAATGTTTCTTTTGATTTCTCGGTAATAGGGCTTAAATAACGTGGGTCACTAAAAAGAGCATTCTTAAATGTATCAACCGCTAAATTAGATGAAATATATGTTATATTACTTAATTCTGTCGTTCCATCTGGTAAAAATAGCTTTTTCATATCATTAATTTGATAGTCAAAATAAGGTTTTGCCGATACTATAAATTGATTTTGTGCATTTACAATATCTTTTAAATATACACCACTTAATTTTGCTTCATATATTCTAGAGTTATCACCATCAGAAACAAAATTAATTTTAATTTCTTGATCTCTACTTCTAGAAGGGTCAAGAATAATTCGATTAAAATGTTTAGGTTTATTTATACTTTTTTCTTTCATATTAAACATAGATTTAACTGCATCAAATGGGATATTGGTAGGAAAAACAAGTTCAATTTTTCCTTCACCATGCACATAAGAAAGGAAATCAGCTTTAGCAATCGATATCTCTTTGAAATCATATAATTCCCCTGCTTCCAAAGGTTTATAAATTGATTCTATATCTCCCTCTCTTTTGCTCCCATAATGATTTTTATCTTTATGCACGATGATAGAAGTAGGACGGACAACATCAGCGATTTTAGTTTGAGTAGTTCCTTCATTTCCCTGCACAAATTTTGCGTTTTGCATAGACGTGGAATCTGGCACATACGTCCATAAGTTAAAAGTAAGAAATAAGCTAATTACAACTAAATTAATTAAAACTATCGTTTTAACATTTTCCATACTCATTCCCAATCGTCCTCTTCATCCGCTGCCATCGGCAATGTGAAGTAAATAGTTGTCCCTTTTCCTTCCTCACTCTTCGCCCAAATCGAGCCACCATGTGCCTCAATCATTTCTTTCGCAATTGCTAATCCAAGTCCTGTACCACCCATTTGTCTTGAACGTGCTTTATCTACCCGATAAAAACGTTCAAAGATTTTATCGACGTTTTCTTTTGGAATACCCATTCCTTGGTCACTTACACTAATCTCTAATAATTCCCCGCGATCACGTAAGCGATATGTTACTGTTCCACCTTCTGGTGAATACTTTAATGCATTCGAAATAATGTTATACAAAACTTGCGTAATTTTATCCGTATCCATATCAATAAATCGGGATTTCTTAGAGAAAGATCGTTTGAAACTTACGTTTTGCTCCTTAGACATTTCAAAACGATCAATAACGTTATTAAAGAAGTCAGTAAAGTCGACCCATTCTTTCATTAAACGGTGTTCTGTACTATCGAGTTTAGAAAGTTGCAATAATGCATTTACAAGTCTAATCATTCTTTCTGTTTCTTCTTGCGTAACTGTTAAAAATTGTGGTGCAATATTCGGATCTTGCCACGCGCCGTCCGTAAGCGCCTCTAAGTAACTGCGCATCGTTGTTAATGGCGTTCTTAATTCATGGGAAACGTTTGCCACAAACTCACGGCGTTCCCTTTCTATACGCTCCTGCTCAGTTACGTCATATAATACGGCTATTAAACCATTTGCTTTCCCTGTCTCTTTTTGAATAACAGAGAAACTAGCACGTAGAATATATGGCTCATTTCTCGTACTAAAATCTAATAAAACAGAATCAGGCTCTTCGTATAAATGATCGAGCGTAAATTCTTCTTGTATCCCTAATACCTCTAAAACAGATTGATCGAGCGCTGTTTCACGCGAAACATTTAGCATCTTTTCCGCAGGATCATTTAATAAAATAATGTCCCCTTTTCGATCAGTAGCAATTACTCCATCTGTCATATGTGATAAAACGGATGATAATTTACGTCTTTCACTTTCCGTTGAAGAACGAGCTTGTTGTAATTTTTTTGATAAATTATTGAAAGATAATGCTAATTGTCCAATTTCATCATGGCTATGCACTTTTACTTTTCTTGAATAGTTTCCTTTTGCCATTTCAATCGCTTGTCTTCGCATATCTGAAATTGGTCTCGTAATCGTTTGTGCTAACAAAATTCCAAGTACAGCTGTTACGAGTAATGCAATAACGGTTCCAGTCGCAAAAATTTGATTAATATCCTTCATCTGTTTATAAACATCTTCCATAGATGCAACAATATAAATAACACCAAGTGGATCCTTGCCGTTATCATCTATAATAGGAGTAATCATAACTTGTACACGATGGCCTGTACGACCATCCTTCTCAATTTTCACTTCTGGCTTTTTTTGTACCAATACCCGTTGAACAGCAATATCAGTTGATGTTCTGTTTACCTTGTTTTGCTTTGACTCATCTGAAATAGCAAGTAACTTTCTATTCGAATCAAATACACTTACCTCTTGGATATCTTTCTTTCGATCAGAGGCAAATTTTCGAATTGAAGTTTTAATCGTTTCATCTGTTGATTCTGTTTCTGCTTTTGTATGACTTTTTTTAAACTCTTGTTTCAAGTTATACGCTAATAAGTTCGTTTGCTGCGTTAAAGAATCTCTAAAGCCTTGTACAAGACTCTTTTCTAACTCCCTTACGAAATATACTCCAATAACTTGCATTGCTATTAATATTAATAGCATATATATGAGTACAAATTTTAAATGAATAGATTGAAAAAAACCGACTTTCTTCATATACTATTCCTGCTCTGGGTCACGCAAGTAATACCCTACTCCACGTCTAGTTACAATTAAAGTGGGGTGACTTGGATTATCTTCAATTTTTTCACGTAAACGACGCACTGTTACATCCACTGTACGTACATCTCCAAAATAGTCATAACCCCAAACCGTTTGTAATAAATGTTCACGAGTCATAACTTGTCCTAAATGTTTTGCTAAATAATGTAGTAGCTCAAATTCACGATGTGTAAGTTCAATATTTTCCTCACGTTTCGTTACACTATACGCATTTGGATTGATAACAATTGGTCCAATAACCATTTCCGTGTTTTCTTCTTTCTCTGCAGCACCACCTTGTTGGTGGCGACGTAAATTCGCCTTCACACGAGCAAGTAATTCCCTCGTACTAAATGGCTTCGTTACATAATCATCTGCCCCAAGCTCAAGCCCTAATACTTTATCAATTTCAGAGTCCTTTGCTGTAAGCATAATAATCGGCATTTCTGAGCTTTTACGTATTTCACGACAAACCTCTAAGCCATCCTTACCTGGTAGCATAATATCTAATAAAACCATATCTGGCTGCTCTTCATTCGCTTTTTCAATCGCTTCATCACCATCATGCGCCATTACAATTTCAAAACCTTCTTTTTCTAGGTTGAACTTCAAAATATCCGCAATCGGCTTTTCATCATCAACTACTAAAATTTTCTTTCCCATCATCGTCTATTTCCTCCTTATAAAGTGAAACTTTAATCATTGGGTGTTTTCTTCATCATCCACTGATTATTAGCCCTCACCAATCGGGCTTTTACGGGCAGTTGATCCCCCACCTAACTTCTTTGCTTTCGTTGAATTTTAAGGTGAGGACTTACTGCCCGTTAAATAGCGGGGTAAAAATATGGCCAATATCCCTAAACACATTGATGTCTACATAGTATGTCCCTATATGACCGCATCTTTTGCTTAAGTACTTTCTCCTCTATTCTCACAGACTCATGTATGATCCACTTTTACACGGAATCCTATACGATCTATAGAAAAACCTCTAGCTTCAACTGCTAGAGGCTCCTCATTCTATTTTAAAATAACTACTCAATTTTGTAAAATTACACAAATAAAAAGGATATTAAGTGGGCCCACTTAATATCCTGAGAGTGGCTCGGGACGGAATCGAACCGCCGACACGAGGATTTTCAGTCCTCTGCTCTACCGACTGAGCTACCGAGCCAAAACTATATATAAAACCACTAATGGTGGTATAAACAAAAGTGGCGGTCCCGACCGGGGTCGAACCGGCGATCTCCTGCGTGACAGGCAGGCATGTTAACCACTACACCACGGGACCAAAAATAAACATAAAAAAACATGACCCGTACGGGATTCGAACCCGTGTTACCGCCGTGAAAGGGCGGTGTCTTAACCACTTGACCAACGGGCCACGAAAAATAAAATGGTGAGCCATGAAGGATTCGAACCTTCGACCCTCTGATTAAAAGTCAGATGCTCTACCAACTGAGCTAATGGCTCATACTCACCAACGTCATATTTTCGTGACGACAAGATGTATCATAACATGTTCTCTTTGCTTTTTGCAATACCTTTTTTCATTTTTTTATAAAAGAAAAGAAAAAAACTCATGCAGACATGAGTTTTTTCTCAAAAATATCAATTAAGCTTCGTATACGTTACGAACGATATTTGTTTGGTTACGATCTGGTCCAACTGAGAACATAGATAATTGAATTCCTGTTAACTCAGAAACACGTTCTACGTATTTTCGTGCATTTTCAGGAAGCTCGTCTAATGATTTTACACCAGTAATATCTTCTGTCCAACCTAAAAGCTCTTCGTATACAGGCTCACATTTCGCTAAAATGTTTAAGTTTGCTGGAACTTCATCGATAACTTCGCCATTGTATTTGTAAGCAACACAAATTTTAAGAGTCGGAATACCTGTTAGAACGTCGATAGAATTTAATGATAAATCTGTTAAACCACTAACACGACGTGCATGTCTTACAACAACGCTATCGAACCAACCTACGCGGCGTGGACGACCAGTTGTCGTTCCATACTCACGACCAACTTCACGAATTTGATGACCAATTTCATCATTAAGCTCAGTAGGGAATGGACCATCACCTACGCGGCTTGTATATGCTTTACATACACCTACAACGCGAGTAACTTTTGCAGGACCAACTCCAGTTCCAACTGTTACACCACCAGCAATCGGGTTAGAAGATGTAACGAACGGGTACGTACCGTGGTCGATATCAAGCATAACACCTTGTGCACCTTCAAATAATACACGGTGATTGTTATCTAGTGCATCATTTAATACAACAGACGTATCACATACATATTGCGCGATTTGTTGTCCGTACTCGAAGTACTCTTCGAAGATTTCTTCTACACTGAAACCTTCTGTATCGTACATTTTTTCAAATAAACGATTTTTTTCTACTAAATTGCGCTCAAGCTTTTCTTTAAATGCTTCACGGTCTAAAAGATCAGCCATACGAATACCAATACGAGCAGCTTTATCCATATATGCAGGACCGATACCTTTTTTCGTTGTACCGATTTTGTTATCACCTTTACTTGCTTCTTCTAACTCATCTTGTTTTAAGTGATAAGGTAAAATAACGTGTGCACGGTTACTTACACGTAAATTATCAGTACTTACACCACGATCGTGTAAGTATTTTAACTCTTCAAGTAATGCTTTTGGATCTACTACTAAGCCATTTCCGATTACACAAATTTTCTCTTTATAGAAAATACCAGATGGAATTAAGTGTAATTTATATTTAACTCCACCGAAAACAATTGTATGTCCCGCGTTATTTCCACCTTGATATCTTGCAACTACTTCCGCATGCTCAGAAAGAAAATCAGTGATTTTACCTTTTCCTTCGTCGCCCCATTGTGTTCCTACAACTACTACTGAAGACATTATTAAAGCACCTCCGCGATTTTCAAACGATCTATTCAAACAATATAATTGTACCAAAACCGAAAAAGAAGTCAACCAAAAAGCGAACATTTTTTTATAAAAAAACATTTTCGTTCGTAAGAATTATATTTTCACATTATGAAAGCCTTATCTTTCCTATAAAAAAAAAGAAACACATCTTATTATAAGAAATGCGTTTCTTTTTTATACTATCTTTATGCAGGCGGCGCATGTCCATCCTCGAAGCGACGTTCTAAGTTAACGAACTTATTGAACTCTTTAACAAATGCAAGCTCTACTGAGCCTACAGGACCGTTACGCTGCTTTGCAATAATAATTTCAATCGTATTTTTATTTTCCGTTTCTCGATCATAGTAATCTTCACGATATAAGAAGGCTACAATATCAGCATCCTGCTCGATACTTCCCGATTCACGAATATCAGACATCATCGGACGTTTATCTTGACGAGATTCTACACCACGAGATAACTGTGACAAGGCAATAACAGGCACTTGCAATTCACGCGCAATCCCTTTTAATGTACGAGAGATCTCAGATACTTCCTGCTGACGGTTTTCTCCTGATTTCCCGCTTCCTTGAATAAGCTGTAAATAGTCAATCAAAACCATCCCAAGACCTTGTTCTTGTTTTAATCTACGACATTTCGCTCGAATCTCATTTACTTTAATCCCTGGTGTATCATCAATATAGATACCAGCATTAGAAAGACTACCCATCGCCATCGTTAATTTCGCCCAATCATCAGAAGTTAATGAACCGGTACGAAGTCTTTGTGCATCGATATTTCCTTCTGCACAAAGCATACGCATAACAAGCTGATCAGAACCCATCTCAAGACTAAAAATCGCTACATTTTCATCCGTTTTCGTCGCTACGTTTTGTGCGATATTTAATGAAAATGCAGTTTTCCCTACTGATGGACGTGCCGCTACGATGATTAAATCATTTCGCTGGAAACCTGCGGTCATCTTATCTAATTCAGTAAATCCAGTTGGTATCCCAGTAACTTCACCTTTTTGATTATGCAAAAGTTCAATTTTATCGTAAGCATCTACAAGAACATCTTTAATGTTTTGGAATGCTTTTGCATTCGTTTGGTGAGATACTTCTAATATTTTTTTCTCAGCCTCATTTAAAAGGCCATCCACATCATCTTCTCTCTCATACCCATCAGACACGATATGAGTCGCCGTTCGAATCAAACGACGTAAGAGCGCCTTTTCAGCGATGATTCGTGCATAATATTCTACGTTAGCAGCAGTTGGAACGACTTCTGCTAGTTCTGCTAAGTAAGAAACCCCACCAACTTCTTCTAATAACCCTTGATCAGCCATTGCTGATGTCATTATTACTAAGTCAATCGGTTCTCCCTTATCAGATAACCCAAGCATGACTTCAAAAATCTTTTGATGTTTCGTTCGATAAAATGAGTCAGGTACCAATAATTCCGATGCTGCCGTTAATGCATCTTGATCAATTAATATGGCCCCTAAAACAGCCTGCTCAGCCTCTATATTATGCGGAGGGGTACGATCAGCCATTACATCACTCATACGCAATCCTCCTTGCTTAACTTATTTTTATTGTTCACTAACATGAACTTTTACTGTTGCTGTTACTTGCGGATGCAATTTCACAGTAACGTTTGTATAGCCTAATGCACGAATTGCATCATCCATTTCAAATTTACGCTTATCAAGTTTAATCTTGTGTGATTTTTGCATTGCATCTACGATTTGTTTACTTGTGATTGAACCAAATAGACGGCCACCTTCTCCAGATTTAGCCTTTACTTCTACAGTTAGTTTCTCTAACGTTTCTTTTAACTCTTTTGCACTTTCAAGCTCTGCCTCTGCATCTTTTTCTTCTTTGCGTTTTTGAGCTTCTAAAGTTTTCATACTGCTATTTGTCGCCTCAGCAGCTAATCCTTGTTTTAGTAAGAAGTTATTTGCATAGCCATCTGGTACGTTTTTTACTTCTCCTTTTTTCCCTTTACCTTTTACGTCTTTTAGAAAAATTACTTTCATGATTGTGTGCCTCCCTGTAAATAGTCATCAATAACAAATCGAAGCTTCTCCTCAGCTTCATCTACTGTAACATTTTTCATTTGTGTGGCTGCATTCGTTAAATGCCCACCACCGCCTAAATTCTCCATAATTAGCTGCACATTCACTTCACCTAAAGACCTGCCGCTAATTCCAATGAAATTCTCGCCACGTTTTGCAATAACAAATGATGCAATAATTCCTGTCATTGTTAATAATGTGTCCGCCGATTGCGCAATAAGCACTTGATCGTAGTAATCATCACTATCCACTTTTGCAATCGCAATTCCATTTGTATAAATGTACGCATTTTTAATAGCTTTTGCAACCCGTAAGTACTGATCCATATCTTCTTTTAAAAGCTCTTGTACAAGTACAGTATCTGCACCATGTGAGCGTAAATAAGAAGCGGCATCAAACGTACGAGCACCTGTCCGGAATGTAAAGCTTTTCGTATCAACAATAATACCCGCTAACAATGCTGTCGCTTCTAACATTGTCATTTTTAAATTTTTCGGTTGGTATTCAAGTAATTCTGTAACAAGTTCTGCCGTGGAAGAAGCATATGGCTCCATGTAAACAAGCAATGGATCTTCAATAAAATCTTCTCCTCGGCGATGATGGTCAATAACAACTACATTTTCAATTTTGTGTAACAGCTTTTCTTCCATCACCATTGAAGGTTTATGCGTATCAACAACAACAAGTAACGAATCATCATTTGCAAATTCCATCGCTTGTTCTGGTGTAATAAAGTGAGACCATAACTCTTCGTTTTGTTTCACTTTATCCATTAAACGCTTAATTCCCTTATCAGAATCATTTTCATCTAGCACAATATATCCTTTACGCTCATTTAATTGCGCTACCTTTAAAATACCAATCGCAGCACCAATTGCGTCCATATCAGGGGCCCTATGCCCCATTATAATGACGTTACTGCTTTCTAATACTAAATCCTTTAATGCGTGCGAAATGACTCTGGCACGTACACGGGTACGTTTTTCCACTGGATTTGTCTTACCACCATAAAACTTAACTTTACCTGTTGCTTGCTTAATGGCTACTTGATCTCCACCGCGGCCAAGAGCAAGGTCTAAGCCGGACTGAGCCATTGCCCCAAGCTCTGATAAAGGTAAATCACCTGATCCAACACCTACACTTAAGGTGAGTGGTATATTCCTTTTAGATGTTTCTTCACGCACCTGATCTAAAATGCTAAATTTCCCTTTCTCCATCTGTGCTAAAATACTTTCATTTAGCACAACGAAGAATCTTTCTGAAGATGCACGTTTTAAATATGCCCCATACTTAACGGCCCATTCATTCAGGCGTGATGTTACAAGGCTTGTTATATTCGTACGTAATTGGTCATCTAATCCCTGTGTAACTTCATCATAATTATCTAAATAAATGACAGCCAAAACAGTACGTTGATCCTCGTACATCTTTTCAATCTCAGTTTGTTCCGTTACATCAAAGAAATAGATTAACTTTTCTTCTTTCCTTACAAAAACGCGAAACTTTCGATTATTTAAAGAGACTATATCATCGGAAGTTTCTCCTTTAATAAAAAGAAGTAACGTTTCTGATACATCATAAAGGTGCCATCCAGCTAATGCATGCTGTCCTAGGCATGAAGATAAATAAGGATTTGCCCAATCAATCCCATAATCCTTATTGTATAACAAAATACCAATCGGCATTTGGTTAAATGCCTCATTACTTACTTTCTTTACCCTTGTAATCATCTCTGTCGTATGTTTTTCAAAGTTCTTTTGAAAGGTAAGTTCAAATCGTACAACAACAAAAAGTACAATACAAAAGATAAAAAAGGCGGCTATCCCCATCATTAAATGAAAATAACAGAGGATTGAAATGAGCACAAACACGAAAAATGCCAATACGTAAACAGGATATAAAAACCACTGTTTCTTATAAAATTCAGGCATGTATACAACTCCTATAAAGTAAAACTAACTCACCTTACAGTTAGTTAAACAGATTAAAATAGTATAAGGAATGTTACTTTATCCTCCTATTTTAGAACGCAATGAAATCCCTAAATCAATTATACCTAAGATTGTCACAAGAGGAAACAGCATCGGAATAAACATGCAGACAATAAAACTAATAATAGGAATCCCTTTCGTAAAACCTTTTCTATGCGCTAGAAAAGCGATAAATGTCAGACCTTGCAGTACTAGTAGTAAAGTAAATATGACATATAGGTTAGAAAATACCATATGTAAATATGATGTCGGTTCTACTTTTATAAAAGTTGATAGCAAAATAAATATAACGTAATACCAAACAATGCTCTTTGGTAACTGTATATCTTTAAATTTAGGCCAAGGTATAACATCATGCTTTAGTTTTTTCAAAACACTACCTGATATCATAACTGTAATCCAAGAAAAACATACCGAGACCATTACAAGTATACTCGGAAATATCATTTGTAATATATCATTCATTTGCGCAAGTAACTCTTTTTGTTCCTTACTAACTGGCATACCAGCAGCACTTGCTATCTTTTCACTTTGCGCCATACTTTCATTAAACATATTTTGCATTTGCTTCATTAAATCTATGTTAAAAAACTTTATACTTGCAACATAAATGAGCATAATACCAATTAAGTACGCAAGCGTCCCCGCCATCAAAATTTCTACCGGCTTTTTTCGTTTTTTATACATATATCCTAAAACGATACCTATCAATCCAAACATAGTTGTCTTTACTAGGTTCATCGGTTGACTGACAATAACAGTAATAAAAAGTGCCGCCGTAAAAATTACAAAGGCGTTAGATAATCTATATCTTATCGTCAGCAATATAAATGGCAATGGCAACGCAAACGTTACAACTGTACCTAAAATCGGAACATACATAGATATAAGCAATAACATTGCATATATCGCTAACAGTGCTGCACCCTCAGTAATAAATTTCGTATTTTTCATCATCTAACCTCTCTTTCAAAAAAAGAAAAGCATAGCAAAATGCACAGTAGAGTCCGACTCTACTGTGCATTTCATACGCTATTATTCACCAACATATGGTAAAAGTGCCATTTGACGAGCACGTTTAATTGCAACTGTAAGTTTGCGTTGGTATTTTGCGCTTGTTCCTGTTACACGACGAGGTAAAATTTTACCACGCTCAGAAACGAAACGTTTTAATAAATCAACATCTTTATAGTCAATGCGAGTGATGCCGTTAGATGTGAAGAAACACACCTTACGACGTTTCGCACGTCCACCTTTGCGTCCTGCCATGTCTATTCCCTCCATTCTTTGTTAAAACTAACTAATTTACTGTATTAGAACGGTAAATCGTCGTCGGAAATGTCGATCGGTTGACCTACATTTGAAAATGGATCGTCATTCTTCGTAAATCCAGAGTTTCCTTGGTTGCCTTGGTTACCTGAATTACTAGATTGACCAAATGGATTAGAGCTTTGGTTACCGAAACCAGCTCCTGATGGTTGCTGATTAAATGAACCACGTTGCTCCCCACCGCCATTACGCGGCTCTAAAAATTGTACGCTTTCCGCAAGAACTTCTGTTACATATACACGTTTGCCATCTTGTCCATCGTAATTACGAGTTTGAAGACGTCCATCTACGCCTGCTAAGCTACCTTTTTTCAAATAATTTGCTACGTTTTCTGCTTGTTTACGCCATATTACACAATTAATAAAGTCAGCTTCACGCTCACCTTGTTGATTCGCAAATGCGCGATTCACAGCTAACGTAAAAGTAGCTACTGCAACACCATTGGGCGTGTAACGTAAGTCAGGGTCCTTAGTTAAACGACCAACGAGGATAACACGATTCATCAATCGAACCACTCTCCCTTATATATCAATTATTTTTCTTCTTCTTTAACAACGATATGACGAAGGATGTCTTCGTTGATCTTAGCTAAACGGTCGAATTCGTTAATCGCTTCTGCGTTAGAGTTCACGTTTAAGATCATGTAGAAACCTTCACGTAAGTCGTTGATTTCGTAAGCTAAACGACGCTTACCCCACTCTTTCGTGTTAATGATTTCTGCACCATTGTTTGTTAAAACACCTGCAAAACGTTCAACTAAAGCTTTTTGAGCTTCTTCTTCAACGCCAGGACGAATGATGTACATAATTTCGTACTTTCTCATTACACTTTCACCTCCTTTTGGTCTAAACGGCCCATAATGGGCAAGGAGCAATTAATTTATAGTAATTACTCACGAGTTTAGATTATATCATAGTAAGTTAGATGAATCAACTCACCCATGCATAAAAAACTTGGCAAACACATAATATATTTGCCAAGCTCATATCTTTATTTTTCCTAGGAAATATTAAATTAAACGTTGAAGCGGAAGTGCATAACGTCTCCGTCTTTTACGATATACTCTTTTCCTTCTAAACGAACTTTACCAGCTTCTTTTGCAGCTGTCATAGAACCGTTTGTCATTAAATCTTCGTAAGAAACTGTTTCCGCACGAATAAATCCACGCTCAAAGTCTGTATGAATTACGCCAGCACATTGTGGTGCTTTCATACCTTGTTTAAACGTCCATGCACGTACTTCTTGCACACCTGCTGTGAAGTACGTAGCAAGTCCTAATAAATCATACGCAGCACGAATTAATTGATCTAAACCAGATTCTTCAATACCTAGTTCTTCAAGGAATACTTTTTTCTCTTCCTCGTCTAGCTCAGCGATTTCTTCTTCGATTTTTGCACATACAACGATTACTTGAGAATTTTCATTTGCAGCAAATTCTTTTACCATTTGTACGTATTTGTTTTCAGAAGGATCGATAATATCATCTTCACTTACGTTTGCTACATATAGCATTTCTTTCGTTGTAAGTAAATGAAGGCCTTTAACAATCTTCATTTGCTCTTCAGTGAATTCAACAGTACGAGCTGGTTTGCCCTCTTCAAAAGCTTCTTTTAAGCGAACTAAAATTTCATGCTCATATACTGCTTCTTTATCTTTTTGTCTTGCTAATTTCGCAACACGTTCGATACGTTTATCAACAGATTCTAGATCCGCTAAGATTAGCTCTAAGTTGATTGTTTCAATGTCATCGATCGGATCTACTTTCCCTGAAACGTGTGTAATATTTTCGTCTTCAAAACAACGAACAACTTGGCAAATTGCATCTACTTGGCGAATGTGAGATAAGAATTTATTTCCTAAACCTTCACCTTTACTAGCACCTTTTACGATACCCGCGATATCAGTAAACTCAAATACAGTCGGAACAGTTTTTTTCGGTTCTACTAATTCCGTTAATTTATTTAAACGCTCATCTGGTACTTCTACAATTCCTACGTTTGGATCAATTGTACAGAATGGATAGTTTGCAGATTCTGCTCCTGCTTGTGTAATTGCATTAAATAAAGTGGACTTCCCTACGTTAGGTAATCCAACAATCCCAGCCGTTAATCCCATATTTTTCACTCCTATGTCTTAATCTTTCATCATTATAGATAGTAACGAAAAAAATGACAAGTTTCCTCCAAACGAAAAAAGTAACAGCTACCCACTGCAACTGTTACTTACTCTCTATTCTTCATGCTTCACAAGTATTTTTTTCACCTTACGATCAAATTCTCTTCGAGGAATCATTACTGAATGGTCACATCCCTCGCACTTAATGCGGATATCCATTCCCATACGAATAATCTTCCAGCGATTCTCACCACATGGGTGGGCTTTCTTCATTTCCACAACATCGTACAAGTTATACTGCTTTTGCTCCATTCTCCAAACCCCTCTCCATACTAAATTGCTTTTCCACTCACCAATTCTTCACGATTATATAAAACCATACGTGGATATGGAATTTCAATTCCATGTAAATCTAGACGATTTTTAATTTCTTTACGAAGGGCTCTTGCAACAACCGCATGTTGCATCGGCTCTACTTCCGCAATAACACGTAATATAACTTCTGATGCAGCCAATGTTTGCACACCTAATAACTGAGGCCTTGCTACCATTTGCGTATACTGTGCAGGTAATTCTTCTAATAAATCTTCAATGACTTGCTCCGCTTTCGCTATGTCAGCCTCATACGAAATGGATACATCAACAAATGCTACACTATTACTAACTGAATAGTTCGTAACTTGAATGATACTTCCGTTTGGTAAAGTATGAATTTCGCCTGTCCAACTCTTTACTTTTGTTGTACGAAGTCCAATTTCTAGAACGACACCTTCAAACTGACCAATCTTCACATAGTCACCTACCGAAAATTGATCTTCTAGCAAGATAAATAACCCCGTAATGACATCTTTCACTAAACTTTGAGCACCAAATCCGACCGCTAAACCAATTACCCCAGCACCCGCCAATAGACCAGATGCATTAATATTAAACACACCTAAAATTGCAATTAACATAATGAACATAACAACGTATGCCACAATATTTTCAAGTAACTTCGCTACTGTAACGGTACGACGTTCTGAAATTTGAATTGGCGAACGGCTTCCCATACGAAACGCATTTCGCACAATTGCACGCGCAACTCGTACAACAACCGCACCAATTATTAAAATAATACATATTTTCAATGTCGCTGTTCCAATATCAGCCCAACGATCAGCATTTAATAAATACTGTTTCGTGGCATTAAACCACTTTGTTAATAAATCCATGTACCTCTACCTCTCCAGCCAAAATTTCTTTTTAGTTATCCTTCTTATTGTATCAGAAGTCTCCTAATTGCTGAAAAAATTTTATGACTTTAATTATATTTGTTAACTTCCATACAGGTATAAAATGGAACGAATATATATATACTAGTACTATTATTTCCGTTTTCACTCAAGTTTTACAAGAAGTACGCACTTATAGTTTTCCATTTTACTCACCATATAACATATTTTGAAAATTTATTAAAAGGATGGATGCTTCATGAATATTGGAAGTTTTCGCTTACCCTTTTTCGAAAAAGAAACTCAAAATGTTATGCACCAAGACGTAGAAGCCTCCGAGACCATTAGTAACTTCTTACTTTCCCATATCCCTATTAAAACAAATATACCGATTATTCTCGTTTGTATTGGAACAGATCGTTCTACAGGCGATGCACTTGGTCCGTTAGTCGGTACGAAACTAGAACAAGTAGGAATTAAAAACCTCCAAGTGTTTGGCACACTAGATGAGCCGGTACATGCGCTAAATTTAGAAGAAAAAATTCAGAATATACAGAAAAATAATCCTACTTCGTTTATAATTGCGGTTGATGCCTGTTTAGGAAAGTCTCAAAGTATCGGTTCCATCACTACCGGAATGGGGCCTAGTAAACCTGGAGCTGCGATGAACAAAAAGTTACCTGCAGTTGGTGATTTACATATTCATGGCATCGTAAATCTAAATGGTTTTATGGAGTTTTTCGTCCTGCAAAATACAAGATTAAGTTTAGTCATGAAAATGGCTGATGTAATTGCACAAAGTATAAAAGAAACAGACCAAAAATTATCTGTATTAAAAAAAGCAAACCATCTATAAATAATAAGATGGTTTGCTTTTTAGTTTTTCTTTGCTAATAATTCTAAAATACGATTTAAATCTTCTTTATTAAAAAATTCAATTTCGATTTTACCTTTTTCTTTTTTCGTTTCTTTAATCTTCACATCTGTGCCAAACTTTTCTCTTAAGAACGTTTCGCGCTCTACAAAAAATATATTTCTCTCTTTTTTCACTTGTTTTGTTTCACGTGAAACGCGTTGATTAATCTCCTGAACAATTTTCTCTAATTGACGAACATTTAATCCTTCTTTTTCGATTCGTTTTAATAAAGATTTTAATTGTTCTTCATCTTTTATCGTAAGCAAAGTTCTCCCATGAGCCATTGAAAGTTGCCCATTTGCAATCATATCTTGCACAAAAGAAGGGAGGCTTAATAACCGTGTATAGTTTGCAATGTAAGGTCTGCTCTTGCCAAGACGTTTTGCTAATTGTTCTTGCGTTATATTTAGCTCATTCATTAACATTTGATATGCCATTGCTTCTTCCATTGGATTTAAATCTTCTCGTTGTAAGTTTTCAAGCAATGCAAACTCCATCATTTGCTGCTCATTTAATTGTCTTACAACAGCAGGTACCTTTTCGAGCCCCGCCTCTTTGGCAGCACGATATCTTCTTTCACCTGCAACGATTTCATATCCTTTAATACTCTTCCTAGCAATTAATGGTTGCAGTATGCCATGCTCTTTAATAGAAGCCGACAATTCTTGAATCGCCTCTTTATTAAAGTGTTTACGTGGTTGATATGGATTCGGTCTTAATTCAGTTATCGCAATCTCCTGAATTGTTTCTTCTTCTTTCACATCTAAATCAGGAAAAAACACATTGATTCCTCTTCCTAATCCTTTAGCCACCTGCAATCACTTCCTCTGCTAAATCTATATATACTTCTGCCCCTCTTGATTTAGCGTCATACTGCATAATTGGTTTCCCATGACTTGGTGCCTCACTTAAACGAACATTACGAGGAATAATCGAGCGGTATACTTTATCCCTAAAGTATTTTTTCACTTCATCTATAACCTGAATCCCTAAATTCGTACGGGCATCCAACATTGTTAGCAATACACCTTGAATTGCTAGATTTTTATTTAAGTGCTTTTGCACAAGTCGAACTGTATTTAATAGCTGACTTAATCCTTCTAGTGCGTAATACTCGCATTGAACAGGAATAATAACAGAATCTGCTGCGGTTAATGCATTAATCGTTAATAACCCTAAGGACGGGGGACAGTCGATAATAATATAGTCATATTCATCACGAACTGGCTGTAATGCCCTTTGTAAACGTACTTCCCGGGAAATAGTCGGTACCAATTCAATTTCAGCACCTGCCAATTGAATTGTAGCGGGTAGAACATCTAAATTTTCAGTTGCGGTCTTACGTATAACCCCTTGAACATCTGCATCTTCCACAAGAACATTGTAAATACATTGATCTAATTCGGATTTTTCAATTCCCACACCAGTCGTTGCATTTCCTTGAGCGTCAATATCTACAAGAAGGACCTTTTTACCTACTTGTGCCAATCCAGCCCCTAAATTAACAGATGTGGTTGTTTTCCCAACGCCACCTTTTTGATTGGCAATAGCAATGATTTTTCCCATGATGTCACCTACTTTCAACCTTTCTATCTTATTCTAGTAACAATTACGTTTATTGTAACATGAAATAAAAGTTTTTCTTTTACGTCCTTATTAAACTTCAAAATTTATTTGTAAACTCCTTCTTCATCTAACAAGAAAATATAGTAAAAGAGACCTATCCAATAGGATAAGGTCTCTTACACGCCATTATTATTTTTTCTTCGGAATCTGAATTGTAATTTGATAGTACTCATCAAATTCTTCTTCCTCAGAATTAACATTTAAACCACTGTCAGCAACCATTTGTAATGACTGCCTAATTGTATTCATGGCAATTCTCGTATCTCGACTTACTGCTTTTTGCTTTGCCTTACGCTTCGGTTTTGCTTCCTCTAGTAATTTCGCAATTCGTTCCTCTGTTTGCTTTACATTCAGCTGTTTCTCCACAATTTCCTGTAAAACCTTCAGTTGTAATTCCTCATTTTTTAAAGGAATGAGCGCGCGAGCATGTCTTTCTGTAATGCTTTTTTCTAATAACGCACTTTTTATTTCTTCAGGCAACTTTAACAATCGCAACTTATTTGCGATTGTGGATTGTCCTTTTCCAAGTCGTTGTGCCAATGCTTCTTGTGTTAAATTATGTAACTCAATTAGCTTTTGATATGCCACAGCTTCCTCGATTGCCGTTAGTTCCTCACGTTGCAAGTTTTCAATTAAAGCTACAGAAGCTGTCTCTGTATCATTTAAGTTTTTTATAATTGCAGGAACCTTTTCCCACCCTAACTTTGTTGCCGCACGGAAACGTCTTTCCCCAGCAATAATCTCGTACTTATCATCCTCATATTGCCTCACAACAATTGGCTGAATAAGTCCATGTGTACGAATCGTTAATGCTAGCTCCTCAATACGCGCATCATCAAAAACTGTTCGTGGTTGATAACGGTTAGGGGTAATATTTACTATCGGAATTTCTTGTATTTCTTCATATACCTTTTTATCTATTTCTTCATGGCTTTCGTCTTGTAATTCGAATTCGCTCTCTTTATCTCCAAAGCCAAATAAACGAGAAAACGTATTTTTCATACATATTCCACCACCTTTTAGGCCTATTGACTATTCTCCATAAAATGTTTCCTATGAAACATTTACGTTTTCATTTATATAATTTAATCTTACGTCTAATAAGATTTATTTTTCAATAGGTAATTTATTGGGTGTTCCCGGTTTGCGTGGATATTTCTTTGGTGTCTTGCGCTTTTTCTCGATTAATAAAATATTACGTTCACTTTCTTCAAACGGTAATTGGAACGTAGACATTTCTTTTAGATCCCCGCCTAGCACCTCTAAAGCATACTTGCCATTTTCAATTTCTTCGTTTGCTGCAGCACCTTTCATTGCAATGAATGTTCCTCCAACTTTTACAAGTGGTAAACATAGCTCGCTTAATACCGAAAGACGTGCAACTGCACGTGCCATTACAATATCGTACGATTCACGTACACCTTCTTTTTTCCCAAATGTTTCAGCACGATCATGACAAAACGCAACGTCACTTAATTCCAACTTTTGCGCTAAATGATTTAAGAAATTAATGCGCTTTTGCAATGAGTCTACAATTGTCACTTTTAAGTGCGGGAAACAGATTTTTAAAGGAATACTTGGGAATCCAGCTCCTGCGCCAACATCACAAATTGAGAATGGTTTTGAAAAATCATAATAAAAAGCAGCTGTAACGGAATCAAAAAAGTGTTTTAAATATACTTCTTCTTTCTCCGTAATCGCCGTTAAATTCATTTTTTCATTCCACTCTACTAATGTTTCGAAGTAGATTTCGAACTGCTCTAACTGTCTAGAAGAGAGGGTGATCCCCTTCTCTTCTAGCATAGATTGAAATTGTTCTATGTTCATCTAGCAATATCTCCTTACTATTTATTGGTTCGATACTCGCGCAATTTTTCCTTGTTCAATATACACAAGTAAAATGGAAACATCCGCTGGGTTTACGCCAGAAATACGTGAAGCCTGCCCCATTGAAAGTGGACGAACATCTTTCAATTTCTGTCTAGCTTCTGAGGCAATGCTAGAAATCGCATCATAATCGATATCCACAGGGATTTTTTTGTTTTCCATTTTCTTCATACGCTCTACTTGCTGTAAAGATTTTTCAATATATCCTTCGTACTTAATCTGAATTTCAACTTGTTCTGTCACTTCATCACTTAATTCTACTTCACTTGGTACTAAAAGATGAATGTGCTCATAAGTCATCTCTGGACGACGTAATAAGTCACTTGCACGTATTCCATCTTTCAATTCACTTCCGCCAATGCTACGAATTAATTCTTGAACTTCAGGACGTGGCTTAATAATGATGCTGCTTAAACGTTCCTTTTCCTGTTCAATTTGTAATTTTTTATTTGTAAATCGCTCATAGCGCTCTTCTTTAATTAATCCAATTTCACGACCAACTTCAGTTAAACGAAGATCAGCATTATCATGGCGTAATAATAGGCGATATTCTGCACGAGACGTTAATAAACGATATGGTTCATTTGTACCTTTCGTTACAAGATCATCAATTAAGACACCAATATAAGCATCCTCGCGACCTAAAATAACTTCTTTTTTTCCTAAAGAACGACATGCTGCGTTAATTCCAGCCATAAGCCCTTGTCCTGCTGCCTCTTCATAACCAGAAGTTCCGTTAATCTGTCCTGCTGTATATAAATTTTTAATTTTTTTCGTTTCAAGTGTTGGCCATAGTTGTGTTGGCACCATCGCATCATATTCAATCGCATAACCTGTACGCATCATTTCAACGTTTTCTAGACCAGGGATTGTTCTAAGCATATCACGCTGCACATCTTCTGGTAAGCTTGTAGATAAACCTTGTACATATACTTCTTGTGTATTACGTCCCTCTGGCTCTAAGAAAATTTGATGACGTGGTTTATCATTAAACCTTACTACCTTGTCTTCAATTGAAGGACAATATCTAGGTCCTGTTCCCTTAATCATACCAGAATACATAGCTGAGCGATGTAGGTTTTCATCTATTAAACGATGTGTTTCCGTACTTGTATACGTTAACCAACATGGAATTTGATCCATGATAAATTTTGTCGTTTCAAAAGAGAAAGCTCTTGGTTTATCATCACCTGGCTGAATTTCTGTTTTACTGTAATCAATTGTATTACTATTTACACGCGGAGGTGTACCTGTTTTAAATCTAACAAGATCAAATCCAAGCTCCTCTAAATGTTCAGATAAAGTAATAGATGGTTGTTGATTATTCGGACCGCTCGAATATTTTAAATCCCCCATAATAATCTCACCACGTAAAAATGTTCCAGTCGTAATTACTACTGTCTTTGCTGTATATTCAGCACCAGATTGCGTAATTACCCCTTTACATTCGCCATCTTCAACGATTAAACGCTCTACCATTCCTTGGAACAACGTTAGATTTGGTGTTTCTTCAATTGTTTTCTTTAATTCATGCTGGTAAGAGAACTTATCTGCTTGTGCTCGAAGTGCACGTACAGCTGGTCCTTTACCCGTATTTAACATACGCATTTGAATATGTGTTTTATCAATGTTGCGTCCCATTTCTCCGCCTAATGCATCAATTTCACGAACAACAATCCCTTTTGCTGGTCCACCAACAGAAGGGTTACATGGCATAAACGCTACCATATCTAAATTAATTGTTAACATTAATGTGTTGGAGCCCATTCGTGCTGCCGCAAGACCAGCTTCACATCCTGCATGACCTGCACCGATTACTATGACATCGTATGAACCGGCATTGTATCCCATTGTTTATTCCTCCTAATAATCTCTATCTTTCTAAAACGTCACTATATTATTTTCCTAAACAAAATTGAGAGAACAGCTGGTCAATTAGGCTTTCATGGACGGTATCACCAGTAATTTCACCAAGTATTTCCCACGTTCTTGTTAAATCAATTTGTACCATATCAATTGGAACACCATTTTCTATCGCCTCAATCGCATCTCCAATTGTTTTTCCTGCTTGTGTTAATAATCCAATATGTCTTGCATTCGAAACATATGTCACATCTGCAGAATCGATTGCTCCTTCAAAGAATAAATCAGCTATTGCCTTTTCAAGCTCATCTATTCCTTGTTCCTCAATTAACGATGTTGTAATAACACGATTTCCAGCTGCCAATTCTGTAACACGTTCCATATCGATTGTTTGCGGTAAATCAGTCTTATTTACAATAACAATGAAATCTTTTCCTTGTACGGCACGGAATAGATCTTCATCCTCATTCGTTAAAGCCTCGCTATAATTCACGACAACTAACACTAAATCAGCTTGGCTCATCATTTCTTTTGAACGCTCTACACCAATTCTTTCAACAACATCTTCTGTTTCACGAATTCCGGCTGTATCTATAAGTTTAAGTGGTACACCACGCACATTAACGTACTCTTCAATAACATCACGAGTTGTTCCTGCAATATCAGTTACAATTGCCTTTTTCTCCTGAACGAGACTATTTAATAGCGATGACTTCCCAACGTTAGGTCTACCGATGATCGCAGTAGCAATACCTTCACGTAAAATTTTTCCTTGCTTCGATGTTTCTAATATTTTTGCAATTTCGGCACGAACATGTGTAGCTTTCTCAATTAAAATATTATGTGTCATTTCTTCCACATCATCATATTCCGGGTAATCTATGTTTACCTCAACATGAGCTAACGTTTCTAATATGTCCTGACGCAGACGGCCGATCAATTTGGATAATCGTCCTTCCATTTGATTAATCGCTACGTTCATTGCACGATCTGTTTTTGCACGGATTAAGTCCATAACGGCTTCTGCTTGTGATAAATCAATACGGCCATTTAAAAAAGCACGTTTCGTAAATTCACCAGGCTCCGCTAATCGTACTCCTTGCGCTAAAATAAGCTGCAACACTTTATTTACTGAAACAAGTCCACCGTGACAGTTAATTTCTACTATATTTTCACGTGTAAAAGTCCTTGGTGCACGCAGAATAGACACCATCACTTCTTCAATAACCTGATTTGTATCTAAATCAACAATATGACCATAATGAATTGTGTGAGAAGGAACCTCTGTTAAATCCTTCCCTTTAAAAATACGATTAACTTTTTCAACCGCATCATCCCCACTTACTCGAACAATGGCAATTGCACCCTCTCCAAGCGCTGTGGAAATCGCGGCAATTGTATCAAATTCCATGTCCTTTCACCTCACTTGCTTATTTATCTCTATTTCAACATGATTATTTTCTTCACTAAATTATTAGAATACCATAACGAACCTATCTACAAAAGAATAATAACTCATTTTATTATGTCCTCATGTAAAAAACACTAAACTTATTCACAGTGGATAAGTTTAGTGTTTTTTAGTTATCCACACTTATTTTTCGCTCAAAAAAACCGGCACTCAATTGAGTAACCGGTCACTTGGAAGATATTACAACATGTCGATGTGGTTCTTTTCCTTCAGAAGTTGTAATGATATTTTGATGATTAGATAATGCTTGATGGATAATCTTTCGTTCAAAAGATGGCATAGGCTCCAACACAACCCTTTTTTTCGTACTTACTACTTGTTTTGCCAATCGATAAGAAAGGGCTTCTAATGTACCTTTTCTTTTACTACGATAATTTTCAGCATCTAGTGTGATGCCAATATACTGCTTCGTATTACGATTCGCCACAAGTTTTGTTAAATACTGTAAAGAATTCAAGGTGTTTCCTCTTTTTCCAATCAAAACACCTATATTTTCGCCAGAAATTGTAAATTCAACTTCGCGTCCTTTTACAATTTTACTAATCTCAGCTTCCACACCCATATCGCGAATCACATTTTTTAAATATTCTTCACATTCTTGAATCGGATCTTTCTTCAATACAACTTCTACTACTGCAGGTCGATTCCCAAATAAACCTAGGAACCCTCTTTTACCTTCATCGATAATATTTATATCTACTCGGTCTTTTGAAACATTTAATTGTCTTAAAGCATCTTGTACTGCCAGCTCGACTGTTTGTCCTTTAGCAGTAATTACACTCACTTGCTTGATCCTCCTGCCTTACTAGCCTTAATTTCTGGCCCCTTGATCAAGTACATTTGAGCGATACCAAAGATATTACCAACAACCCAGTAAAGTGATAATGCAGCTGGGAAGTTAATTGCAAAGACTAAAATCATAATTGGCATAAGCCAAATCATCATTGCCATTTGCGGATTTTGACCAGCTGTTCCTGCCATTGCAAGCTTTTGCTGAATAAATGTCGTAATTGCCGCAACAACCGGTAAGATATAGAACGGGTCTGCCTGTCCTAAGTCGAACCATAAGAATGTATGCTTACTAATTTCTGCTGTTCTCATGATCGCATGGTAAAACGCGAATAAAATAGGCATCTGAACAAAGATTGGTAAACATCCTGCTAATGGGTTTACACCATTTTTTTGATATAACTGCATCATTTCTTGCTGTAGTTTTTGCTGTGTTGCTTGATCTTTAGAACTATATTTCTCTTTTAACTTCACCATTTCTGGTTGTAACGCCTGCATTGCTTTCGTACTCTTCGTTTGTTTAATCATTAATGGTAATAATGCAAAACGAATGATAAGCGTTGTAACAACGATTGCTAAACCGTAATTACTACCAAATAAGTTGGCAAAATACGTAATTAACTGAGAAAGCGGATATACGAAATATTCATTCCAAATTCCAGTACTTTTCGGCGTAATCGGCTGATTCACTTCACTACAGCCAGTAGCAATTGCCATTAATGCAATAACCATGGCTAGTAAACCTATTTTCTTTTTCAAAGCCTGCTCCTCCTTGTTTCGGTATGTATATAGTGTAATTCATTTCCTTACGCTACTTTTTTATTGTTTTCATACCAGAGCGTTTAAAGACATGAATTAAGCTTTTCTTTAATTCTTCATATGTCATCTCTGCACAAGGCTTCCTTGCTATTATAACAAAATCTTTTCCAGAATCTATCTCATCTTTTAATTCTGTGATTGACTGGCGAATCATACGTTTAATTCGGTTACGCACTACTGCATTCCCTATTTTTTTGCTGACAGAAAGACCAATACGAAAATTTGGCTGCTCTGCCTTATCTAGTTGATAGACAACAAGCTGACGATTCGCATTCGATTTTCCTTTTTGAAAAACCGTCTGGAATTCATCATTCTTTTTTATACGATGTGTTTTCTTCATATCAATTGACACTCCTGTAGTTCATCAGTGGAAATTCACTATTATTAGAAAAAAAGACCACTGAACGATCAGTGGTCTACGCAGATAATACTTTTCTTCCTTTACGACGACGAGCTGCTAGCACTTTACGTCCGTTCGCTGTGCTCATACGGCTGCGGAAACCATGTACTTTGCTGCGCTTACGTTTATTTGGTTGGTAAGTTCTTTTCATTATATGACACCTCCCTGAGGAATATCTGTTAAAGACAGTCCTATAAATTATAGTTAATCAACTAGGAAAATGTCAATGGTTCTCGAAATTTTCATCAAATATTCATTTTGAACCTATTCACATACTTTTTCACAGACCCTATATTTCCTTGTGGATAAATGTTTTTTCTTGTTTTTTATATCCACAAACCTTTTTCAAACTTTTACACAGTATATCGTGTTGTGGACAAGTTTATTCCACAAGGTATTGATTTTGTGGATAACTTTCTGAAATTCATTGCTATAGCTACTTTTTTTTGATATTATAGTTGTGTTTTCACTTTGAATAAGTTTTCCACATCTTTATCTTATCCACAATTTGTGTATAACATGTGGACAGTTTTAATCACATGTGGGTAAATAATTATCCACATTTGCTTTTTTTGTCGAAAACCCTATCTCATATACAAACGACGTTTTTAGGTTTTAAAATACGTTTCGTATAAATATACATTTTATATTTATTTAGGTTGTACATTTGTTGCGCAACCTTATTCTTTTACCATCTTAGTAAAGGAGGGACACCTTTGGAAAACATCTCTGATTTATGGAACAGTGCCTTAAAAGAACTAGAAAAAAAGGTCAGTAAGCCAAGTTATGAAACATGGTTAAAGTCAACAACCGCGCATAATTTAAAGAAAGACGTATTAACAATTACGGCTCCAAATGAATTCGCTCGTGATTGGTTAGAATCTCATTATTCAGAGCTAATTTCGGAAACACTTTACGATTTAACGGGGGCAAAATTAGCTATTCGCTTTATTATTCCCCAAAGTCAAGCTGAAGAGGAGATTGATCTTCCTTCTTCTAAACCAAATTCAGCACAAGATGATTCTAATCATTTACCACAGAGCATGCTAAATCCAAAATATACGTTTGATACATTTGTTATTGGTTCTGGTAACCGTTTTGCTCACGCTGCTTCATTGGCCGTAGCTGAAGCGCCAGCTAAAGCATATAATCCCCTCTTTATTTACGGGGGAGTTGGACTCGGAAAGACCCATTTAATGCATGCAATTGGTCATTATGTAATTGAACATAACCCAAACGCGAAGGTTGTATATTTATCATCAGAAAAATTTACAAATGAATTTATTAATTCTATTCGTGATAATAAAGCGGTCGATTTTCGTAATAAATACCGTAATGTAGATGTTTTATTGATAGATGATATTCAATTTCTAGCAGGAAAAGAACAAACTCAAGAAGAGTTTTTCCATACATTCAATGCATTACACGAAGAAAGTAAACAAATTGTAATTTCAAGTGATCGGCCACCAAAAGAAATTCCAACTTTAGAAGACCGTCTTCGTTCTCGCTTTGAATGGGGACTCATTACGGATATTACGCCACCAGATTTAGAAACACGAATTGCAATTTTACGTAAAAAAGCAAAGGCTGAAGGACTCGATATACCAAATGAGGTTATGCTTTATATTGCAAATCAAATTGATTCAAATATTCGTGAACTAGAAGGTGCACTTATCCGAGTTGTAGCCTATTCATCTTTAATTAACAAAGATATTAATGCTGATTTAGCTGCTGAAGCACTTAAAGATATTATTCCAAATTCTAAACCAAAAATCATCTCCATTTATGATATTCAAAAGGCTGTTGGGGATGTTTATCAAATAAAATTGGAAGATTTCAAGGCGAAAAAGCGAACAAAATCAGTTGCTTTCCCTCGCCAAATTGCAATGTATTTATCACGCGAACTTACAGACTCCTCCTTACCTAAAATAGGTGAAGAATTTGGTGGACGTGATCATACAACAGTTATCCATGCACATGAAAAAATTTCTAAGCTGCTTAAAACGGATACGCAATTACAAAAGCAAGTTGAAGAAATTAACGATATTTTAAAGTAGTAGCTGAATAGTGTGAATAACTTACCTTATTTTACGCACAGTCTATCCACATGTAGATAGACTGTTTTTACATCCTTTAACGGGGTTATCCACATATCCACAGTCCCTATTACTATTACTACTATTTTTTATCTTTATTAATTAAATAAAATCTTATACTTACCGGAGGTTTTTCTTTATGCGTTTTACAATACAAAAAGACTATCTTGTAAGAAGTGTACAAGATGTAATGAAGGCTGTTTCTTCTCGTACAACAATTCCGATCCTTACAGGAATTAAAATTGTCGCTACGGAAGAAGGCGTTACGTTAACAGGAAGCGATGCTGATATTTCAATTGAATCCTTTATACCAGTTGAAGACGATGGAAAAGAAATCGTAGAAGTAGCGCAATCAGGAAGTATTATTTTACAAGCAAAATATTTTAGTGAGATTGTAAAAAAATTACCTAAAGAGACTGTCGAAATTTCTGTGGAAAATCATTTTATGACAAAAATAACTTCTGGAAAATCAGAGTTTAATTTAAATGGTTTAGATTCAGCTGAATATCCATTGTTACCACAAATTGAAGAACATCATGTTTTTAAGATTCCAACAGATTTACTGAAACATATGATCAGACAAACGGTATTTGCAGTTTCCACTTCTGAAACAAGACCGATCTTGACAGGTGTAAACTGGAAAGTATATAACAGCGAACTAACTTGTATTGCTACAGATAGTCACAGGTTAGCTCTTCGAAAAGCAAAAATCGAAGGAATCGCAGATGAATTTCAAGCGAATGTTGTTATTCCAGGTAAAAGCTTAAATGAATTAAGCAAAATTCTAGATGAGTCTGAAGAAATGGTAGATATCGTTATTACGGAGTATCAAGTATTATTCCGTACAAAGCATTTATTATTCTTCTCAAGATTGTTAGAAGGGAATTATCCTGATACAACTCGCTTAATTCCAGCCGAAAGTAAAACAGACATTTTTGTAAATACAAAAGAATTTTTACAAGCAATTGATCGTGCATCTCTATTAGCAAGGGATGGTCGTAATAATGTTGTAAAATTATCAACTTTAGAACAGGAAATGCTAGAGATTTCTTCGAATTCACCAGAAATCGGGAAGGTAGTAGAAGAAGTTCAATGTGAAAAAGTAGATGGGGAAGAGTTAAAAATATCTTTTAGTGCAAAATATATGATGGATGCACTGAAAGCTTTAGATAGTACTGAAATTAAAATTAGCTTTACTGGCGCAATGAGACCATTCTTAATTCGCACAGTAAATGATGAGTCCATTATTCAATTAATTTTACCGGTTCGTACTTACTAAGTAAGAAGTAAGGGTTGCTAGTTTTCAGATACTAGTAGCCCTTATTTGATTTTTGGGTATTACTTTCCTAATGTTAGTTTATTTAGTACAATGAAAGAATGAACACTTTCAGAAAGTGAGCGATTTTATGAAACGTATTAAAATTTCAACAGAGTATATTACACTAGGACAATTTTTAAAGTTAGCCGATGTAATTGATACAGGTGGCGCTGTAAAATGGTTTTTACAAGAATATGAAGTGTACGTGAATCAAGAACTTGAAAATAGAAGAGGTCGCAAATTATATGCGAACGATATTATTGAAATTCCAGGAAGCGGAAGTTTCCAAGTTCAGGCATAAAGGGGGAGCCCTTTGTTTATTTCAGAAATACAGTTAAAAAACTATCGCAATTATGAAAAGTTAGAGCTTTCCTTTGAAGATAAAGTGAATGTGATTATCGGTGAAAACGCGCAAGGGAAAACGAATTTGATGGAAGCTATTTACGTTTTAGCGATGGCGAAATCTCATAGAACCTCTAATGATCGCGAGCTTATCCGTTGGGATGAAGATTTCGGTCAAATTAAAGGGAAATTACAAAAGAGAAATAGTTCTTTGTCTTTAGAATTAAATATTTCGAAAAAAGGTAAAAAGGCAAAATTAAATCAACTTGAACAACAAAAATTGAGTCAATATATTGGCATGATGAACGTTGTCATGTTTGCCCCAGAAGATTTAAATCTTGTAAAAGGAAGCCCTCAAGTAAGAAGACGCTTTTTAGATATGGAATTAGGTCAAATAGCTCCAGTCTATTTGTATGAGTTGAGTCAATATCAAAAGGTGCTCACGCAACGAAATCACTTGCTGAAAAAGATGCAAGGGAGTAGCAAGAATGAGGAAACGATGTTGGATGTATTTACACTTCAACTTATTGAGCATGGTGCAAAAATATTGCAAAAACGGTTTGAATTTTTGCATTTACTACAAGAATGGGCAGCTCCAATTCATCGCGGTATAAGCCGTGGATTAGAAGAATTAGAAATTGTCTATAAACCAAGTGTAGATGTATCAGAATCAATGGATTTGTCGAAAATAAAAGAAGTATACTATGAAAATTTTCAATCTGTGAAACAACGTGAGATTTTCCGTGGTACGACTTTAATTGGTCCTCATCGTGATGATTTACAATTCTTCGTTAATAGTAAAAATGTTCAGGTCTTTGGTTCGCAAGGACAACAACGAACGACCGCACTGTCCCTAAAATTAGCTGAAATTGAATTGATTTACTCAGAAGTTAAGGAATATCCAATTCTTTTATTGGATGATGTATTATCAGAATTAGATGATTATCGTCAATCGCATCTGTTAAATACAATTCAAGGAAAAGTGCAAACATTTGTGACAACGACGAGTGTCGACGGAATTGAACACGAAACATTAAAAGAAGCGAAAACAATTCATGTAACGAACGGCACGGTAGATTGTGAAATAGATAGGGCGTAATCCCTATTTAAATGGAAAAGTAGGTGATCTTTGTGTCAATGGAACAAAAGCAAATGGAAGAAAACTCATATGATGAAAGTCAGATACAGGTACTTGAAGGATTAGAAGCGGTTCGAAAGCGACCTGGTATGTACATTGGATCTACAAGTGGAAAAGGACTTCACCATCTTGTGTGGGAAATCGTCGATAACAGTATTGATGAAGCACTTGCAGGATATTGTGATGAAATTAACGTTAGTATCGAAGAAGATAACAGTATTCGTGTAACGGATAATGGACGCGGTATTCCAGTTGGTATACAAGAAAAAATGGGACGTCCTGCTGTAGAAGTTATAATGACTGTTCTCCATGCTGGTGGTAAGTTTGGCGGTGGCGGTTATAAAGTTTCTGGTGGTTTGCATGGTGTTGGGGCATCTGTAGTAAATGCTCTATCAACAGAACTAGAGGTATTTGTACATCGTGAAGGGAAAATCCATTATCAAAAATACGAACGAGGTATTCCGGTTGCGGATTTAAAAGTCATTGGTGACACAGATCAAACAGGAACGATAACTCGATTTAAACCAGATCCAGAAATTTTTCAGGAAACAATAGTATACGAATTTGATACGCTAGCAACTCGTATGCGTGAATTAGCATTTTTAAATCGTAATATTAAATTAACAATTGAAGATAAACGTGAACAGAAACAGAAGAAAGAATTCCATTATGAAGGTGGAATTAAATCATATGTTGAACATTTAAATCGTTCGAAACAGCCAATTCATGAAGAGCCTGTATATGTAGAAGGGTCAAAAGATGGTATTCAGGTTGAAGTTGCGCTTCAATATAACGAAGGATATACAAATCACATTTACTCATTTACAAATAATATTCATACGTATGAAGGTGGTACACATGAGGTAGGATTTAAAACAGCCTTAACTCGTGTGATCAACGATTATGGTCGTAAAAATAATATTTTAAAAGATGCTGATAGTAATTTAACTGGTGAAGATGTTCGTGAAGGTTTAACAGCAATTGTGTCAATTAAACATCCAAATCCGCAATTCGAAGGACAAACAAAGACGAAGCTTGGAAATAGTGAAGCAAGAACAATTACAGAGTCAGTATTCTCAGAGGCATTTGAAAAGTTCTTACTGGAAAATCCCAATGTTGCACGTAAAATTATAGATAAAGGGACGATGGCAGCGCGTGCGCGTGTAGCAGCTAAAAAGGCTCGTGAGTTAACTCGCCGAAAGAGTGCTTTAGAAGTTTCAAGTTTACCAGGGAAACTGGCAGATTGTTCTTCTAAAGATCCAGCAATTAGTGAAATTTATATCGTAGAGGGTGACTCTGCGGGTGGGTCTGCGAAACAAGGGCGCGATCGTCATTTCCAAGCAATTTTACCGTTAAAGGGTAAAATTATTAACGTTGAAAAGGCACGCTTAGATAAGATTTTATCAAATGATGAAGTTCGTACAATTATTACAGCGATCGGTACAAATATCGGCGGAGACTTCGATATTGAAAAAGCACGCTATCATAAAGTTATTATTATGACCGATGCCGATGTTGATGGTGCGCATATTCGTACCCTATTATTAACGTTCTTTTATCGTTATATGCGTCAAATAATTGAGTGTGGTTATATCTATATTGCGCAGCCGCCGTTGTTTAAAGTACAACAAGGTAAAAAAATTCAATATGCTTACAACGATAAGGAACTTGAAAAAATATTAGCAGAATTACCAGCTCAACCTAAGCCAGGGATTCAGCGTTATAAAGGTCTAGGGGAAATGAATCCAACCCAGTTATGGGAGACGACAATGGACCCAGAAGTACGTTCATTACTTCAAGTTTCTCTTCAAGATGCAATTGAAGCGGATGAAACATTTGAAATTTTAATGGGAGATAAAGTAGAGCCGCGTCGTAACTTTATCCAAGAAAATGCAAAATACGTGAAAAACCTTGATATTTAAATGGATAATGACAGGAATCTAAGTATTCCTGTCTTCTACATATAAATCAATGTATGTGTAACGGAAATGTAAGAGGAGGTGCTCGTTGATGTCAGACAATCAACAACAAGCACGAATTCGAGAAATTAATATTAGTCATGAAATGCGTACCTCGTTTTTAGATTACGCAATGAGTGTTATCGTATCTCGTGCATTACCAGATGTTCGTGATGGATTAAAACCTGTGCATCGTAGGGTTTTATATGCGATGAATGATTTAGGAATTACAGCTGATAAAGCGTATAAGAAATCAGCGCGTATTGTCGGTGAAGTAATCGGTAAGTATCACCCTCACGGTGACTCAGCTGTTTACGAGACGATGGTACGTATGGCGCAAGATTTTAGTCAGCGTTATATGCTTGTTGATGGACATGGTAACTTTGGTTCTGTTGATGGCGATTCAGCAGCAGCAATGCGTTATACAGAAGCAAGAATGTCTAAGATTTCTATGGAATTAATACGTGATATTTCAAAAAATACGATTGATTATCAAGATAACTATGATGGTTCTGAAAGAGAGCCAATTGTATTGCCAGCGCGTTTTCCTAATTTATTAGTGAATGGTACGACGGGAATTGCGGTTGGTATGGCAACAAATATTCCACCGCATCAACTTGGTGAAGTAATTGATGGTGTATTGGCACTAAGTCATAATCCTGACATTACGATTGCGGAATTAATGGAGTTTATTCCAGGACCTGATTTTCCAACAGCAGGTTTAATCCTGGGACGAAGTGGAATTCGAAGAGCGTATGAAACAGGTAGAGGCTCTATTATGCTTCGAGCTAAAGTTGAAATTGAAGAGAAGTCAAATGGTAAACAATCTATTCTTGTAACTGAACTACCTTATCAAGTTAATAAGGCACGATTAATTGAAAAAATCGCAGAATTAGTTCGTGATAAGAAAATTGAAGGTATTACAGATTTACGTGATGAGTCAGATCGAAACGGTATGCGTATTGTTATGGAAGTACGCCGTGATGCTAATGCCAATGTACTATTAAATAATCTATATAAACATACAGCACTTCAAACAAGTTTCGGTATTAATATGTTGTCTCTTGTAAATGGAGAGCCACAAGTATTGAATTTAAAACAAAATTTATATCATTACTTGGAGCATCAGAAGGTAGTAATTCGTCGACGTACTGCTTATGAATTAGAAAAAGCAGAGGCGCGTGCTCATATTTTAGAAGGATTACGAATCGCTCTAGATCATCTTGATGAAGTTATTACGTTAATTCGTAGTTCGAAAACAGCAGATATTGCAAAGCAAGGCTTAATGGAACGTTTCGGTTTAAGTGAGAAACAAGCGCAAGCAATTTTAGATATGCGTCTGCAACGTTTAACAGGATTAGAACGTGAAAAA
The DNA here is from genome assembly GCF_027710505.1 of Bacillus cereus group sp. TH152-1LC. Lineage (NCBI taxonomy): Bacteria > Bacillati > Bacillota > Bacilli > Caryophanales > Bacillaceae > Bacillus > Bacillus cereus group sp. TH152-1LC. Next base: position 1,611 of record NZ_JAQFNK010000010.1, on the reverse strand, counting down.
ATCGAGCAAGAATATCAAGACTTAATGAAGTTAATCGCTGAATTAAAAGCAATTTTAGCAGATGAAGAGAAAGTTCTTGAGATTATCCGTGAAGAATTAACAGAAGTAAAAGAGCGCTTCAATGATAAGAGACGAACAGAAATTACAATTGGCGGCATGGAATTTATTGAAGATGAAGATTTGATTCCAGAGCAAAACATCGCTATTACGTTAACTCATAATGGTTATATTAAGAGGTTGCCAGCTTCTACGTACAAAACACAGAACCGTGGTGGACGTGGTGTACAAGGAATGGGAACAAATGATGATGATTTCGTAGAACATCTATTAACTACTTCTACGCATGATCACATTTTATTCTTTACTAATAAAGGGAAAGTATACCGTACGAAAGGATATGAAATTCCAGAGTATAGTCGTACAGCAAAAGGTATACCGATTATTAACTTATTAGGTGTAGATAAGGGTGAATGGATTAACGCCATTATTCCAATTCGTGAATTTGGTGACGATGAATTCTTATTCTTCACAACAAAACAAGGTATTTCTAAGAGAACGCCACTTTCATCATTTGCTAATATACGTACGAATGGTTTAATTGCAATATCTCTTCGTGAAGAGGATGAAGTAATATCTGTACGTTTAACATCTGGTGATAAGGATATTATTGTAGGAACAAGCAACGGTATGCTAATTCGCTTTAACGAGCAAGATGTGCGTTCTATGGGACGTAATGCGGCTGGTGTAAAAGCAATTACATTAGGTGAAGAAGATCAAGTTGTAGGCATGGAAATCGTTGAAGAGGATGTAAATGTTCTAATTGTAACTAAAAATGGTTATGGAAAACGTACACCAATCGATGAATACCGTCTACAAAGCCGTGGTGGTAAAGGTCTGAAGACTTGTAATATTACAGATAAAAACGGTAAGTTAGTAGCTGTTAAATCTGTAACAGGTGAAGAAGACATCATGTTAATTACGGCAGCGGGTGTTATTATTCGTATGCCGGTTGATCAAATCTCTCAAATGGGACGTAATACACAAGGTGTTCGTCTAATTCGTTTAGAGGATGAGCAAGAGGTAGCGACGGTAGCAAAAGCGCAAAAAGATGAAGAAGAGGAATCGAATGAAGAGGTTTCTTCTGAAGAATAAGAGGCGGGATTTTCCCCCCTCTTATTTTTTTATAATAATACTTGCATAGCAATAGAAAACTCTATATAATAGGCAGAGTCAGCAAATGAGGGATACAAATTATCTTGAAAAACTTGTTGACGAAAATAATATACTATGATATATTATAAAAGTCGCTGAAACGCGATGTTGAACTTTGAAAACTAAACGAAACAAACAACGTGAAACGTCAATTTTTATTTTTAGATGCTAGACAAACTAACTTTATTGGAGAGTTTGATCCTGGCTCAGGATGAACGCTGGCGGCGTGCCTAATACATGCAAGTCGAGCGAATGGATTGAGAGCTTGCTCTCAAGAAGTTAGCGGCGGACGGGTGAGTAACACGTGGGTAACCTGCCCATAAGACTGGGATAACTCCGGGAAACCGGGGCTAATACCGGATAACATTTTGAACTGCATGGTTCGAAATTGAAAGGCGG
>NZ_JAQFNK010000009.1:0-201570 GCF_027710505.1 Bacillus cereus group sp. TH152-1LC | reverse complement strand
CCTCCCTTTTAAACTTCTATTGATATGGATGTTTAAAAAGTCCGGTCGAGATAACCTTCGCATGTCGTCGTTGCATTGCCAGTGCGGTACTCATGTAGGAAAGCTACATTCCGTGTCCTTCTGTCAAATGCGCCTCGACCTGCTCGGTTCTCTCGATCCTCCCTTTTAAACTTCTATTGATATGGATGTTTAAAAAGTCCGGTCGAGATAACCTTCGCATGTCGTCGTTGCATTACCAGTGCGGTACTCATGTAGGAAAACTACACTCCGTGTCCTCCTGGCGAATGCGCCTCGACCTGCTTGATTCTCCCGATCCTCCCTTTTAAACTTTGCTTGATATGGATGTTTAAAAGGTCCGGTCGAGATAACCTTCGCATGTCGTCGTTGTTCTTGATTCTCTTTTTTAAACTTTTATTGATATGAAAACAAACTAGGAGCATAGCTTCTAGTTTGTACTTATTTAAGTATTGGGGGATGAAATATGAATGTTTTAGTAATCGGACGCGGTGGGCGTGAGCATGCTTTAGCTTGGAAGTTTGCACAATCTGCAAAAGTGGAAAAGGTATATGTAGCACCGGGTAATGAAGGTATGCGCGATGTTGCAACACCAGTTGATATTGATGAAAATGATTTTGATGCATTAGTTCTATTTGCCAAAGAGAATAAGGTTGAGTTAACTTTCGTTGGACCAGAAATTCCACTAATGAATGGAATTGTTGATCGTTTTAAAGAAGAGGGACTTCGTGTATTTGGTCCAAATAAGGCGGCTGCTGTTATTGAAGGTAGTAAGGCTTTTACGAAAGAATTGATGAAAAAGTATGATATTCCAACTGCGGCATATGAAACTTTTACAGATTATGAAGAAGCGGTACAATACATTCAAAAAGTTGGTGCACCGATTGTTATTAAGGCAGATGGATTAGCTGCTGGTAAAGGTGTAACAGTAGCAATGACACTTGAAGAGGCATTACAGGCTGTGAAAGAAATGCTACAAGATGTAAAGTTCGGCGAAGCAAGTAAGAAGGTTGTTATTGAAGAGTTTTTAGATGGACAAGAATTTTCATTAATGGCATTTGTGAATGGGACAACTGTGCATCCGATGGCAATTGCGCAAGATCATAAACGTGCTTTTGATGGTGATAAAGGTCCAAATACAGGCGGAATGGGCGCGTACTCTCCAGTACCACAAATTCCAGAATCAGCAGTTCAAGAGGCGATAAACACGGTATTACATCCAACTGCTAAAGCGATGATTGCAGAAAAACGTTCATTTACAGGGATTTTATATGCGGGACTTATTTTAACAAATGATGGCCCAAAGGTAATTGAATTTAATGCCCGCTTTGGCGATCCTGAAACAGAAGTAGTATTACCTCGCTTAGAAAATGATTTAGTTGATGTATGTAACGCTATATTAGATGAAAGTGAGTTAATATTACAATGGTCAGAGGAAGCCGTCATTGGTGTTGTACTTGCTTCGAAAGGATATCCAGAAGTATATAAAAAAGGTGACATTATTAACGGATTAGACACATTGCAAGGTGTAATTGTTTTCCATTCAGGTACAGCGATGAAGCATGGTGACTTTGTAACAAACGGTGGTCGTGTACTATTTGTGGCTTGTAAGGCAAATACTTTACAAGAAGCGAAAGATAAGGTGTATAAAGAAATCGGCAAAATTGAGAGTGATGGTCTATTTTACCGAAGTGATATAGGATATCGTGCAATTGGGCATGAGATGACGAGGAGCTAATATGTAAAAATCCCGCTGAGTTCTCAGCGGGATTTTTTATGCATCTTTATCTTTTTTTAATTTTCCTTTTTGCTTTGCCATTTCTCGAAGCAAATATTCGATGTGTGCATTGACGCTACGAAACTCATCATTCGCCCATTTTTCGATGACAGCGTGTAATTCAGGATCAATACGTAATGGAAAGCTTTTCTTTTTAGCCATAATGATTTACAACCTTTTAGTATAGGCTTCCTGTATTAATAACTGGTTGCGCACCTTTATCTGAAACGATGGCAACTAATAAATTGTTCACCATATTTGCTTTACGCTCGTCATCGAGTTCCAGTACGCCTTCCTCATCTAACATATGGATTGAATCTTTTGCCATCTTCACAGCACCTTCAACAATCTCTTTTCTAGCAGCTAATACTGCTTTTGCTTGTTGACGTTGGAGCATTGCATGGGCAATTTCTGTTGCGTAAGCTAAATGTGTTAAACGAGTTTCTAATACTTCTACGCCAGCAATTTCAAGGCGCGCTTCTAATTCACGTTTTAATTCTTCAGAGATTTCTTCCGTATTTCCGCGTAACGTGATGCAAGTTTCATCTTGGAAATTGTCATAAGGATATTTTGTTGCAACGTGGCGGATTGCTGTTTCACTTTGAATTTCTACAAATCGATCGTAATGTTCAACACCGAACATTGCTTTTGCAGAATCAACAACTTTATATACGATAACGGCTGCAATTTCAATTGGATTTCCCTCAACATCATTTACTTTTAATTTCTTACTATTAAAGTTTTCAACACGTAACGATACAGTTTGACGGAATGCGAACGGAATCGTTAAAAATAAACCATTTTGACGAATTGTTCCTAAGTAATTACCGAAAAATGTAATGACCTTCGCTTGGTTTGGTTGAACAATACCAATACCTGTAGCAAGAACTGCGGCTAAAATAATAGTTAATGCTGCTCCTATGAAAATTTCTTGTATAAGGAAAAATACACCGATAGCGGCTAAAATCAAAATTCCAATAATCCCAAGAAAACCATTAACATAAAATACTTGTTTTTCTTTCATATGATCGCCTCCTGATATAAAAATGATATCACTTTTATATCATTTTAAGCAAGGGGTTTACACCTAATTTTCTGAATTTTATTGATTGGGTACCTCTTATGTATATTTTAAGGTTTAAAACAAGAATGTACGTTCTGTTTTATGGTAAAATAAAGAAGACTTAACCGCCCACTGCAGCAGCTAAGTCTCTTTGAGAGCATCTTGCATCGTGACAAATGATTCAAAGCGGTTTTGCCAGGATTATATCTTCAATCGCTGACTCAATCTCTTTGTCAGAAGCGTCAAAACTTCCGTTTGACCGTGGTTTGTCGTGATTGGAAGTTTGATTCACTTCTTCTTTAGCATGTCCCTTTTCAGTAAAATTCATGCTAGGCATTTTAAATGCCTCCATATTCATGTATTTTCCGAATTTCCACATTTCAACAACAGGACAGAAACGAACAATTCCCTCCGCAATTTTCATTGCACCAATCCATAGCAAGACGTTAGACCAAGTGCACCACGGCTTGCGTACAAGTTTAGCGCTACTACAGCCGAAGAGGATAAGTCCGAGTGTAATTCGAATTAGGGCATTTATTGTACCGATGTTTTGTTTCATTAGAAAAACACTCCTTTTTATGAAAGTTGAAATAGATAATACTATTTCTCTTATTAGTATCCCGTGTGATTTTTGGGATATGTAATCCAACATTTGACGTTGAAAAAGATGTTGGAATGTGCGTGTGTGTAAGTAGCTTTTTTTGTTATAATGAAAGAATGCATAAAAGGAAGTTCAAAATTAAATCCTCTAGTTTGAAAAAATGTGGAAGAGGGAATTCCAAACTTAATTCTCCGTTTTAAACAAATATTTAAGATGAAGTTAAAAAATCCTAATGAAAATAAACTGTTATTTTGAACAGAAATATATAAATAGAGAAAAGAAAGGGTGTTTTCATGTACGATATTTCCGGGTGGAAACATGTATTTAAGCTTGATCCAAATAAGGAGCTAAGTGACGAACATTTAGAAATGATTTGTGAGTCTGGAACAGATGCTGTTATTGTAGGCGGAAGTGATGGAGTGACAATTGATAATGTACTGCACATGCTAGTTAGCATTCGTAGATATGCAGTTCCTTGTGTGTTAGAGGTTTCTGATGTGGAAGCAATTACACCAGGATTTGATTTTTATTATATCCCAAGCGTTTTAAATAGCCGAAAAGTAGAATGGGTAACAGGCGTTCATCATGAGGCTTTGAAAGAATTTGGGGATATTATGGATTGGGACGAAATTTTCATGGAAGGGTATTGTGTTTTAAATCCTGAAGCGAAAGTAGCCCAGCTTACAGATGCGAAATGTGATGTAACAGAAGATGATGTGATTGCATACGCGCGTTTAGCAGACAAGCTATTACGTTTACCGATATTTTATTTAGAATATAGCGGTACGTATGGAGATGTTGAACTTGTTAAAAATGTAAAATCAGAATTAAAACAAGCTAAGTTGTATTACGGAGGCGGTATTTCTAATGCAGAACAAGCGAAAGAAATGGCGCAGTATGCTGATACAGTAGTTGTTGGAAATATTATTTATGATGATATAAAAGCAGCGTTAAAAACGGTTAAAGCAGTAAATAAAAGGAGAGTAGGTGCAGGCGTATATGAGTAAGACAGACAGGTTATTAAATGGTTTAAATCCGCAGCAACAAAAAGCAGTACAAACAACGAACGGACCACTTCTATTAATGGCAGGTGCAGGTAGTGGTAAAACACGTGTGTTAACACATCGTATTGCGTATTTACTTGGTGAAAAAGGTATAGCGCCATGGAATGTACTAGCTATTACCTTTACAAATAAAGCGGCTCGTGAAATGCGCGAGCGTATTGATACACTTGTCGGGCCAGAAGCAGAAGATATTTGGATTTCTACGTTCCACTCTATGTGTGTACGTATTTTACGACGTGATATCGATCGTATTGGTATTAATCGTAACTTTACAATCTTAGATTCAGGCGATCAGTTAACGGTTGTGAAGAAAATCATGAAAGAGCGCAATATTGATCCGAAGAAATTTGAGCCGCGCTCTATTTTAGCGGGTATTAGTAATGCGAAAAATGAATTGTTATCTGCAGATAAATATGCGAAAAAAATTACAATCGCTGATCCATATGAAAAATTAACGAGCGATGTATATACAGAATATCAAAAACGTCTTCTGAAAAATAACTCATTAGACTTTGATGATTTAATTATGACAACGATTCAGTTATTTGAACGTGTTCCAGAAGTACTAGAGTTTTATCAGCGCAAGTTCCAATACATTCACGTGGATGAGTATCAAGATACGAACAAGGCGCAGTACCTTCTTGTTAAACATTTAGCAGCACGTTTTAAAAATTTATGCGTCGTAGGTGACTCAGATCAGTCTATTTACCGCTGGCGCGGGGCTGACATTTCTAACATTTTGTCATTTGAAAAAGACTATGAGAATGCGCAAGTTATTCTGTTAGAACAAAACTATCGTTCGTCACAAAATATTTTAAATGCAGCGAATGCTGTTATTGAAAAAAATTCAAACCGTAAACCGAAAAAATTATGGACAGACAATCAAGTTGGAAGCAAAATCTCATATTACCGTGCTGCAACGGAAAAAGACGAAGCATATTTTGTTGCGAAAAAAATTCGTGACGATATTCAAATGGGAAAACGAAAATATACTGATTTTGCAGTGTTATATCGTACAAATGCGCAGTCTCGTATGGTCGAGGAGATTTTCCTGAAATCTAATATTCCTTACAAGATTGTCGGCGGTACAAAGTTCTACGATCGTAAAGAGATTAAAGACATTTTGGCGTATTTACGTTTAATTGGGAATCCAGATGATGAGATTAGTTTCGCACGTATTATTAACATGCCAAAGCGTGGAATTGGTGTGACTTCTATCGATAAAATTATTAATTACGGTGTACAAAATGGAATTTCATTAACTGCTGTATTCGATGAGATTGAGCATGTTGGAGTAAGTGCAAAAATCACAAAGGCAGTAAAAGAATTCGCAGGTTTATTACACAACTGGGTAAATATGCAAGAGTATTTATCTGTTACGGAATTGGTAGAAGAAGTTATTGAAAAAACAGGCTATCGCGATATGTTGAAAAACGAGCGTACTTTAGAAGCGGAAGGTCGTTTAGAGAACTTAGATGAGTTTTTATCTGTTACGCAAACATTTGAATCTCAAAGCGAAGATAAGAGCCTTGTTGCATTCTTAACAGACTTAGCGCTTGTTGCTGATATTGATCGTGTCGATGAAGATCCAACTGCTGGTGAGGAAGTTATTTTAATGACGATGCACTCAGCGAAAGGGTTAGAGTTCCCAGTTGTCTTTATTGTAGGGTTAGAGGAAGGAATATTCCCACATACTCGTTCTCTAATGGAAGAAGATGAAATGCAAGAAGAGCGTCGCCTTGCTTATGTAGGTATTACTCGTGCAGAAGAAGAGTTATATTTATCCAATGCACAAATGCGTACTTTATTTGGTCGAACAAGTATGAATGCCGCATCGCGATTTATTACAGAAATCCCGGCAGAGCTAGTAGAATCGTTAAATGAAACAGCGCCGAAGCGTGAAACTTCGTTTGGTGCAAAAGGCAGAACGGCTAGTAGCAGCAGAACGACAATGACAACTACAACACGCTCTCGTTCAGCTTTCGCGAGTCCTGCAGCTAAGACGACAGGTGGCGAGCAAATCGGCTGGGCAGTAGGAGATAAAGCTTCCCACCAAAAATGGGGAGTCGGTACAGTTGTCAGTGTAAAAGGTGAAGGTGATGCAAAAGAATTAGATATTGCGTTCCCAAGCCCAATTGGTGTTAAACGTTTGTTAGCAAAATTTGCACCTGTGACGAAACAATAGGAAAGGAATGAGGATATGTCAAAAGAGATAGCAAAACAACGTATAGAAGAACTGCGTGATTTGTTAAATACATTTAACTATCAGTATCACGTATTAGACAATCCTTCTGTTTCTGATGCGGAGTATGACCGTAATATGCAGGAGCTTATAAAATTAGAAGCAGAGAATCCAGAGTTTATGAGCGAAGACTCTCCCTCCATTCGCGTTGGGGGGACTGTTCTTGATATATTTGAAAAAGTAACACATAAGTCACCGATGTTAAGTTTAGGAAATGCATTTAACGAAGGAGATTTACGTGATTTCGACCGAAGAGTACGCCAAGGAATTGATGATGCGAATGTAAGATATATATGCGAATTAAAAATTGACGGACTTGCTGTTTCACTTCATTATGAAAAAGGACGCTTCATTCAAGGGGCAACACGTGGTGATGGTGTAACAGGTGAAGATATTACTCAAAATTTAAAAACGATTAAAGCGATCCCGCTCCGTTTAAATGAAGAAGTAACGTTAGAAGCACGAGGCGAAGCTTATATGCCGAAGCGTTCATTCGTTAAGTTAAATGAAGAAAAAGAACAAAATGGTGAAGATGTATTTGCGAATCCGCGTAATGCGGCGGCAGGTTCAATACGCCAACTTGATCCAAAAATTGCAGCGAAGCGTAACTTATCTATGTTTGTGTACGGTCTTGCGAATGTAGAAGAAAAAACAATTCCATCACATAGTGAATCGCTTGATTTCTTAGGTGAACTTGGATTCAAAACAAATCCAAATCGTCGTACATGTGAAACAATCGAAGAAGTTATAGCTTATGTAGAAGAATGGCAAGAAAAACGCCCGCATCTTGATTATGAGATTGATGGAATCGTTATAAAAGTAGATAATGTTGCTCTTCAAGAAAGTTTAGGAACTACAGCAAAGAGTCCAAGATGGGCAATTGCTTATAAATTCCCGGCTGAAGAGGTTGTAACAAGATTAACAGGCATTGAATTAAGTGTTGGTCGTACAGGGGTTGTAACACCGACAGCAGAGCTAGAGCCAGTGCGAGTGGCTGGTACTATCGTTCGTCGTGCTTCTTTACATAACGAAGATTTAATTCGTGAAAAGGACATTCGAATTGGTGACTATGTTGTAGTGAAGAAGGCCGGGGATATTATTCCTGAAGTTGTGAACGTTATTTTCGATAAGCGTACTGGTGAGGAAGAAGAATATCATATGCCAACGCATTGTCCAGCATGTGAGAGTGAACTAGTTCGTTTAGAAGAAGAAGTAGCACTTCGGTGTATAAATCCAACTTGTCCAGCTCAAATTCGAGAAGGTTTAATTCATTTCGTTTCAAGAAATGCAATGAATATTGATGGACTTGGAGAACGTGTTATTACACAACTCTTTGATGCGGATTATATTCGTACATTTGCTGATTTATATTCGTTGACGAAAGAGCAATTATTGCAGCTAGAACGATTCGGTGAAAAATCAGCAACGAATTTAGTGCAAGCAATTGAGAATTCTAAAGAAAACTCATTAGAGCGATTATTATTTGGCCTTGGTATCCGCCATGTCGGAGCAAAAGCAGCACGTACATTTGCAGAGCATTTCGAAACGATGGATGCGCTTGTGAAAGCAACGGAAGAAGAACTAAAAGCAATTAATGAGATTGGTGAAAAAATGGCTCAATCCGTCGTGACGTATTTTGATAATGAAGACGTATTAGAGTTATTACAACAATTTAAAGAGTATGGCGTGAATATGGCATACAAAGGTATAAAAATTGCTGATTTACAAAATGTTGAGTCGTACTTCGCAGGAAAAACTGTCGTTTTAACAGGTAAATTAGAAGTTATGGGACGTAGTGAAGCGAAGAAGAAGATTGAGGCATTAGGTGGAAAAGTAACAGGAAGTGTTAGTAAAAGTACGGATTTAGTTGTTGCAGGTGAAGCAGCAGGTTCGAAATTAGCACAAGCTGAGAAGCATAATGTTGAGGTTTGGAATGAAGAGAGGTTCTTACAAGAGCTAAATAAGTAAGAGGTGCAAACTTACCATGAAAAAAATAGCATTAGCGGTATTAAGCCTTGGTCTACTTGTAAGTGGGTGTAGTGCAGGTACCGATAAAGATGAAAAAGTGGTTGAGAAATCTGGGAAAGCAAAAGAACAAGCAATCGTTCCGAAGTACTCTATTTCGGATGAATATTATAAGGCGACTATTCCATTTCAAGCAGGAGCTGCACGTGGTTTAGTTGTACAAGGAGTAAGTAATCGTCTTGATATAGATGAATTTGAAACAGGATTAATGCGTATTGCAAAAGAATCCTTTAGTACGAAAGATCATTTCTTTAAAGGTGGAAGTGCTCTAGATGCTCAAAATTTGCAGATGCTTGTTAAAAGAAAGCGTACAGATGCTGAACAAAAGGAACTAGAGGACAAATTAAAAAAAGATGCAGTTAAATTCCCAAATATCGGGTTAAATCCAGCGTTAGGTGGAGGATCTGAATCATTAGAGGCAAAAAATAAAAAAAATCCAATATATATTTCCAATATTTTAGAGCATGATTATTATGTGAAAAAAGGCGAAACAGATGAGCTCCAAGGAATTGTAATTGGTTTAGCAATGAATTCGGTTCATTATTACGAGGAAGAGCATGGTTATCCGCGTGAGGCTAAAATTGAGCAAGAAAAAATGTTAGCTGAAGGGAAAAAAATGGCGCAAGAAGTCTTGAAATTTATGCATGAAAAAAAAGCTGACACAAAAAATGTTCCAATAACATTTGCAATTTATCGTCAGGCTCCAAAGGCTTCACTCGTGCCAGGTAACTTTGTTTCTTATGCGAATGTTGAAAAAGGCAGTGAAACGGTTGAGGATTGGAAACAAATTAATGAGAAATATTATTTGTTCCCATCTGAACAAGCGAAAACAGATAATAAACGTGAAGACCTTGCGAGAGTATCGAACTTTAAAGCAAAACTAAGCGATTATTTCCAAGGCGACTATACAGCTGTTATCGGTACTGGTATGTATAGAGACGATGAATTAAGAGAAATAAAGCTTGATATTCCTGTCCAGTTTAATGGGAAAGCAGAAATAATTGGTTTTACACAATATGTAGCCGGGCTTGTTATGGAATACTTCCCGAATTATATGAAAGTACAAGTAACGATTAAATCTGTAGAAAGCCCAGAAGCGATTATTATACGTGAAGCGAAGCAAGATGAACCGTTTGTGAAAATTTTAGATTAAATAGGAGGGCTGTTCCTTTATGGAACGGCTTTTTTTCTTGAGTAATTTTGTTATAATTTAAAATGTTATAAATAATGGGGGTAAGGGGTAAAGCAAATGGACGAATTAAGTTTTCAAGTCATTATTTTATTAATTGCATTCGGCTTTTTAGCAGCTTTTATTGATTCAGTTGTTGGCGGTGGAGGATTAATTTCGCTTCCTGCACTTATGTTTGTTGGTTTACCACCAGCTTCGGCAATTGCAACAAATAAATTAGCGGCAACGATGGGGACGTTTACGAGTGCAATTTATTTTATTCGATCAGGAAAGGTCGATTTTAAAATTGTAGGAAAGTTAATCCCGTTAACTATTATAGGAGCGGTCTCAGGTGCTTTAGTAGTAAAGTTTATTCCGCCGGATATTTTACGTCCGTTAGTGCTTGTGATGTTGGTGTTTATTGCTATTTATATTATTGCAAAAAAGGATTGGGGAAGTGTATCTACCTATAAGAAGATGACGAAAAGAAAAACATTAATATTTTTCTTTGTTATTTTAATGATAGGGTTTTACGATGGATTTTTTGGGCCAGGGACAGGATCCTTTTTAATTTTTGCATTTTTATTAATTGGTTTGGATTTTATTCAAGCGGCAGCATCTGGAAAACTTTTGAACTTTGTTAGTAATATCGTATCTTTAATTACTTTTTTATTTTTAGACGTAATTCATTTTGAATACGGTATTATTATGGGGTTATCGATGATTTTTGGCGCTTATTTTGGATCAAAGTTTGCAGTTCAAAAAGGTGTTGGATATGTAAGAACTTTATTTTTATTAGTAACTATTTTATTGATTGGAAAAAACATTTTGGAATATACTCATATTTTTTAGAGTTATACGTATGTATAACTCTGTTTTTTTTATTATATTTTAAAAATTTATTAATTTTTAAAATATAAGTCTAGGAATATTTGAATAAATCTAAATTATCGTGTAGAATAATGTTGTAAAATGTAAACGTTTTTCTAAGGGGAGGCTAAAAGGATGGTAGTAGCATACAAACATGAGCCATTTACAGATTTTTCAGTGGAGGCTAACAAATTAGCGTTTGAAGAAGGTTTAAAGAAAGTAGAATCTTATCTTGGACAAGACTATCCATTAATTATTGGGGGAGAAAAAATCACTACAGAAGACAAAATTGTTTCTGTAAACCCTGCAAATAAAGAGGAACTTGTTGGTCGCGTTTCAAAAGCAAGCCGTGAGTTAGCTGAAAAAGCAATGCAAGTAGCGGATGAAACATTCCAAACTTGGAGAAAATCAAAGCCAGAAATGCGTGCAGACATTTTATTCCGTGCTGCAGCAATCGTTCGTCGCAGAAAACATGAATTCTCTGCTATTCTTGTAAAAGAAGCAGGTAAACCATGGAATGAGGCAGATGCTGATACAGCAGAAGCAATCGACTTTATGGAATATTATGGTCGTCAAATGTTAAAATTAAAAGACGGTATTCCAGTAGAAAGCCGTCCAATTGAATATAATCGTTTCTCTTACATTCCATTAGGAGTAGGTGTTATCATTTCTCCTTGGAACTTCCCATTCGCAATTATGGCAGGTATGACAACAGCTGCTTTAGTTTCTGGTAACACAGTATTACTAAAACCAGCTAGTACAACTCCTGTAGTAGCAGCGAAATTCATGGAAGTATTAGAAGAAGCTGGCTTACCAGCTGGCGTAGTAAACTTCGTTCCAGGTAATGGTTCTGAAGTTGGTGACTACTTAGTAGATCACCCTCGTACACGTTTCGTGAGCTTCACTGGATCTCGTGATGTAGGTATCCGTATTTATGAGCGCGCAGCGAAAGTAAACCCAGGCCAAATTTGGTTAAAACGCGTTATCGCTGAAATGGGTGGTAAAGATACAATCGTTGTTGATAAAGAAGCAGATCTTGAATTAGCAGCTAAATCTATCGTTGCATCGGCATTCGGATTCTCAGGACAAAAATGTTCTGCATGTTCTCGTGCAGTAATCCATGAAGATGTATACGACCACGTATTAAATCGTGCTGTTGAATTAACGAAAGAATTAACAGTTGCTAACCCAGCTGTATTAGGTACAAACATGGGTCCTGTTAATGACCAAGCTGCATTCGATAAAGTAATGAGCTATGTTGCAATTGGTAAAGAAGAAGGTAGAATTTTAGCAGGTGGCGAAGGAGACGATTCTAAAGGCTGGTTCATCCAACCAACAATCGTTGCTGATGTTGCAGAAGATGCTCGCTTAATGAAAGAAGAAATCTTCGGACCAGTAGTAGCATTCTGTAAAGCAAAAGACTTTGATCATGCACTAGCAATTGCAAACAATACAGAGTACGGTTTAACAGGTGCTGTTGTTACTAATAACCGTGACCATATTGAAAAAGCACGTGAAGAATTCCATGTGGGTAACTTATACTTTAACCGTGGATGTACTGGTGCAATCGTAGGTTACCAACCATTCGGTGGCTTTAACATGTCTGGTACAGACTCTAAAGCTGGTGGCCCTGACTACTTAGCACTTCACATGCAAGCAAAAACTACTTCTGAAACTTTATAAGAAATAGTAGAAGAGATCTTCGCAGTCTGCGAAGATCTCTTTTTTTTGAAAAACTTTCTATATGTGGATTAAGATAGATATACCTAGAAAAACTAATAAGGGTAATAAGGTTTACTTCAGTAAATAAGATATATTATATTTGTTGAATAGATTCTCTTTAAGGACAAGAAAAGTAGGTGAACAAAGTGGGAAAATATCAATTGGATTACAAGAGTCAGGTAGCTGTGGCAAAGTTTCATGAAAAACAGACGCCTGCCAAATTTGATAAAAAGCAGCAAATTGAAAATTTGCGTGCGGAGTATTTAAAAAAGAAGCAAAAACAAACAGATAAATAATATGTTGCGTTTTTGATAGGAGAAACTAGTTCTGATTACCATATATTACTATTTGGCGATTGGAACTAGCTAAACCCTATTCATATCGGGATAAACATGTAAATAGAAACAAAACAACGAGAAAAGTTGACTTATTAGTCATATTTTTTAGTATTCATTTTAAGGATTTCCTGTATAATACAATTTGAAAGAAAATCTATGGTTTGACAAGAAACACTCTTTTCGGTTTTGCTCACTGAAGGGAGTGTTTTTTTGTAGCCAAAAACTCCTCTGTACTCATTACATTTGCATATACTCCATTTAAACTAGCCAAAATTGTGTTATGAATATAAACGGCTGGTATCGTAGCATTCTTAAAAGAAAGATCTTTTGTAGCACAAGCATCATGTATAACGGTACATGGAAAGCCGAAATCAAAAGCCGCCCTTACGGTAGCATCAATGCACATATGAGTCATCATCCCGCATATGACGACGTGCTCAATATTTAAACGTTGTAATTGTTCTAGAAGATCGGTTTCGCGAAAACTATTTGGATAATGTTTGAGTATAACGGTTTCTTCTCTAAGTGGACGTACGCTCTCATGAATATGTACACCTTCTGTATTGGGTAGGAAAAAAGTAGCATCATCTTTAATTGCTACATGTTGGATATGAAAAATAGGTTCATTTTTCGTTCTAAAGAATTGTAGTAGCTGACTAGCATATTCGCTTGCTTCTGCTGGATTACGCAATTCCATTTTTCCATGTGGAAAATAGTCATTTTGAATATCAACGAGTAAAAGAGCTGTTTTCATATATTTATCTTCCTCCGATTTCATATTCAAATAATGGTATTCAATTTATCCGACATTAACGAGCAGTAAAACTCCCACCTCAAAATTCGGCTGGAGCAAAGAAGTTAGGTGGGAGATCAACTGTCCGTAAATGTCCGATTGGTGAGGGCTAATAATCAGTGGGGGATGAACAAAACCCCCCCACTGATTATAGTTTCACTTTATAGAGAGGATTCTCCTTTTAAAAAATATGAAGGAGGAGAATTTTACATAACTTTAAAAACCAATATTATATTGTAATTTTTTATTTGAAAATTTTAATAAAGAAATAATTAATATTTTTCTAAAAAATGTATTGACTCTTATTATTCTGAGTTCTATAATGAGAATTAATTAAACGACAATTAAATCGATACATTCTTATCCAGAGAGGTGGAGGGACTGGCCCTACGATACCTCAGCAACGGGTTTTTTAATACCGTGCTAACTCCAGCAAGCCTATGAAAGGCTTGGAAGATGAGAAGATGTGAACGAGTACATATAAGTGCTCTCCTTCTTATCTTTATGGTTGATAAGAAGGAGAGCACTTTTTATTTTACCTCGAAAGCTCTACTTCAAGTTTTTACAGCATATAGGAGGGGGAAAAATGATTTCTTTTAAGAACGTAAGTAAAGTATATGAATCAGGTGGGCAATCTGTTCATGCGGTGGATGATGTAACATTATCCGTTGAGAAGGGCGAAATTTTTGGCATTATCGGTTTTAGTGGCGCTGGAAAGAGTACGTTGTTACGCTTAGTAAATATGTTAGAGAGACCGACGGCAGGAACGATTTCAATAGATGATAAAGATATTACATCACTATCGACGAAAGAATTACGGAAGCTAAGACAAAGAATCGGGATGATTTTTCAAAGTTTTAATTTATTTAATTCAAGAACAGTGTTTGGGAATATTGCGTATCCACTAAAGTTAGCAAAAGTACCAAAGAATGAGATAAAAGAAAGAGTAAATGAACTGCTGAAGTTTGTAGGGTTAGAAGATAAAGCAAGCTATTATCCAGAGCAACTATCAGGTGGCCAAAAGCAACGTGTTGGTATTGCTAGAGCACTTGCAACATCGCCAGATATTCTTATATGTGATGAGGCAACGTCAGCTTTAGATCCAGAAACAACGACAGAGATATTAAACTTATTAAAGAAAGTTAATCGAGAATACAATGTAACAATTCTTCTTATTACACATGAAATGCACGTTGTGAAAGAAATTTGTCACCGTGTAGCTGTAATGGAGAAGGGAAAGGTTATTGAAGAAGGAAAACTGTTTGACGTTTTCACACAACCGAAAACAAAGACGACTCAAAACTTTGTACGTTCTATTATTAATGATCATTTACCAGAAAGTGTTCTAGGGAAAATTCAAAACGGAGGACAGATTTATCGCTTAACATTTACTGGTGAGGAGACAGGGCAACCAGTACTATCATATATCGCAAAAAACTATAACGTCGATGTAAACGTGCTTTACGGAAATATTATTGAACTTCAAAATGTGCTATTTGGAAATCTACTTGTAGAGTTGCAAGGTGAGCAGAAAGAAATTCAAAAAGCATTACAACATCTAAGACTGCAAGTGCAGCTGAAGGAGGTAGAAGCTCATGCGAGTTGATTGGAGTATATTTTGGCCTCGCATTGTAGATGCGACGGGGGATACCCTCTTAATGGTAATCGTAACCCTTATATTCGCTACAATTCTTGGTATACCTCTAGGTTTACTTTTATATGTAACGAGAAAAGGAAACTTTTTAGAAAATAAATGGGTCTTTTCTATTCTTAATATCATTATTAATACAATTCGTCCGGTTCCATTCATTATCTTCTTAGTAGCTTTAAGTCCACTAACAAGAAGCGTTATTGGAACGACGATTGGAACAGCAGCAGCGATTTTCCCAATGACGTTAGTTGCATCAATCGGTATTGCTAGAATGGTTGAAACAAATCTTGTTTCAGTTCCAAAAGGAGTCATTGAAGCGGCTCAAGCGATGGGTGCTTCACCAATTAGAATTGTTTTTGAAATCCTTGTGCCAGAAGCGTTAGCTCCATTGATTTTAGGAGTTACATTTATGACAGTTGGTTTAATTGAATTTTCTGCAGTTGCTGGGCTTGTCGGTGGTGGCGGTCTTGGTGACTTAGCAATGACATATGGTTATCAACGTTTTGATACATCAGTTATGTTCGTAACGGTCGTTTTACTTATTATTCTCGTACAGGTAGCTCAAAACTTAGGAAACTACTTTGCGAAAGTCTTTTTACGCAGATCATAAAAAGGAAGAGGGGAAAAGAAGATGAAGAAAATTTTAGCATTTGCATTATCAGCGATTGTAGGAATTTCAGCGTTAAGCGGCTGCTCAAGTGGGGACACGGGGGCAGGAGCGAAAGAGAAAACAGTTCGCGTAGGTGTAACCGGAACAGATGGAGACGCTTGGGAAATTTTAAAGAAAAAAGCTGAAAAAGAAGGAATTAAAATTAAACTGGTTGAGTTCTCTGATTACACAACGCCAAATAAAGCGTTAGCTGATGGAGATATTGAACTAAACTCATTCCAGCATATTGCTTTCTTAGAGCAATTTAAAAAAGAGCATAAGTTAGATATTACAGCTGTTGGGACAACGCAAATTGCACCAATGGGCTTATACTCTGAAAAACATAAGAAAGCAAGTGAAATCCCAGATGGTTCAGAAATTGCGATTCCAAATGATCCAACGAACCAAGCACGTGCATTAAAACTTCTTGATGCAGCTGGATTAGTAAAGCTTAAGAAAGACTTTGGCTTATTTGGAGATCCAAGCGGCATTGCTGAAAATCCGAAAAAGTTAAAAATTACACCGGTTATCGCACAGCAAACACCTCGTGTATTAAAAGATGTAGCAGCTTCAGTTATTAATAACGGTGTTGCTGGTCAAGCTGGGTTAGATCCAGCGAAGGATCCGATTTTCTTAGAAGATCCAAAGAATGAAAATGCGAAGCCATATATTAATATTTTTGCAGCTCGTACGAAAGATAAAGATGATCCAACACTGAAAAAGGTAATTGAACTCTATCATTCAAAAGAAGTAACAGATGCAATTAAGAAAGAAACAAATGATGGTTCCATTTCAGTAGATCTTTCACTTGAGGAGCTTGAAAAAATCGTAAAATAATTATCGGGTTTAACGATTAACAGTAGGAACCCCTCCGCTGTTAGCTCGTTCAACATATAATCTACTTAACAAACAAAACCCTAATTCTGTACCTTCCAATTTTGTATAACGTAGAATCCAATGTTTGTTAAGTAGAGTGATGGACCAGGAGTTTTCCTGGTCCTTTTTTGTTATTCGATTACGATACTTTTCAAATTGTCTTCGTGATGCTCTTGTTCTTTCGGATAAGCAGCTAGCTCCTCTTGTAAAATGTTCAGCATTTGCTTAGCTGATTGCTGGATTGGTGCAGGTAACTCTTCTAATATATTCATACCGACTTTTATTTTTGTATGAATTATCTTCCTTAGTAATTCCTCACGCATGCACTACACCTCCAAATCGAATGTTTAGTACATCATCTTCGAATTTTGCTCCTTGAATAGAAAGGTGTGTTAACGTTTTGGGTAATGTGATGTTCCGCTTAACAGAACCAGCACGAATGATAAGCTCATCACCTTTTTGATTTAATGAAAGTTCACTTTTGTTTGAGAAGGGAATGGATAGTACAAAAATATATTCATCACCATCTTTTTTTACATATTGAGTACGGCCGTTAAATTTCACTTCAGTAGGACTATAATCCGTTTTAAATAAAGCATCTCCAACGCGTTCTAACATAGGCAAGCCAACAACTTCTTGTTCAAACATTGGAGCTTCATAAATAGGAAGCGGATCAAAACTATTTTGAATTAATGTTTTATATTTCTTTTGCGTATCTTTCCATGCTTGAAAATAAGGATCGGTGACAGTGTTAGGGATGACGCGGTTAATCATAATCGCATCTACGTTATAATCGTATAAATTTAAATACGTAAAGCTACGCTGAGCCTCTTTAATGACCATTTTTTCGGGATTTACAACGATGCGGATACTTGTTACGTCTCGGTTTGATAAAATATCTCTCATTTCTCCAAGCTGTTCAAGTGTATTTGTTAATTCGTCCATAATATCATCGGTTGGAAGGGGGACACCAAGAAGTGGTTGAGCTACAGGGCGAACAACTTTTAAAACTTTTCTTTTAATAGGAAAGAGTTTTTCCATCCACCAGCCAAGCATGTCTGGAAAGCTGAGCATTGCTAATGTTTCTCCTGTTGGAGCACAATCAATGATAATAACATCATATGTGTTTTGTTTATAATAATCGAGTACGCGGAGTAAGCTAATTAAATCTTCCATACCAGGAAACATCGTTAACTCTTCTGTTGTAATATCATCAGCTGCTTTGGAAGTGAAGAGTAGTGTAATATATTTTTGTAATTTTCCCCAGCCTTTTTCCATCTCATAAATTGTATTAATTTCTTGTGCCCACAAATTTTTACGAATTTCTAGTGGCTCAGAAGATAACTTTATACCAAATGAATCTCCTAAACTATGGGCTGGGTCTGTGCTCATTACTAATGTTTTTAATCCCTGTTTTGCGCTTTGAAGTGCTGTTGCTGCTGAAATGCTAGTTTTTCCTACTCCGCCTTTACCTGTATACAAAATAATTCTCATCATTCTATCCCCTTTATTTCGAGTATCGGATATTACGAGTTACGAAATATTTTTTCGAATAAAAACCCTAGTAGGATTTTTATTCAATCGGAATGTTTTTCATTTTAGGTGTAGAAACCTCTTCTTCTGTTTTTTGCTGTGACGTAGCAATGTGGTTCATAATCTTTTGGAAGATTTGTAGTAAAAATGCTTTTTCTTCTTCTGATAATGCTTCTGTCACTAGGCTAAAGTAATGGGCTGCATTTTGTTTTACTTCTTGAACGAGCATTACGCCGTGTTCTGTTAAACGAATTAATACAATGCGTCGGTCGTTTTCATCACGGTAGCGTTCAATATATCCCTTTTTTACAAGGCGATTTACAACACCTGTCGTTGTACTCATCGGTATATCAAGAAGGTCAGCGATTTTTGTCATTGTAATATCTGTATTTCGTTCCATCCAAAGTAAACAAAATACTTCTGTTTTAGAAAGTGTTAAATCTAAGCTTACCCATTCCTCAGGATAGAAAAGTTTCTTGGCGTTATCTAGCAGTAAGTCTAAAAAATGTTCGTATTGCAACAATTAATTCCACTCCCGTATATTTCGAGGTTCGTAATATTTGTTTTTATTTTATGCAGAATTGAAATAAATGTCAATATTTTTAACTGTTTTTTCAGATTAGACAGAAAACTAACTTTAAAATAGTATTATTTTATGATAGATTTATAAATATAAAACTAGAATTTACATAAAGTGAAACTTTAATCAGTGGGGATTTTCTTCATCCCCACTGATTATTAGTTGAACCAATCGGACTTTTATGGGCAGTTGATCCCCCACCTAACTTCTTTGCTTTCGCTGAATTTTGAGGTGGGGGTCTTATTGCCCATTAAAGTGGGATGAAAATCCATTATGGTAAATATACTTATCTATAATGGATGTACAGCTAACGAGGGGGAGAACGATGAGAAGACGTAATACGCAAGCGTTCACGTTTTTAGCATGGACTTCATTTGTTTGCGCGCTTTCAGGTATGCTAATTGGAATTTATACGTTAGATGAAACGCTTAGTGTAAAAGGATATTATTTAATTGGAACATTATTTTTAACGATGTCTTGTTTTGTATTACAAAAAACAATTCGTGATAATGAAGAAGATAACGAGAGATTTCCGAAAAATAAACCGTTAGATAAAGAGTAAATTGTAAAGAAAGGCGTTTGCCTTTCTTTTTTTATGTAAAAATGCCGTAAGTGCCGTGTGTTGACTTGCTTGAAGTACTGAAAATTTGGTATCATCAATAGTATTGTAGATTGAACGATATATTATGGAGGTGGCCTAGCCGTGTCAAGAATTTCCGTTGAGAATGTAAAGCACGTAGCACATTTAGCACGTCTTGCAATTACTGATCAAGAAGCTGAAAAATTTCAAAAACAACTAGATGCAATTGTTACATTTGCAGAACAGTTAAATGAATTAGATACAACTGATGTAAAACCAACAACTCATGTATTAACGATGAAAAATGTTATGCGTGAAGATGTACCAGAAAAAGGTTTACCAGTTGAAGAAGTATTAAAAAATGCACCGGATCACAAAGATAATCAAATCCGTGTTCCAGCAGTATTAGAATAGAGGAGGGGAATTTCGATGTCATTATTTGATCATTCCGTATCAGAGTTACATAAGAAGTTAAACAACAAAGAAATTTCCGTTACAGATTTAGTAGAAGAATCTTACAAACGTATTGCGGATGTTGAAGATAACGTAAAAGCTTTTCTTACATTAGATGAAGAAAACGCACGCGCGAAAGCGAAAGAATTAGACGCGAAAATTGGTGCTGAAGATAATGGTTTATTATTCGGTATGCCAATTGGTGTAAAAGATAACATTGTAACTAACGGTCTTCGTACTACTTGTGCGAGCAAAATGTTAGCAAACTTTGATCCAATTTATGATGCAACAGTTGTACAAAAGCTAAAAGCTGCTGACACAGTTACAATCGGTAAATTAAATATGGACGAGTTCGCAATGGGTTCTTCAAATGAAAACTCAGGTTTCTATGCTACAAAAAATCCATGGAACTTAGATTACGTTCCAGGCGGATCTAGTGGTGGTTCTGCAGCAGCTGTAGCAGCAGGAGAAGTATTATTCTCTCTAGGTTCTGATACGGGTGGTTCTATCCGTCAGCCAGCTGCATATTGCGGCGTTGTAGGTTTAAAACCAACTTACGGACGTGTATCTCGTTACGGATTAGTTGCATTCGCATCTTCACTTGACCAAATCGGACCGATTACACGTACAGTAGAAGATAATGCATACTTATTACAAGCTATTTCAGGTATTGACCGTATGGATGCAACTTCTGCAAACGTTGAAGTAGGAAACTACTTAGCTGGTTTAACAGGCGACGTTAAAGGTTTACGTATTGCTGTACCGAAAGAATACTTAGGAGAAGGTGTTGGCGAAGAAGCTCGTGAGTCAGTACTAGCTGCTTTAAAAGTATTAGAAGGTATGGGCGCAACTTGGGAGGAAGTATCTCTTCCACACTCTAAATACGCTCTAGCAACGTATTACTTATTATCTTCTTCTGAAGCATCTGCTAACCTTTCACGCTTTGATGGCGTACGTTACGGTGTTCGTTCTGATAATGTAAATAATTTATTAGACCTTTACAAAAACACACGTAGCGAAGGTTTCGGTGATGAAGTAAAACGTCGTATTATGCTTGGTACATTTGCACTTAGCTCTGGTTACTATGATGCATACTACAAGAAAGCACAACAAGTACGTACATTAATTAAAAACGACTTTGAAAATGTATTTGCTAACTACGATGTTATTATTGGACCAACAACGCCAACTCCGGCATTTAAAGTGGGCGAAAAAGTTGATGATCCAATGACAATGTATGCAAACGACATTTTAACAATCCCAGTAAACTTAGCGGGTGTTCCAGCGATTTCTGTTCCATGTGGATTTGGTGCTAACAACATGCCACTTGGTCTACAAATCATTGGTAAACACTTCGATGAAGCGACAATTTACCGCGTTGCACATGCGTTTGAGCAAGCAACAGACTATCATACAAAAAAAGCAAGTCTGTAAGGAGGCGAGCATAGATGAATTTAGAAACAATTATTGGTTTAGAGGTTCACGTTGAGTTAAAAACAAATTCGAAAATTTTCTCTGCGAGTCCAACAGAATTCGGAGCGGAGCCAAATACACAAACAAGTGTAATTGACTTAGGATACCCAGGGGTACTTCCTACTTTAAATAAAGAAGCAGTTAACTTTGCAATGAAAGCTGCAATGGCATTAAACTGTGAAATCGCAACGGAAACGAAGTTTGACCGTAAAAACTATTTCTACCCAGATAATCCGAAAGCTTACCAAATTTCTCAATTCGATAAGCCAATCGGTGAAAATGGTTGGATTGAAATCGAAGTAGACGGTAAAAAGAAACGTATCGGTATTACACGTCTTCATTTAGAAGAAGATGCTGGTAAATCAACGCATACAGCTGATGGTTCATTAGTAGACTACAATCGTCAAGGTATGCCTTTAATCGAGATCGTATCTGAGCCAGATATGCGTACGCCAGAAGAAGCATATGCATACTTAGAGAAGTTAAAATCAATCATTCAATACACTGGCGTATCTGATTGTAAGATGGAAGAAGGTTCCTTGCGTTGTGATGCGAACATTTCCCTTCGTCCTGTTGGACAAGAGAAGTTCGGTACAAAAGCGGAACTGAAAAACTTAAACTCATTCACTTACGTACAAAAAGGTCTTGAGCACGAGCAAGTGCGCCAAGAGAAAGAATTGTTATCTGGTGGTATCATCCAACAAGAAACACGTCGTTATGATGAAGCAACGAAGAAAACAATCTTAATGCGTGTGAAAGAGGGATCTGACGATTACCGTTACTTCCCAGAGCCAGATTTAGTTGAACTTTACATCGATGATGAGTGGAAAGAAGAAATTCGTGCTTCGATTCCAGAACTTCCAGATGCACGTAAAGCTCGCTACGTTGCAGAAATTGGCTTACCGGCTTATGATGCACACGTATTAACATTAACGAAAGAAATGTCTGATTTCTTTGAAGCAACTGTTGCAGACGGTGCTGATGCGAAATTAACATCAAACTGGTTAATGGGTGAAGTACTTGCATACTTAAACAAACAACAAAAAGAATTAAAAGACGTTGCATTAACGCCTGCTGGTTTATCTAAAATGGTTCAATTAATTGAAAAAGGTACAATTTCTTCTAAAATCGCGAAGAAAGTATTTAACGAATTAATTGAAAAAGGTGGAGACCCAGAAGAAATCGTTAAAGCGAAAGGTCTTGTTCAAATTTCTGACGAGGGTACACTTCGTAAAGTTGTAACAGAAATTCTTGATAACAATGAACAATCTATCGAAGACTTTAAAAACGGTAAAGACCGTGCAATTGGCTTCTTAGTTGGTCAAATTATGAAAGCTACAAAAGGACAAGCTAATCCACCGCTTGTTAACAAAATCTTACTTGAAGAGATTAATAAGCGATAATAGTAACAACTTTTAAAGATTAAGCAGAAAAACACCCGTACATGGGTGTTTTTCTAGGTTAATCAAACGTTTGTTTAAATGAGAGAAGATCGTTTAAACAAACGTTTGATTAACTGTCAAAAGTGTAAAAATGTTTGTATAGCAACTATGGTATGATAGTTGCAAAAAGGTGGGAATAATGATAAATCTAGACATAGAGGTTTTTTTTCATCTCATGAAATAATAGATAATTATTATTCGTTATATGTAAATTGTTGTGAGGAAATAGATGGACATAAATTTTTTGTCAAATAAAACAAAACCATTGAAATGAATATTTACTTTTGATGGACTACACGAATCGGGTTCTTACTGCCTGTTTGAGCGAGATAAAAGAAGGATAGGAAGATGAGAGGAGGTAGGCATGGGAATACTGAATAGAAGTTCGGTATGTTCTTTTTTGATACATAAAGAAATTTCCTGTGCTAATAAATGATGAAGCGAGCAAGAATTATTTATAATCCTACTTCTGGGCGCGAGCTATTTAAGAAGAGCTTACCGGAAGTATTACAAAAATTAGAACAAGCTGGATATGAAGCGTCTTGTCATGCGACAACTGGTCCTGGAGATGCGACTGTGGCTGCGAGGCAAGCTGCGGATCGTAAGTTTGATGTTGTTATCGCAGCTGGTGGTGATGGTACATTAAATGAAGTGGTGAACGGTTTAGTAGGACATGAACATCGTCCAAAGTTTGGAATTATTCCAGTTGGAACGACAAATGATTTTGCGCGTGCGATCGGTGTACCTCGTGTTATTGAAGAGGCTGCGGATATTATTTGTGAAGGGAAAACAGTTCCGTTAGATCTTGGTAGAGCAAATGATACATATTTCATTAATATCGCTGGTGGCGGCCGTATTACAGAATTAACATATGAAGTACCAAGTAAGCTAAAGACAGTATTAGGCCAACTTGCTTACTATTTAAAAGGAATCGAAATGTTACCATCATTACATCCAACATATGTTGAAATCGAGTATGATGGAAAGTTGCTACAAGAAGAAATTACGATGTTTTTAATTACGAATACTCGTTCAGTGGGCGGTTTTGAAAAGGTAGCACCATATGCATCAATTAACGATGGGTTATTTGATTTATTAGTACTGAAAAAAGGTTCTATTGCTGACTTAATTAAAGCTGCAACACAAGCGCAGCGTGGTGAACATATTAACAATCCAAAAGTGTTATACACGCAAGCAAACCGAATTAAAGTGCATTCACCAGATAAACTAATGATTAATTTAGACGGTGAATACGGTGGAGATGCACCGATGGAATTCGAAAATATATATCATTGTCTTGAACTATTTGTTCCTGAACATCAAGAGGATGCCCTGTAAAGGCATCCTTTTTATTATATAGAGGAATTGTAAATTGGAAGTTAGTTTGATTTTTATGGTATTTTTACAATTCGTTTATGTTATATCCATACTTTATTGATACACTGGAGGAGATAAGAAACGAGAGGTAGGGTGCTATGGAGAAGGTAAAAGCAATACTATTTGATAAAGACGGGACGTTAATGGATTTTCACTCAATTTGGATAAAAGTAGCTGAAGAACTGGTGGCAGAATGTATAAATTTATATCAACTTCCAAAGTCAATGCAGCCTACTTTATTAAAAGAGATCGGTGTAGATGGGGTATTTGTGAACCCTCGTAGCGCAATAGCGGCAGGAACAAGCCTTGATGTTGCAAAAGGGCTTTGTAAGTATATTACGTCATCTAAGGAAGAAGAGATGCATGAGTGGGTAAGTGAAAAATTATTTTCCCTTATGTACGAGCACCGTTCCTATATGAGAATGACGGCAGATTTACCAAGAATTTTACAAAGTTTAAAGGATAGAGGATTTATTTTAGGCGTTGTTACAGCTGATGATTTCGCACCGACAGAATTATTTTTAAAACAGTATCAATTAGAGACTTATTTTGATTATGTTGTAGCTTCAGATACGTTTCCGGCACAAAAACCAGATAAAAGAATTGTAGAATCGTTTTGTGAAAGGTTTCATTTAGAGGCGTGTGAAGTAGCGGTCGTAGGAGATACTCCAACTGATTTACATTTAGCGAAAAATGGCGGCGAGTGCTATGCAATTGGAGTACTATCTGGTACAGGAGATCGTCAAACGTTAGAACCACTTGCGGATTTAGTAGTACAATCTGTTGGGGATTTTATTTCTCATTCAGGTGAGTTTATTTGGGAACAAGGAAAGTCTAATGTGTAAGAAAAATAAGTCTATTGGGACTCTCAATGAGTCTTTATAGACTTATTTTTTATGCTGAAATAGAAGGCATGTAGGATGAATGCTAGAAAAGAATGTTGGCATACATTTTGCAATGTAAAGAGAAAACAATGTAAAGAAAAGGATGGGGTACGTAATGAACACAAAAAAATTTGCTAAAGTAAATGAACAAATTCCTGGACCGAAAGCAGCGTCTTTATTAGAACGCCGCCAAAATATAGTACCAAAAGGAGTAAGTAACGGCATCCCAACGTTTGTACAATCTGCAAATGGTGCTCTTGTAACAGATGTTGATGGCAATCAGTACATTGATTTCGCGGGAGCAATCGGAACAATTAACGTAGGGCATTGTCATCCAGCTGTTAAAGAGGCGCTCCATAAACAAGTAGATCAATACATTCATACTGGATTTAATGTCATGATGTATGAGCCATATATTGAATTAGCAGAAAAACTTGCGGCATTAGCGCCGGGAAGTTTTGATAAGCAAGTACTATTTTTAAATAGTGGTGCAGAAGCAGTTGAGAACGCCGTGAAAATCGCGCGTAAATATACAAGAAGATCTGGTATTATCGCGTTTTCTAAAGGATTCCACGGGCGTACATTAATGACAATGACGATGACAAGTAAAGTAAAACCATATAAATTTGGATTTGGCCCATTTGCGCCTGAAGTCTATAAAGCACCATTCCCGTACGAATATCGCCGCCCAGAAGGATTAACGGAAGAGCAGTACGATGACTTTATGATTGAAGAGTTTAAGAATTTCTTCATATCAGAAGTAGCACCAGAAACAATTGCAGCCGTTGTAATGGAACCTGTTCAAGGGGAAGGTGGATTTATCGTTCCAAGTAAGAAGTTTGTGCAAGCAGTACGCAATATTTGTTCAGAACACGGCATCTTATTTGTAGCGGATGAGATTCAAACAGGATTTAGCCGTACAGGAAAGTACTTTGCCATTGATCATTATGATGTCGTTCCAGATTTAATTACGGTATCTAAATCGTTAGGTGCTGGTGTACCGATTAGTGGTGTTATTGGACGTAAAGAAATTATGAATGAGTCTGCACCGGGAGAGCTTGGTGGAACGTACGCAGGAAGCCCACTAGGATGTGCGGCAGCATTGGCAGTACTTGATGTAATAGAAAAAGAGAATTTAAATGATAGAGCGATAGAATTAGGAAAAGTCGTAATGAACCGATTCGAAGAGATGAAAAATAAATATAATTGCATTGGTGATGTGCGTGGTTTAGGAGCAATGTGTGCATTCGAGCTCGTTCAAGATCGTAAGACGAAAGCACCTGATAAAACGTTAACAGCTAACTTGTGCGCAGAAGCAAACAAACGCGGATTACTTCTACTATCAGCAGGGACATACGGTAATGTGGTTCGTGTGTTAATGCCATTAGTTATTACAGATGAGCAACTTGAAGAAGGATTAACAATCATTGAAGAATCATTGCAAGTCTGTTATGAAAAAGCAAATATTGCTCGTGTTTAAAAGCTAAATAATAAATCGCAAACATTCTAGCTGACTCTATATAAAATGCAGAAAATTCACTTTATAATAAAGGTAGTGAAGTGAATTGATGGGTTGGAAGTTAGGGGTGGCTAGGATGGTTGCAGAAAAGGAACGAATGTTAATGGATTTACAAGATGTATTTGAATATGCGTTTGACGAAATTTTTGTAACTGACGAAAAGGGAATCGTTGTGCGTGTAAATAGTACATGTGAAAGGCACTATCAACTAGCTGCTAAAGAGTTAGTAGGTAAGCATGTGAAAGAATTGCAGAAGGATGGTATCTTTTATCCATCAGCAACGTTAGAAGTAATTGAAAAAAAGAGACCGATTGAACTCGTTCAAACGACAAAATCAGGAGAGTATTTACATGTTCGTACGAGGCCTGTTTTTGACGATGAGGGAAATTTAAGAAGAGTAATCAGTTACTCTCGTGATCTTACAGAACTCTACCAATTACGTCAAAAGGTAGAGGAAATGGATAATCAGTTAAAAACATATAAAAAAGAATTAAGAGAAACGTATGAGCATGAAGGACTTATTTTTAAAAGTATCGCTATGCAAAAAATAGTTGAGACAATTAAGAAAGTATCTGTGGTAGATAGTACAGTTCTCGTTTTAGGTGAGACAGGAGTAGGGAAGAGTCGATTAGTACGTCATTTACATGAAGTGAGTAACCGGAAGAATGAAAGTTTCTATGAAATTAACTGTGCGGCATTGCCAACGAATTTAATTGAATCAGAGCTTTTTGGATACTCAGGTGGATCTTTTACGGGTGCGAATCGTGAAGGGAAAAAGGGACTATTAGAATCCGCGCATAAAGGAACTCTTTTCTTAGATGAAATTGGCGAAATGCCGCTTGAAATTCAAGCGAAGCTTTTGCAAGTGTTGCAAGAAAAAACGTTTCGCCCTATTGGCGGAAGAGAATTAAAAAAAGTGGATGTTAGAATTGTAGCAGCAACAAATCGAGATTTAAGTATGATGGTGAAACAAGGAACATTCAGGAAAGATTTATATTATCGTCTGAATGTCATTCCAATTTTAATTCCGCCACTCCGGGAAAGAACGGAAGACATTTTGCCGCTCATTTATCATTATTTACAGCACTTTAACGAGAAGTATGGCCGAAATGTAAAATTAGCACCTAGCACATTGCAAATGTTTGTTGGTTACCCATGGGAAGGAAATAATAGAGAAATAGAAAATGTGATTGAGCGAATTGTTATAACTGCTGATGATATCATTACGATAGAAGACTTGCCAATAGCGATGCAAGAATCAACGGTTGAACAGTCCGGTCAAAGTCTCTATAAAATGTTAGAAGAAGTAGAACGGAATATTATTTTGAAAGCATATAAAACATATGGATCGAGTTATAAAGTAGCGGAGTTTTTAAAAATAAGTCAATCTGCTGCCACTAGGAAAATAAAGAAACTTATAGAGGAGGAAGAAAACATTGGATAAAAAAGCGACGTTCGTAAATGTAGAGAAAAAGGCGATGTATATAAATGGTGAGTGGATTACATTGCAAGAACAAATCGAAGTAAATAATCCAGCAACGAAGGAAATATTTGCGACAGTACCAAAGGGCGGGGTAACAGAGGCAAAGCAAGCTGTTGATGCTGCTCATGAAGCTTTTAAATCATGGTCTAAGTTAACGGCAGCAGACCGTGCAGTGAAGTTGAAAAAATGGTTCACACTTATCGATGAAAATAAAGAAGAGATTGCAGCGATCATGACGAGAGAACAAGGAAAGCCATTTGCAGAAGCACTTGGTGAAGTGAATTATGCAAATAGCTTTGTTGAATGGTATGCAGAAGAAGGAAAACGCGTATACGGTGAAATGATTCCTGCTTCTCATCCGAATAAACGTATTTTAGTTATGAAGCAACCAGTTGGGGTTATGGCAGCTATTACACCTTGGAATTTCCCGGCCGCTATGATTACGAGAAAGGTAGCTCCGGCACTTGCAGCAGGATGTACGGCAGTTGTAAAACCTGCAAGTCAAACGCCGTTAACTGCGTTGAAATTAGCTGAATTAGCTCATGAAGCGGATATTCCAAAAGGCGTAATAAATATTGTAACAGGCAGTGCGAAAGCAATCGCTGATACGTGGATGGAAGATGGACGTGTTCGAAAAGTTTCCTTCACAGGATCAACAGAAATTGGGAAAGAATTAATGGCCAGTGCTGCACAAACGATGAAAAAAGTTTCACTTGAGTTAGGTGGTCATGCGCCGTTTATTGTTATGAACGATGCGGACTTAGATAAAGCGGTAGAGGCGGTAATCGGTTCGAAATTCCGTAACGCAGGACAAACGTGTATATGTACAAACCGAGTATTTGTTCAGGAAGAAGTGTATGAAGTATTTGCAGAGAAGTTCCAAAAGGCAGTAGGGCAGTTGAAAGTAGGAGACGGTTTCGGTGACGGAACGACTGTAGGACCACTTATTGACGAGAATGCAGTTTCGAAAGTACAGGAACATATCGAAGATGCTATTAAACAAGGTGGAACAGTTTTATATGGTGGCCAAAAGGTTGCAGAGCTAGATGGACACTTTATGCAACCAACTGTAATTGGATTGGCGAACGATATGATGCTTTGTATGAATGAAGAAACATTCGGTCCAGTTGCACCAGTTGCAAAATTTAAAACGGTTGAAGAAGTAATTGAACGTGCAAATAATACACCATACGGTTTAGCTGCATATATTTTTACAAAAGATATTAGTCAAGCATTCCAAATTAGTGAAGCATTAGAGTACGGCATTATCGGATTGAATGATGGTCTTCCATCAGTTGCACAAGCACCGTTCGGTGGCTTTAAAGAGAGTGGTATTGGCCGCGAGGGAGGCCATTTCGGTATCGAGGAATATTTAGAAATTAAATATATTTCATTAGGACTATAAGTAGTATACTAGAATCTCTATAAGGTAACAGAGAAGGAGATTCTAGTATGGTATATTGGCTATTATTACTCGTAACAATTATTTTTGAAGTAGCTGGAACAATTGCGATGAAATTATCAAACGGTTTAACAAAGCTCGTTCCAAGTGTACTAATTTTCGTGTTTTATGGAATTTGTTTCAGCGTATTTGCTATCGTTGTCAAAAAAATTCATTTAAGTATCGCTTATGCCATTTGGTCTGGTGTAGGAACATTACTTATTACAATCATTAGCGTGTATTTCTTTAAAGAACACATTAGCTTATTCCAAGCATTTTGTATTCTCTTTATTGTTTTAGGAGTAATTGGACTTAAGGTTTCATCGGCATCATAAAAGGCTATCTTCCGGTGTGGAAGATAGCCTTTTATTTATATTAAAATGCCCAGTTACCTTTACGGAAGATTGGTTCATGTCTTCCATCATCTGTAATACCATCGATATCAAGCTCAGCTGATCCGATCATGAAGTCGTTGTGTGTAATACTAGTATTTGCTCCGTTTTCAGCAAGTTCTTCTTTAGACATTGTTTTTCCGCCAACTAAGTTGAATGCATAAGCACTTCCGATTGCAAGGTGGCAAGATGCGTTTTCATCAAACAGCGTATTGTAGAATAAAACATTTGTGTTTGAAATCGGTGAATCGTGAGGTACTAAAGCTACTTCTCCTAAGAAGTGAGAACCTTCATCTGTTTCTACTAAATGTTTTAAAGCCTCTTCACCAGTTTCAGCTTTATAATCTACGATACGTCCGTTCTCAAATGTTAACGTGAAGTTATCGATAATGTTACCTGCAAATGCTAACGGTTTTGTGCTAGATACTTGGCCGTTTACACCTGTTTTAAGTGGCATTGTAAACACTTCTTCAGTTGGAATATTCGCCATAAATGGTACGTTCTTTTCATTTAAGCTACCAGCACCAGCCCATACATGCTTTTCTGGAAGTTCGATTGTTAAATCTGTTCCAGGACCTGTATAGTGAAGAGCTTTATAATGCTTTTCGTTTAAGTAATCAACTTTTGTATGTAACGTTTCATCGTGTTCTTTCCATGCTTCCACAGGATTTTCTAAATCAGCACGAGTAGCTTTAAAAATAGCATCCCATAGTTTTGCTTCTTGTTCTTCTGGCGCAACGTCAGGGAATACTTTCGCAGCCCATTCTTTCGTAGGGACAGAAATGACACACCAGCTTACTTTATCAGTTTGTACGTAATCACGGTATACTTTCATTGCTTCCCCAGCTACTTTATGAGCTGTTGCAATACGCGTTGCTTCTACACCTTTTAATAAATCCGGGTTTTCTGCATAAATAGACATAAATGCAGCGCCTTCTTTTGCTAATTCTTCACGAGCGTGTGCTTTCCAAGATGGGAACTCAGCGAATGCTTCTTCAGGAGCTAGATCGAACTTTAAGCGTGTTAACGTCTCATCATTCCAATCCACATATACGTGTTTTGCACCAGATTTATATGCTTTTTCTGTAACGAGGCGTACAAATTGTACAGCTTCAAGAGGTGCACTAATTGATAATGTTTGTCCTGGTTGAATATTAACACCAACATTGACTGCAAGGGCAGCATATTTCTCTAACGTTTGTTCAAATGACATATGTATAATCTCCTTTAATTTGAAAGATTTCTTACTATATATAATACAAGAAAATTCAAAAAATATATATAAATATAGCGTAAAAAGAGAGCTCAAAATATATTGAGCTCTCATCGTTATTTAATTGAAGAAGCAAATTGTTCCACAGTCGTCGAATTGTGTATGCGAACACGTTTCATTTTTAATAATTCATCGGGTTCACCTTTTGTAATGAATTTTCCGGGTTTTGTTGTCGTCGCGAACTGATAATATTTCTTCGTTTCTGCAACGACTTTATCATCGACATGACCGAATGGATAAGCAACTGCGATAACGGGCTTACCTGTTATTTTTTCTAGCTTTTCTTTCGATCCCTTTAATTCTTCTTCATAGTTTGTAATCTTCGGTAAGTCTGCATGCGTTGCAGTATGAGATTGCATGGAGAAAATGCCGGAATCGACCATTTCTTTTATGTCAGATGTAGAAAGAGATCCTTCAGCATCAACATTATTAACGATCATATATTCTGTTGCCGTTGGTTTAAACGTATCGTCTTTTAGTTTTTGCAAAATATGAAATGCATTCATATTATTTTTCATACCGTCATCAAATGTAACAAAGATAGGTTTATTCACTTTATTTATATCGCCCCAACGTTCAAAAGTTAGTAATGTATAACCATTGTCCTTTAAATACTTCATTTGGGCTTCAAAGTTAGCGGGGGATACGAATAAATCTTTAATACCTTGTCCGTGATAATCATCAATTGCATGGTACATAAGAACGGGAACCTTTTGCTCGAAAGTAATAGCAGATTTAGTGAGTGGAATGGTTTTCCCATCCTCTGTCACTCCTATTGCTTCAACTTGAAATTCACCGCGTTTTCCTTCAAATTCTTTTATGTCAAAAGGAAGTGTAAATTGTTTCTCCTTTTCTTTAGAAGAAAAAGATTTAGTGTGTTCCTTTCCATCAGCGGTGCGCCAAATTTTATATTGTACCTCAGTTAAAGTATCCTTTATATCTGTCATATGAATAGTAGTATTCGTAGATTCGTGTGTAATTGGGTGATAAGAAATTTTACCTTGTTCTTGTACGGTCACTTCTTGTTTCTTAGTCTCTTGAACCTTTTTCTCTTTTTTAGGTTCAGGACTTACATTGCTACTGTTACAGCTAGCTAAAATGGCAGACGTACATAAAGCGATTGCTGCATATTTTCTCATAAAATCACCTTCTATTGTGTATTATGTTGCATACGTATTTAAAATCCCCACCGCTGTAAGAGAGGTGGGGACATACCCTTGTTCATCATATCATTTTAGTAATGAGATAGGTTAGTAACTTTCAATAAATCTATTCGTTCGTCTTCTAGTGAAGTTTACTTTATCCCGAATTAACGGGCAGTAAGATCCCACCTCAGAATTCAGCAAAAGCAAAGAGGTTAGGTGGGGGGAGCAACTGCTTGTAAAAGCCCGATTGGTGAGGGCTAATAATTAGTGGGGGTGAACAAATCCTCCACTAATTAAAGTTTTACTTTATAAGAGATATGAATTTTTCCATCGATGTATTAGGGCCTACAAAATGGCGTTTAATTAAGTACTGTTCGTTTGGCATTCCTTTTGTAATGTGATTGCCGTGATCAGTAGTTACTGCGAACTCATAATGTTTTTTTGTTTCTTCAACAGCTAGGTCATTATAAGAACCTACTGGATAGGCGAGAGCGATGACCTTTTTACCAGTAAGGGCTTCGATTTTTTCTTTCGAACTACGTAATTCCTCATCATAATTACTTGAATGAGCCATCATCGTATGATTAGCAGTATGTGATTGAATAGAAAAAATGCCTGAATCCATCATTTGTTTTATCTCATCTGTTGATAGACGATTTGGTTTGTCTATCTCATTTGCAGTAAGAAATTCAGTAGCCATAGGGTGAAATCTATCATCCTTTAATTTTTGTAAAATATGAAGAGCGTTCATATTATTTTTTCGACCATCATCCATCGTTACAAAAACAGGTTTGTTTACACGATTTATATCACTCCAACGTTCGAATGTAAGCATCGTATAACCGTTATCTTTTAAATGTTGCATATGTTTTTCGAATTGCTCAGGTGGTACGTATAATCCATAATCCCCATCACTTGGTCCAGGGTATTTTTCAATCGCATGGTACATTAATACGGGTACACTTTGCTGGAATGTAATTTTAGATGTTACTAGATTTGTTTCAGTATGATCTTCTTTGATTCCTACTGTTTCAATTTGAAATTCGCCACGTTTTAAATGAAATGATTTTAAATGTAGTGGGAGGGCAAAGTTACGTTCTTTTTCTTGTGAAGTAAAAGTTTGTTTGCTTTCAGGACCATCAGCAGTACGCCAAATATTGTAACGTACTTGTGTGAATGAGTCTCTTAAATCTTTTGTATAAAGCGTGGTGTTTTGTGCGTTATATTCATATGGATCCCATGTAATAGTTCCTTGTGTTAAAGGAAGTTCCACTGCTTTCGCTTTTTTTTGTTCAACTGTTTGTTTCGCCGTTGCTTCTTTTATTTGTTTATCACTAGTGCTACTAGTGTTACAACCTACGAGAATAGCAGAAGAAAGTAAAGCGATATATGTATATTTTTTCATTCTATCATCCTTCTATTGTGTTTTAATTATCATCAATTATGTCATGAAATCATCATTCGCATAAATGACACTAACTCAAATTTTCGATTTTAAAAAATTTGAATTATACCCTTGTACATCATATCATTATAGAATATATAGGGGAATACATTTTTGGAATAATTCGGAAAAACCCTTTATATTTTTCTGGTGAAGTTTACATGAAAATACATATAGAAGAAAATAAAAAAACTCCACCTAAATTTCCTTTTGAAAAAGGAGAAGTAAGGTGGAGTTTTTTATTAAATAAATAATCCAGCGATTGTTGCAGATAAGATAGAAGCAAGTGTGGATGCAAATAACATTTTCCAACCAAATTTAGAAACGATGCTTCCTTGTTTTTCAGAAAGGGCACGGATTGTACCAACAATCGCACCAATTTGGCTAATACTTGCGAAGCTAATTAAGAATACTGTAACGATTCCAACTGTACGTGGAGATAATGTTGATGCAACATCTTTTAAATCAAGGATTGCTACAAACTCGTTTAATACAATCTTCGTACCCATAATACCACCAGCTGGGATAATATCTTGAGTTGGAATACCCATTAAGAATGCGAATGGAGAAAGTATATAACCGAAAATTTGTTGTAAAGTAACAGCATATCCCATTGCACCTGAAGCTGCGCTAATTACGTAGTTTACAACTTCCATCACACCGATGAAGGCAATCATTAATGCGGCAACGATACCGGCTACTTTTAAACCATCGAGCGCACCGTTAATCATTGCACCGATAAAGCTGTCACCGAATAAAGTTCTATCAAATTTTTGAATCACTTCATCTTCTTTCTTCGTATCAACTGGTGTTAATAGCGAACAAACGATCAAGCTTGAGAATAAGTTTAGCGGAAGAGCTGCTAGTACATATTTTGCATCTAACATCATTACGTATGATGCTGTAACAGAAGCAGAAACTGAGCTCATCGCAGAACAACAAATGATAAACATACGGTTTTTATTGAAATGTTGTAAATCATTTTTAATAACGATTAATGCTTCACTTGAACCGAAGAATACAGAGTTTACTGCGTGGAATGACTCGACGCGTGGTAAACCAGTAATTTTTGAAATTGCACCGCCGACAACGCGAACGATGAATGGTAAAACACCTAAATAACTAAAGATAGAAAGTAGTGCTGAGAAAAATACGATAATTAATAGTACGTTTAAGAAAAAGACAAAATCTCTTTGAATTCCGTTAAAGAGAAAATCGACACCTGTCGTACCAAGTTTAATTAGTTTGTTGAAAACTTTACCAATGAAAATAATGATTTGTTGACCAATCTTTGTGCCAAACATAAACCAACCGATTAAAATTTGAAAACCAATCATAATAGCAATTGCACGGAAGTTGATTTTACTTCTATTGTTTGACAAAGCAAAGCATAAACCTAAAACGACAAGAATACCGATAATGCTCATTACATATTGCATGTAGTTGCCCCTTTCAGAAGTTCGTATAAAGTTTGTACATAAAACGCTCGTTATATTACTAAAAATAAAACAAAGAGGTTTTATGTCATACGTAAGATGTCTGACCTTTTAGAAAAATAAAAATAAAAAAAGACCCATATGGATTCACTTTCATCTATGAGAGAAAGCTAATCAATATGAGTCCTTTTTTGCACATAGGCTAATATTCATTAGTTTTCCCCATAGTCCAGCAATTTAAGGTTGCCGGGTAGAAACTCTCGATCCATATTATCGAATATATATGAGGTAACATCGTCCGTATTAAATTAGTAGTAGCGTAACATTAACAGAGAACTATCGTCAATAGCTTTTTTTCTTCCGATAGAAATAGACCATATAAGTATGATAAAATGTAACGCAGTGTTATGAAAAAGAGAGGTCGGAAAATGAGTACAAAAATGACGCCACCAGTTGAGAAAAATGAGTTTATAGATGTAGTATTTGAAGATTTAACACATGATGGTGCCGGTGTTGCGAAAGTAAAGGGCTATCCTATTTTCGTTAAAAACGGATTACCAGGTGAAGAAGCACAAATTAAAATTATTAAAGTGAAGAAAAACTTCGCATTTGGTCGTTTAATGAAACTTCATACAGAAAGCCCATATCGTAAAGATGCAGAATGCCCAGTGTACAATCAGTGCGGCGGTTGTCAGCTTCAGCACTTAACATATGAAGGACAATTACAAGCGAAAGAAAAACAAGTACGTGACGTTATGCAGCGCATTGGCGGATTAAGCGATGTTCCTGTGCATTCTGTACTTGGCATGAAGAACCCATGGGTATACCGTAACAAAGCACAAGTACCAATTGGAGAACGTGAAGGTGGTCTTGTAGCTGGCTTCTATCGCCAAGGAACACATGACATCATTAATATGGAATCATGTTTAATTCAGGCAGAAGAAAACGATACATTAATCCAGGAAGTAAAACGTATTTGTGAAAAACACGGTATTTCGGCATACAACGAAGAGCGTAATAAAGGAACACTTCGCCACGTAATGGCTCGTTACGGACAAGTAACAGGGGAAATTATGCTTGTCTTCATTACTCGTACAGCAGAATTACCAAACAAAGAAGCAATCATTGAAGAAATTGCTTCAAAATTCCCAGAAGTAAAATCGATTGTTCAAAACGTAAACACGAAACGTACAAACGTAATCTTTGGAGACACAACTACAGTACTGTACGGATCAGAATACATTTATGACTTTATCGGTGACATTAAATTTGCAATTTCAGCACGTTCATTCTATCAAGTAAATCCAGAACAAACGAAAGTGTTATACGATAAAACGTTAGAATACGCAAAATTAGATGGTAACGAAACAGTAATTGATGCCTATTGTGGAATTGGATCAATCTCCTTATTCCTAGCGCAAAAAGCGAAAAAAGTGTACGGTGTTGAAATTGTTCCAGAAGCAATCGAAGACGCAAACCGAAACGCAGCACTAAACAACATGACAAACGCTGAATTTGGTGTAGGAGAAGCAGAAGTAGTCATTCCAAAATGGTACAAAGAAGGCGTAATCGCTGACACAATGGTCGTAGATCCACCGCGTAAAGGTTGTGATGAGGCACTACTAAACACAATCATCGACATGAAACCGAAACGCGTCGTATACGTATCATGCAATCCAGCAACATTAGCACGTGACTTAAAAGTACTAGAAGAAGGCGGATATAAAACGCAGGAAGTACAACCTGTTGATATGTTCCCGCATACAACTCATGTGGAGTGTGTGGCTTGGCTTAAGTTGGTATAATAGGAAAGCAGTTGATATAGGAAAATCTATACCATCTGCTTTTTGGTTTATTGAGAATTTGAAATTGCATTCATATTGAGAGGATTTGAATTTGAAATGATAGATAATTTTTGGCGTGATTTACCACGACCATTTTTTGTACTTGCACCAATGGAAGATGTGACAGACGTTGTTTTCCGTCATGTAGTAAGTGAAGCTGGTCGCCCAGATGTATTCTTCACAGAGTTCACAAACTCGGATAGCTATTGTCATCCAGAGGGTATGAAAAGTGTACGTGGTCGTTTAATTTTTACAGAAGATGAACAACCGATCGTGGCGCATATTTGGGGAGATAATCCTGAATACTTCCGCCAAATGAGTATTGGCATGGCAGAGTTAGGATTTAAAGGCATCGATATTAATATGGGTTGCCCTGTACCGAACGTAGCATCAAGAGGAAAAGGTAGTGGCCTTATTC
Organism: Bacillus cereus group sp. TH152-1LC; assembly: GCF_027710505.1. Lineage (NCBI taxonomy): Bacteria > Bacillati > Bacillota > Bacilli > Caryophanales > Bacillaceae > Bacillus > Bacillus cereus group sp. TH152-1LC. The sequence continues at coordinate 163,999 of NZ_JAQFNK010000009.1, read as the reverse complement.
TACGTCCAGAAGTTGCGGCAGAGCTTATTCAAGCAGCAAAAGCGGGCGGATTACCTGTCAGCGTAAAAACACGACTTGGCTTTAAAGAGTTAAGTGAATGGGAAGATTGGTTAACGCATATTTTCAAACAAGATATCGCAAACCTTTCTATTCACTTACGTACAAGAGAAGAAATGAGCCAAGTGGATGCGCATTGGGAACTAATTCCGGAAATTAAAAAATTACGTGACCGTATCGCACCAAATACGCTAATAACAATCAACGGAGACATTCCTGACCGTAAAGTCGGACTGGAACTTGCTGAAAAATACGGCATTGATGGTGTTATGATTGGACGAGGTATCTTTAAAAATCCGTTTGCTTTCGAAAAAGAGCCAAGAGAGCATAGCCGTAAAGAACATTTAGATCTTTTAAGACTACAACTTAATCTGCAAGATCAATATGCAGAAGTATTACCACGCTCTATCACAGGACTACATCGCTTCTTCAAAATTTATGTAAAAGGCTTCCCAGGGGCTGCTGAACTAAGAAATCAATTGATGAGTACAAAATCAACTGATGAAGTACGCGCATTACTTGATAAGTTTGAGGCGAGTGTAAATGCGGTAGAAAGTAGTGAAACGGTGTAACTCTCTGAAGTAGAGGGAAATGGATTCTGTTTATCCCGCTTTAATGGGCAGTAAGACCCCCACCTCAAAATTCAGCGAAAGCAAAGAAGTTAGGTGGGGGATGAAGAAAACCCCCACTGATTAAAGTTTCACTTTATTTAGTTTTGACTTCTGTTGTAGATAACGATAGAAAGAAAACAGTTTTATAAACGTATTGAACCAACCAGCAGTTTTGTATTTCCGTGTATGTGGAGTTTGTGACTGGCATATAGGGATAGTTTGAATAGACAGATGGGAATCTTGACTCAGATGAGTAGGAATTCCCATCTGTTTTTTGTTTTAATATATTAAAAAAGTAATAAGTAATGTTGTACATTTTTACCTAAATAGAGTGGTATTTGCTTCATTTTAAGTAAGCTGAGTTGTATTATAAGTAAATGAATTTTTGTTGCTGAAAAAAATTGTATGACCTTTAGTAATGACAATGTATGTATCTCGCAACTGAGTAATAAAAATATTAAATGATTATGCAAACAATTCCTATATTAAATCTATAAAAAACATTATAATAGTGAGAAATATGAAATATTTTGTCGAATTAACAATAATTACATAGCAAACTTATAGTATTGATTAGTTTTAAATAAGAATTTAAGTTTGAATATAAATATATATTTTCAATGAAATGGAGTTCGTTTTTATGTTGAAGGAACAAACAAGGTATTCTCGACTTGCGAATATAACTAAAATGATTAATACAAAGTTAGATTTACGTGAAGTTTTAGAGCAAGTCACAATAGCAATTTCTGAAGAAATCGTTCAATGCGATTCTGTTGGTATATATTTGCCGCAGGAAGATGGGACGTTTAGGGGATATGTAGGAAAACCAGAAGTTATTAATGGATGGACACTGGATATGCATGTCATTGATACAGATATTGATTTGCTGGCGAAAGAAGTAATTGAAACAAAAAAAGCCATCTATATACCGGATACATCAAAGGATAGTAGGCCGGATCCGAGAGCAGTGGAAGGGTTTCGAATTAAATCTTTATTCGTACTTCCTATCTCTTTTGAAGAAGAGTTATTTGGTCTAGTTTTTTTATTTGATTATGGAATTCCCATGAATTTAACAGAGTCAGAAATTCAAACGGTTGAGGCATATGTGAATATGGCGGCCGTTGCCATTCAAAATGCGAACAATTTAACTCATAAGGTAAACCTTATTGCTGAAAAACAGCTTTTGCTTGATGTGACACGGGATCTATCTATGTGTTCCTCTATGCAGGAGAGTCTTGACACTTGTTTTTCATATTTGGGAAAGGTTTTAGGTAATTATAATATCGGAGTTCATTTACTAGAGCCTTTAGCGGAGAAAAGAATTAAACCAGTGAAATTAAGTAAAGATTCCGAATGGACAGAAGAAGACTGGATGAAGACACACGATAAGATACAATTTGATCAAAGCAATGATAGAGTCACGCAAGAGGTTATTAAGACAAAAAAATCAATCTGGATTCCAGATGTTTATACAGATTCGCGGCCAAACCATGATGTTTGTCGTAATTTTGACATGAAGGGACTCTTGATGCTGCCATTGGTTTCAATGGGAGAGGTATTAGGACAAATATCTGTAGTCAATCTAGGTGATAGTAATTTCAATTATTCTGAAGCACAAATACAGCTGTCACAATCTATTGTCGATGCAACTACCTCCACGCTATCAAACCTTTTATATATGGAAAAACAGGAAGTCATTATCGAAGAGAGAACCTCAGAAATTACTGTGAAAAATAAGGAATTGGAGCGAGTAATAACTGAATTGCAACAGCTTAGCCGTGAGAAAGAATTGATTCTCAATTCTGCTGGGGAAGGGATTTTTGGTTTAGACCTTGATGGGAATATAACCTTTTGTAACCCAGCGGGTGCCTCCATGTTAGGTTATGATATGGAAAATGAACTAATAGGAAAACCATCCAGTATGGTTTTCAACGGAATTGAAACAGGACAGAAAAAGCAGGTGGCCTCAGGTTGTGATGAGAATTGGAGTCTGTACGATAAAACCGAGCAATTTTTTAGAAAAGATCAATCCTGCTTTCCGGTGGAGTATGTTATTTCCTCTATAAAAGAAGGGACCGAGATTGTCGGAGAAGTTATTACCTTTAAAGATGTAACCCAAAGGAAACAGATGGAGGAAGAAATAAAATATCATGCTTATTTTGATAGTTTAACAGATTTACCTAACAGAGTTCTATTAAAGGACAGGCTAACCCAAGGGCTGACATATGCTCAATTGCATGCTGAAAAATTAGCGGTTCTGTATTTAGATTTAGACAGGTTTAAATTTGTTAATGATACGCTTGGACATAGCTTCGGTGATCTATTACTACGAGAAGTTGCAAATCGATTAAGTGCCTGTGTCCCAAAAAGTGCTACGGTATCGAGACAGGGCGGGGATGAATTTACTATCTATTTACCCAATATCAAAAGTGAAAAAGAAGTGTTAAAGGTAGTAAATCGTGTCATTGATTCTTTTTCAAAACCATTTAATTTAGTAGAAAATGAAATGTATATGAAAACGAGTATTGGTATTAGTATATTTCCTGATAACGGTGATACGACTGAAATCTTAATTAAAAATGCAGACACAGCCATGTACAAATCTAAAGAAATATCAGGAAGCAGTTATCATTTCTTCAGTGAAGGAATGGATACCAGAACCTTTGAAAGCATCAAGCTAGAAAATGATTTGTATAAGGCTTTGGAACAAGAAGAACTTGAAATCTATTACCAACCGCAAATAAATGGTAAAACGAATGAGATTGAGGGAGTAGAGGCTTTAATTAGGTGGAACCATCGAGAACATGGGATGATATCGCCTGATAAGTTTATCCCAATAGCTGAAGAAACGGGATTAATAGTCCCAATAGGTGAATGGGTTCTGGAAGAGGCCTGCAAGCAATTAAAGAAATGGCACGATCAAGGTTTCCCATTAATTAGTATGTCCGTGAATTTATCTGCACGTCAATTTGAACAAAGTGATTTATTTGCTGTCGTTAAAAATGTGTTAGAGAAAGTAGAGTTATCTCCGAGGTATATACAACTAGAACTCACTGAGAATTTAATTGTTAAAAATACAGAATCAACTTTAAAAACAATGAAGAAATTAAAAGGTCTAGGAATAAATCTCGCTATTGATGATTTTGGCACTGGTTATTCATCTTTAGGTTATTTAAAAAAATTGCCTATTTCAACATTAAAAATTGATAAATCCTTTGTGCAAGACATGACAAAAGATGATGCAGCCATTACGAATACTATTATTACGCTGGCTAAGAATTTGAATCTTGACGTTATTGCTGAAGGTGTTGAGACAAAGGAACAGGTAGCCTTTTTATCTGCACGAAATTGTTATTTAATGCAAGGGTATTTCTTCAGTCGTCCTATAACAGCTGAAGACATGGAAAAGCTTTTTAATAGAGAAATCACTTTTAAATGAATGGGGAATAAATATGAGAGCAGCTCGAAATGTATTAGAATATTTAATAGCTAATGAAGTTCAACATATATTTGGTATTCCAGCCGGTTCTGTAAATGCGTTTTTCGATGAGTTGTATGATATGCCTGAATTAACACCAATTGTAGCAAAGCATGAAGGTGCCGCATCCTACATGGCCGCCGCTTATGCGAAATACACAAATCAGCTAAGTGTATGTATAGGTTGTAGCGGACCGGGTGCCACAAATCTTGTGACGGGTGCTGCTAATGCTATGCGAGAGCATTTACCTGTTTTATTCATTACAGGTGCTGTACCTATGAATACGGTAGGTTTAAATGCATCACAAGAATTAGATGTAGAACCAGTCTTCAGGTCTGTTACAAAATATAGTGTTACGGTTAATGATGTAAAGGATGTACTTAAAGAAGTTGCACTAGCAATTGAAATTGCTCTATCCGGAGTACCAGGACCTGTCCATGTTGCGATACCGATTGATATTCAACACGAAAAGATTGAAGGTGTTGAAATGCCGCCAATTCCTAAAAGACTTCCTATTGTTCCTGACCTAGGTACAATAAAAGAAACAGCTAGAGAGCTAGTAAAAAGGGATAAGGGTTATATTTTTGCAGGACAGGGAATAAGAAACTCTGTTGAGTCATTAATAGAGTTGGCAGAATTGCTGAAGTGGCCGATTATAACAACTCCACAAGCGAAGGGATATATCCCTGAAGAACATCCGCTTTTAGTCGGAGTGTTTGGATTTGCTGGCCATGAGGCTGCTTCCGCACTGATTAATGAGGGTGATGGAAAAGCATTATTGATTGTAGGCTCCAGCTTGGGAGAAACTGCGACAAATAATTATAATGGAAACTTAATAAAAGATCGCTTCTCTGTTCAAATGGATTTTGACCAATCTGTCTTTAATCGGAAGTACAAAGTGGATATTCCAGTACTAGGCGATATAAATTTAAGTTTATTATTATTAATAGAAGAATTAAAAGCTTTAGGGTTGCAAAAGGAAAGCGCCGCGCTTACCGTTGAAAAGAAAAAAGAGGAAGAGAATACGGAGGAATATAATACGAAAAATGTTCTCCTGACCCTTCAAAAATGTTTACCATCAACTACTAGGTATACCATTGATATTGGTGAATTTATGGCGTATGTTATCCATCACATGAAGGTCATAGATTTTGATTCCTATAATATTAACGTGCATTTTGGCGCAATGGGAAGCGGGATTGGTTCTGCGATTGGTTCAAATCTGGCTGAACCGGGGCGCCCTGTTGTATGTATTACGGGTGATGGTTGCTTCTTCATGCACGGAATGGAAATACTGACGGCAAAGGAATATAATTTGCCAATTTTATTTGTTGTGATGAATAATGCCCGTTTAGGGATGGTATATCATGGTCATTCGCTACAGTTCCGTAGGACTCATCCATCCTTCGAACAGGAATCCATACATATTAGCGCAATGGCCGCAGCTATGAATATCCCAAGTTACAGAATCACTGAACTAGAAGATATCAATCAAGATGTTATAAACGGCTTAATGAATTCAAATGGACCAGCAGTTCTAGAAGTCGCTTTAGTCGATAACAATACTCCTCCTATGGGAGATAGAGTTAAATTTTTATCGTCTTTTGGAAAATAAAGTTGTTGTATTCACCGATAAAAAAAATCATATAGGGTTTCCCTATATGATTTTTTTTTATAAAGACTGATATGAATCGTGAATTACCTTAAGGATTGTTCCGATGATCTGCCCCTTAAAGGCATCTGGAATTGCTTCTTCAGATGGATTTGAGTAATAATAATATCCGTTTCCCTTATCGCAAGAGAACCCAAAGTTTGTTAATGATTGCTGTAGGGTCTTTGGCAACTCCTCTAATCCAGTTTGTTTAGTAAAATAGTCAGTGGCGAAAATTTTCACATCAACATCTCCTAATCCAGTATGAACAACAAATAAGTCTTGTTCATCTCGAACAACCCACTGCTCTTTAGAAAATAAAGAAATTTTTGCTCCCTCTAAAGAGGATATCGCATCTAAGTTAATGCCAAAAATTTGATTGATAAGTTGGCGAATCTCTATTCCTGTCACCTTTTCTCCGTAATGAGCGAGGGTAGAATCTATGGCCATTTTAGCAATGTTCTCAGTTGAGGAAACCGCTCCTGCCATTATCGATTCCTTTGATAGGACAGGTTTAGTTGTTAAATTAAATTTGAAAATGGACATTACGATGTTACAAATCTCGGTACTAGTTATTTTTCCTTGATGAGAATCAAGATGTTTGTCCATTAATTCTACTTTGTTCATTTGGTCTAAACCTTTTTCTAACATGTACAACAAGCTCCAATCGTAAAAATAAAGTATGTTTTTTATCCATAACATAGAAAGAGTTTACAAATTACTTGCTATAGGCTGGATATTCTCCACTCAACTAAAAGCCCTTAAGATGTTGTTACTCTATTATACTAATTAATATCTGTGTATTGTTATAAAAAAATAATATAGGTAAAGGTGCCCCAAAAAGCATTCAAAACTCTTCTTAGGATTACTCCCCACAAGCATTAATCCACCTAAGACTACAAAACCTCCCCCTAAAATGTTAAAGTAGTAACTTAACGACATTCATTTATACATGCTAAAAGCATTACTATAATCAACATTTCAGGAGGAAAAACAATGGCAATGAGCAACAACGATATATTAAAAAGAGTAAGGTACGCTTTAGATATAAGAGATATAGATATGGTAGAAATCTTTAAACTTGGCGGGATGGAAGTAACGAAAGAAGACGTAGTTGATATGCTTACAAAAATAAAGAGAGCGCCTCAGCATGAAGCTGAAAATGATGATGTGGTCGAAGATGAGTACGTATTAACATGCGATATGATGATGTTAGAGGCATTCTTCAATGGATTTATCACTTTAAAAAGAGGCAAGCAAGATCCGAAACCAGGACAACCGGCACCTGTACAAAGCAAAGAGAGTGCGAATAACCTTCTTCTAAAGAAAATGAAAATTGCACTATCTTTAACGAGTGAGGATGTACTTGATATATTAGATAGCGTAGGCGTTACGGTAACAAAGGGAGAACTAGGAGCCCTATTAAGAAAAAAAGGCCATAAAAATTACAAAGAGTGCGGCGATAGATACGCAAGGAATTTCATTAAGGGATTAGGTGTAAAGTATAGAGGGTAATGAGTTTGTTAAAGCGGTAAATGATATAATAGATAGAGTAGGACGTTCGTATCCTACTCTTTTTTATTTGTAAAATAATACGTTAGGTGATGAAATGGTACATACATATTTAGGTGAGACAATTAATTTTCATATAACTTATAAGAAGAAAAAGTCGGTGCGTCTTTTTGTAGATTCGTACGGAAACGTGGAAGTGCAGGCTCCAAAGGGAACACCTGTTGAATACTTAGTCCAGTTGCTAGAGGAGAAATGGGATTGGATTCAGAAAACACGTAAGGAAATGCAAGAGCGAGCACTCGGACCGCAGGAAAAGGATTATGATCAAGGAGAGGGCTTTCTGTATTTAGGAAATACGTATCCGATACAGATTTCTCAAGATGCAAGTATTACGCAAGACAGTGCAGTGTTTGAAGGAGATAAGCTACATATTTATGTGGAAGAGCTTAAGGATGAGAAAATCCAGCAGGCTTTAAAACGATTTTACTATAAGCAGTGTAAGTCGTTAGTAGAGAAGAGTATTAAAGCGCATCAAAGTAACTTCAAAACAAAACCTCGTTCTATTCGTATTACAGATAGTAGCCGTACGTGGGGAACTTGTGATTCAAATTTACAGCTGACATTCAATTGGAAACTAGCGATGGCACCACAGCGAGTAATTGATTATGTAGTTGTTCATGAAATGTGTCATATGGTTCATTTAAATCATGATCGCTCTTTTTGGCGCCTTGTCGGGAAGATAATGCCTGATTATAAGGAAATGGAGAATTGGTTAGCGTTATCTAGTTGGAAGATGACGGTTTAGTAGGAATTCCCAACCCAAGGTATTGTGTAAATGAATAGTATTATTTGAGTTATATAGAGTTATTAATTTTCAGTGCATTGTGATATTATCAAGAATGTAAATTGAAAAAAATGGAATATTATTGTGGTGGGAGTGAGAAAATGCAAATAAATAATGTGAAATCAGTCCTTGAAGCGTGGCGTTTGATAGAGTCATTAAATCCAAGTGAAGTTCCTGGTAAGGAAGAAAGAATAAAAAAGAGTTATTTTAAAGATAATCAAGATAGAGATAGAACAAAGTTAATACAACTTGAGGAATATCCTTGGGAAGAAAATCAATTGAAAGATGATGAGAACTATAAAGTGCAACATCAATACTATATGTCTTGTTTTGAACATTATAAACTAGTTGATTTTATAAGAGGAATTTTAAAAAATAGTGACGAGGTTATTAATAAAGATTATAAAACATTATTTGGCTTTTCTTTTTCTGTAGATGATGAAGGGAACTATATTACAGGTTCAATATTTGTTCCTTTGCTTATGTATGTAATGAAAAGGATGATACAGAATACGGAAAATTATTATAGTAATCTTCTTGTTCAATTTGAAGGTCAATTAAAGTTGTTTGAGGAAGAGATAAAAAATACTTTTATTAATGGAATAACAAGCGAGGCCTTAATCAAAGTTCAGCAAATTTACCAACGTTATTTTTATCAAGTCGAAGATAGGAATATAAATTATTTGGAATTGAAAGTAGTTAAAGCGGATAAGAAAGTTCCTATTCAAAACTTTAATAGTTTTTATTTAAGAGATTTGGTTAATATACTGGAAAAAGGGGAAAATGAAGCGCTTCGTCAGTTTATTGAGGGAGTGAATACTGAAAAACGTATAGATATAAATGAGAATCGGGAATATATCGAAACGATTTTACAACCTAGCCGTATACCCGATGGACGTTGGCCATCACCTGTAGAACATAGATTATCATTAATGCAGCAAGTAGCTGTTAACCAGATTTTAAATAGTAATCAACAAATTAGCTCTGTTAATGGGCCACCTGGAACAGGTAAAACTACATTGTTAAAAGATATTTTTGCAAATATTGTAGTTGAAAGGGCAAAGGAAATAATAAAGTTTAAAGATCCTACCCAAGCATTTCAAAAAGAGAAAACAATTAAAGTAGACGACTATCATTATCCAATATACATATTGGCTCCTAATTTAAGAAAATATTCAATGGTAGTTGCATCAAGTAATAACGGGGCTGTTGAAAATATTTCAAAGGATTTACCAAAAGAAAAAGAAGTAATACGTACGTCTAATGAAAAGAAACCGAATCATTATGATACTTTGTATGCTGAAGAGGCAAGCAAACTAGAAATGTATTCATCGGTAGCGCAAGATCTTTTAGGAGATGAGATAAAAACATGGGGCCTATTTTCAGGGGTTCTTGGGAAGTCAGAAAATATTTATAACTTTGGTCAAGCCTTGTATAAATCAAAGGAGAATGGTAAAGGATTTATACAGCAACTAGAAGAAGAGAGCAAAAAAATAACATTAGAAAAATGGGAAAATGCGGTTGAAGATTTTCAAAATGTTTTTGAAGCGATACTTAAGAAAAAAGAAGAACTTCAAAAATTTTCTAATAATTATAAGGTGAATTTATCTTTGAATGACTCATTAGAAAAAAAGAAAGAACAAATCCTTATATTTGAAGAAGAGAAAACAAAGATAGATGATAGATGCGAGTATTTAGAAGTGCAAAGAAAGCTGACAGAGCAACAAATTCAAATGGTACCTAAGCTATCTTTTTTTAAAAGGCTTTTGGGCAAGAAAAATGTTAAAAAACTGGAGTTAGAAAAGGAATTAAATGATATTATTTGTGAATTAAAGGTAAAACAAGAAGAAGCTTATTTAAAAGGGGAACAAATAAAAGATAATAAGAAGATAATAGAGAAAATAAAGATAGAGAATTCTATTTTTATAGAACAAAAAAATTATTATAAAGAACAGGGTGTAGTACTACCGAGTGAAGAGTATTGGTCAAATTCAAAAGAGGCATATGAATATCGTCAACTAAATACAATTTGGCTTACCGACGAATTGAACTTTGAAAGAGGCTTGCTGTTTTTAAAGGCTATGAAAATTCATAAGTTATTACTTGCGTTCAATTTTAAAGCGATTAAATCCACTATACGTTTACTTAATAATCGCACAAAGTTAGATTTGAATAATGCGGAGAATATAAGATATTTAAAAAATATTTGGGAAACAATTCATTTAATTACACCTTTAATTAGTACGACTTTTGCAAGTTTTAGTTCTATGTATAAAGGTATAGGAAAGGATAGCATTAATTATTTATTTATAGATGAAGCAGGACAGGCGAGTCCTCAACAGGCAGCTGGTGCTATATGGAGAGCAAAGAATGTAATAGTAGTTGGGGACCCTATTCAAATTGAGCCAGTTGTCACAATCGACCGAACAATTTTAGGGGATATTAGAAAATATTTTAGTATAGATAATAAATATATTGATATGGGAAGTTCTGTTCAAACATTGGCAGATTTAGCAAATCCATATGGTACATTTAATAATTCTGGACAATGGATTGGAACACCATTATGGGTTCATAGAAGGTGTTTAGATCCAATGTTTACAATAGCTAATGAAATAGCTTACGAAAATAAAATGGTATTAGCTCAAAAAGAGCGAGGAAAGAGTGTGTGGTTTGACTGTAAAGGTTTGACCACAGATCGCCAATTTGTAGAGCAACAAGGAAAATTAGTAATAGAGCATATTGTGCACCTATGGACAAATGTTTCAAAACCGCCAAATGTATATATAATTTCTCCTTTTACTGCAGTAAAGGATAGTATGAAACAAGAGTTGGAAAGTAAATTGAAGGATATGAATATCTCTCGTACGTTAATTAAAAATTTCTTGAAAAATTCTATAGGTACTGTTCATACATTTCAAGGAAAGGAAGCAGATGTTGTTTATTTTATAACTGGAACAGATATGAATAGTGATAGTGCGGCTAATTGGTCATGTTCGAAGCCTAATTTGTTAAATGTTGCAGTTACAAGAGCTAAAAAGGAATTTTATGTGGTAGGTGATTATAAACGATTTTCTCAGAAACCGTATTATAAATCTATAGTAGATAATGTAGATGAGGTTCAGAGGGAAAATATCCATTCAATGAATAAGTGAAATTATTTATAGGTTATGGGTACATTAATTCAAATGACCAATGAAAAGTAAGGCGCATTGGTCATTTGTTTTTTTCAATAATCGGCAATTATTTGGAGAATTTAACGGAAAAAGTATTATCTAGTTTTACCATCTCATATCCACGATAACCCTCCGAAAGCAACGCCCGCTGTCTAACAGCATCACTCATCGGAACACTCTTAACATCCGTCCAATCTCTTTCCTTATCCCCGCGCAATTCCTTCACAAAAACATACCGCATACTTCCGCCATATTTCTCCTTCAATGCAGCAATCTCCATTCCTTGCGCAAACTTATCTTTTAAACTTGGAATGTTAAAAGGGGCAACGGTGCAGCAAACATAGTCGTATTTACTATCTTCTTTTTGTAATTCGTCCATGATGACTGTCGCTAATATTTTTTGCATCCCATTTCCTCGGTTGTTCGGGTGAACATTTGAAATTTCTTGATAGATGACGCGATGTAGTTCGCTTTCTGCTATGCCAATATCAAGTCCTAAATGTTCGTCGTCAATAGGAGGGACGAGTAGGGCACGAAATGCGATGAGTTCGTTGTCGATAAAAGCACCGATCATCATGCCGTTTCCTTCTAGAATGTATTGAAACTCTTCTAGCGAGAGTGGTTGTAAGCGACTTTTATCTTCTAGCGCCTCAACTATGACGTTTTGTAGTGATAAGATTTGCTCGATGTTCTCTAGTGATAGTAATGTAACGTGAAATGGATCGTTATTTTGTTTTAATGATCCTTTGTATAGAACTGTCATGTGTTAGTCCTCCTTTAGCGTACAACGTCTTGAAAGACGGTTAGTTCTTGTAATGTATCTTCATTTATTTCAATGCCGAGTCCTGGCTTTTCGTTTAAGCGAATAAATGGTACGTCGTAATGTAAGTTTCCGATGTCTTTCGTGAACTTTAATGGACCTGTAAGTTCAACGCTCGTAATGATTTTTTTCGAAAAAGCGACATGGAATCCTGCGGAAGAGGCAACGGATGATTCGACCATGGATCCAACTTGGCATTCAATGCCGGCCATTTCTGCTTGGTGAGCGAGTTTTACAGCGGGATATATGCCGCCGCATTTCATTAGTTTTATATTTACTTTATCAGCCGCGTCTAATTTAATGATTTGGCGCATTTCACGAGAACCTTTTAATCCTTCATCAATCATAAGTGGAAGGTCTGTTTTAGAACGAATGTGAGCCATTGCGTCAATATCGTCTGCGACAACAGGTTGTTCAATCCAATCGATGTTTAAATGTCCTAATGAACGAAGTGCTGTTAATGTGTTGGCGCTATTTTTCCACCCTTGGTTTACATCAACACGAATTGCAATATCATTTCCTACACGTTCACGTACCGCTTCAATTCTTTTTACATCCTCTGTTACATTCGTACCGACTTTCATTTTGAAAGATTGATAACCTTTTTGAATCATGGAAGCAGCTTCTTCAGCCATGTCTTCTGGTTCGGCGATACTTAAGACGTGAGTGACAGGGAAGTCTTCATGGTAGCGTCCGCCAATTAATTGATATACAGGTTGATTTAGTTTTTTGCCCATTATATCAAAACAAGCAATATCAATTGCGGCCTTCGCAGTAGGCACACCGTAAATTGTATTGTCCATCATATCGTGCATTTTCTCGATATTCATTGGATTTTGCCCGATGAGCGCAGGAGCCAGTGTATGTTTTAAAGTATGGAAAGTACTTTCCCATGATTCGCCTGTAACGTGATCATCAGCAACACCTTCACCGTAACCGATAATACCCTCATCTGTTTCCATTTTGACGATAATAGAAGGCATATCAGAATAAGAACCATAACTAATAACAAACGGATCGCGAAGCGGTAAACGAATTGCATAAAGATGAATAGCTGTAATTTTCATTAGGTAGAGACCCCTTCCTGTTTACAATAGTTTTGTACATTTGATATAGTTGACGTTAAATAGTCGTTAATTAATGATAAGGAGTTAGAGAAATGATGATAAAAATTGCAGTCGTCGGTTCAAAAGAGTTTATGGAGACACTTTTACCTATTGCTCATAAACTAGAAGAAATAGAGATTGATCCATATATTTACCTTCATCCTGCAGAATCTTCTGAACTATTAAAGCGTTTAAAGCCTTGTGACTTCATCTTTTTCTCAGGTGCTTTACCTTATTATATGGCAAAAGAAATAAGAGAACAATTACGAATTCCAAGTACGTATTTACAGCAAGACGAGACAACTGTCGTATCTTCCATTCTTTCTGTCATGTATCACCAACGTATTCAACCACATAAAATTTCAATTGATTTAGTAGACCGCTCATTCATTACAAATGTGTTCCATGATATCGGTATAAAAGAAAGTCCACAAGTGTTTGATTATGAAAACATGCTGTGGAGTAAAGATGAAATAAATAGAGTTACGGATTTTCATATAGCTAAATATCAATCAGGAGAAGCTCATTTAGCTTTAACTAGTATTCATGCTGTCTATGATGAACTTCAAAAAGTAGGTATTCCTTCAGAGCGTATGATAGATCCGAAGAAATCCATTATACATGGGTTAAAAGATGCAAAAATAAAAGCTGAGTTAGCAAAAAGCCATTCAGCTACTGTCGGTGCTTGTATGATTTCTTCTTTAGAATTAAGAGAAGGTTTGCTTGAGCAATTAGATGCCATTTCAAAAGCACTACATGGTTCATTTAAAAAAGTTGATGGAATGACGTTCATTTTGTATACGACTCGTGGTGATATTGAATCGATTATAAAAACAAATATGATACATACTTTATTTGCGAGTATAGAAGGAACGATAGCTATTGGATTTGGTTACGGAAAAACTGTGAAAGAAGCGGAGCAAAATGCTAAAATCGCTCAAAGTTTCGCGAAGAATAATCCAATAGACCACTGCTTTTATATACTAACAAGTGATAAAGAACTATTTGGTCCGTTCCCGAAAGAACAGAGAGTACAAAGTTTGAAGAATGAAAACCCGGAACTCATGAAAATAGCGAAGGAAACAAAACTTAGTCCAGCAAACTTATCAAAAATTATTCAATTTAGTCAATCACATTCGTCATTGAAGTTTACCGCAGCAGACCTTTCTGAATACTTACAAGTGACTCGCCGATCAACAGAAAGGTTATTAAAGAAACTAGTTGATTACGGGTATGCTCATATTTGCGGCGAGGAAATGCCCTATCAACAAGGACGCCCTCGCGCAATATATGAACTGAATTTACCGTTATCTTTAAGCTTCTAATTGAGCCTTTTGTTTTTTTAGTAGTTCTGCTTTTTCAATGTCAGATAGTTTTGTAATTGTGAGACCAGTTATACCATAAATGATCGAAATAATAGGTACGATGAAATTCAATATAGCATAAGGAGCATATTCGAATGCGCCAACTCCAAGTGTTGCGAGTATAAATACACCACATGTATTCCAAGGTACGAACACAGAAGTTAATGTTCCACCATCTTCTAATGCTCTGGATAAATTTTTAGAGTGTAGCCCCTTTTCTGTGTATGCATTTGCGTACATTCTTGAAGGAACAACAATCGAAATATATTGTTCAGAGCAAGTAAGATTGGTTGCAAAGCAAGATGCGATAGTAGAAGCGATAAGCCCTTTTGCTGATGTCGCTAATTTTAAAATTTGATTTACAATTGAGCGAAGAATACCAGTATGTTCTAGTACTCCTCCGAAAGTCATAGCGACAATTGTCATAGAAACGGTATTCATCATCGAATCTAAGCCACCGCGGTTAAAGAGTTCGTCTACTAGCTTGTTGCCAGTGTCTATAACAAATCCATTTTGGAGTGCACCGACAGAAGCGGAGACAGAACCGCCTTGAATAAAGACTTGTGATAAGAATCCTAAAATAATACCTACGAGAATAGCTGGGATCGCAGGAACCTTTTTAGCGACTAATACCATAACAACTACAGGTATGATTAGTAGGAAAGGGGAGATAACAAAGTTTTGTTGCAATACTTGTAACGTTTGATCGATACCTTTTGCATCAATATTGTTAGCACCGAAGCTTCTTCCCAAGAACGCATAAACGATAAGAGTAATAAGTAAACCTGGAATTGTAGTAAATAACATATGACGAATATGTGTGAATAGATCTGTATTTGTTAATCCTGCGGCTAAGTTTGTTGTGTCTGAAAGCGGTGACATTTTATCGCCGAAATAAGAACCGGAAATGATAGCACCGGCAACCATTGGAGCTGGGATTCCCATACTTAGTCCAATTCCCATTCCTGCAACACCAATTGTTCCCATTGTAGACCAAGAGCTACCGATAGCTAATGCAACAATAGAACAAATAATTGTAATTGAAACTAAAAATAGTGATGGAGTTAAAAGATTTAAACCGTAATAAATCATTGTTGCGACGATTCCGCCGCCAATCCAAGCACCGATCGTTAAACCTACTAGAATAATGATAACGATAGCGGGTAATGCGAGGCGAATTCCTTTATACATCGCTTCTTCAATATCGTGCCATTTGTAACCGTAACGCCAAGCGACGATAGAAGCAACGGTTGTACCGATAATAAGTGGGACGTGAGGGCTTTGTTTTAATACAACAATTGTAACCATCATAACTGCAACTGTAATGATAATAGGGATTATTGCTACGCCAAAAGGTATTTCTTTTTTCATAAAATGCCTCCTCATTATGTATGTTTGTATTTTTAGAATTGTCGCAAAATAGACGTTATTAAATTATAATAACTAAAAATTGATATGAGCGTCAATAAAAAACAGAAAATAAGGAATGTTCTATCGTTATGGAATGAGTGGAAATGAGTTGTTGATCGTATTTAAAAATAAACAATTGACTTTTTTCTTAAAATTCAATATGTTCATAAAAACATCTGTTTTTCATAAGTATAATTAACCTGAATGGTTTTGGAATTTGGGAAGGAGAATGTAGCTTTGAAAACATTAGAACTACAAGAGCGTTTAACTGAAATTTTTCAGCATTTACATGAAAACCCTGAAGTGAGTTGGAAAGAGTATGAAACGACAGCGTATATTACTAACTTTTTAAAAGAAGAAGGAATTTCATATAAAATATTTGATGATTGCCCAGGTGTGATTGCTGAAATCGGAAGCGGGAATCCAGTTATTGCGATTCGTGCTGATATGGATGCACTATGGCAAGAAGTGGACGGAGAATTTAAAGCGAACCATTCATGTGGTCATGATGCACATATGACAATTGTGATGGGGCTTATTTTACAATTGAAAAATATGAGATGGGATAGCGGTACTGTTAGGTTTATTTTTCAGCCGGCAGAGGAAAAAGGAAATGGCTCTTTAAAGATGGTAGAGAAGGGGGCTGTGGATGATGCGGACTTCTTATTTGGTGTTCATTTAAGACCGATTGAAGAACTGCCTTTGAAACAAGCTGCCCCATCTATTCGTCACGGAGCGGCAGGATTTTTAGAAGGAACGATTCATGGAGATGATGCACATGGGGCACGTCCGCATCAAGGGATAAATGCAATTGATGTCATTTCTATGATCAATATCGGTTTGAAAAATATATGGTTACCACCGCAAAGTTCCTATTCAGTAAAGATGACGAGGTGCCAAGTTGGTGGAGATAATTTAAATATTATTCCGGGGAACGGCCACTTTAGCTTAGATGTTAGGGCAGAGAGTAATACGTTATTAGAAGAATTAAAGAAAAAAATAGAACATGTAATAGAATCGGCCGCATCGATGGGATCGGAAACTTTATATAAATGGATCGATCTTGCACCAGGAGCTGAAGTGTCAGAAGAAGCTGAGTGCTTTATGCGAAAAGGCATTCTTGAAGTATACGGGGAAGAGGGATGCACGGGACCACTGTATACGACAGGAAGCGATGATTTCCATTACTACACAGTGAAGAGACCACATTTAAAAGCTGTCATGCTTGGACTAGGGGCAAACTTACAACCTGGATTACACCATCCGTATATGAAGTTCGATCATAGTTGTATTATGGATGGAGTAGAAATATTGAAACAAACTGTATTAAAGGTATTAGAGGACAGGAGCTAGAGAGCTCCTGTTTTTTTCGTGAATTGTCGGTAAGTCGATATATTAAAAAAATCGTCGATATAATTTCACGCACCAATTAATGCAATGAAAAATCCCTCTCCGGTACATGGTGTATAATAATAAGTACCATTTTCTAATAGGAGAAGAAAAATGAACGAACAATATTACGATGCTGTATTACATATAAAAACTGTCGGTGAGCAAAAGGGCTTTAACAAGTCTATGCACTATCACCGTTATGAACCAACGCCATATAGCGGATTAGATGAACTATTAAATCAATATGAAATAAGAAGTAGCGACCGAGTTGTAGACTTTGGATGCGGAAAAGGACGATTAAACTTTTACATGCACCATAAGTGTGGCGCTTCAGCGGTTGGAATTGAAATGAATGAAGAGTTTTATAAAGAAGCAATGGATAATCTAGAGCGCTATGCACGAAAGGTAAGAAACAGTAAAGATAAGATTGGGTTTGAATGTTGTTTAGCGCAGGAATATGAAATTGATCCACGGGATAACCGGTTTTATTTCTTCAATCCATTTTCTGTGCAAGTATTTATGAACGTAGTAAATAATATTTTACTTTCGGTAGAAGAGGCGGAGAGAGAAGTCGATATTATTTTATACTATCCTTCTGAAGATTATATTTTCTTCTTGGAGAATCAGACTGCGTTTGAGCTGAAGAAGGAAGTCAGGTTGCCTGGAGCTTATGAGAAGAATGGGAATGAGAGGTTTTTAGTTTATACATTAAGATTATAAAAAGCAGGTGCCTTGGCACCTGCTTTTCTTTACTCACGTCTATATAATTAGTTACGGATTAAGTAATCAAATGCACCTAAAGCTGCGTTTGCACCTGAACCCATAGAGATGATGATTTGTTTGTACGGATTATTTGTACAGTCACCTGCAGCAAACACTCCTGGTATGTTT
This sequence comes from Bacillus cereus group sp. TH152-1LC, assembly GCF_027710505.1. Lineage (NCBI taxonomy): Bacteria > Bacillati > Bacillota > Bacilli > Caryophanales > Bacillaceae > Bacillus > Bacillus cereus group sp. TH152-1LC. Next base: position 145,687 of record NZ_JAQFNK010000009.1, on the reverse strand, counting down.
GTAGCGCCGTGCTTGTCTGTTACGATTTCACCGCGAGCGCGTTCAACTGTTTCGCCTAACCAGTCTGTGTTTGGCACAAGACCGATTTGTACGAATACACCTTGTAATTCAACGTGATGAACTTCTTCAGTTTCACGATCGATGTAAGAAATACCGTTTACTTTATCAGTACCAGTGATTTCTTTCGTTTGAACGTTTTTCAGAACAGTTACGTTTGGTAAGCTGTTAAGACGCTCTTGTAATACAGCATCAGCTTTTAATTCTGGCATGAATTCAAGAACAGTTACGTGCTTAACAATACCTGCTAAGTCGATAGCTGCTTCAATACCAGAGTTACCTCCGCCGATAACTGCTACGTCTTTTCCAATGAATAATGGACCGTCACAGTGTGGGCAGTATGCTACACCTTTATTTTTGAACTCAGCTTCACCCGGTACGCCAACGTTACGCCAGCGAGCACCTGTTGAAACGATTACGCTTTTACTTTTCAGAATAGCGCCGTTTTCAAGTTCCACTTCAATAAGTTCTTTTTTCTCTAAACGTTTTGCACGTTGTAGATTCATTACATCGATGTCGTATTCTTTTACGTGCTCTTCAAGGCTTGCTACTAGCTTAGGACCTTCAGTGCGTTTTACGCTGATGAAGTTCTCAATACCCATAGTATCCATTACTTGACCACCGAAGCGCTCAGCAACGATACCAGTGCGGATGCCTTTACGTGCTGCATAAATTGCTGCACTTGCACCAGCAGGGCCGCCACCAACAACAAGAACATCGTATGGATCTTTATCAGAAAGCTCTGATGCATCTGGACCGTTACCCATTTTAGCTAAAATTTCTTCAAGAGTCATACGACCGCTTCCGAAAGATTCGCCGTTTAGGAAAACTGTTGGTACTGCCATGATGTCTTTGCTTTCTACTTCCTCTTTGAATGCAGCGCCATCAATCATAGTATGTGTAATACCAGAGTTTAGAACGCTCATTACGTTAAGAGCTTGTACAACATCAGGACAGTTATGACAACTTAGGCTGATATAAGATTCAAAATGATATTCGCCTTGAATGTTTTTAATTTGATCGATTAATTTTTGTTCAACTTTTGGAGCGCGTCCACTTACTTGTAGTAAAGCTAACACTAATGAAGTAAATTCGTGTCCTAATGGAATACCAGCGAATACGACACCAGTGTCTTCACCAGGGCGATTTACGCTAAAGCTTGGTGTTCTCTCTAATTCAACTTTTTCTACTGTAATCTTAGATGACATAGTAGCTAATTCGTCTACTAGAGCTAACATATCTTTAGATACGTCGTCGTCTCCAGCGCTTACTTTAAGTAAAATATCGTTCTCCATTAACTGAAGGTATTGGGATAGTTGTGTTTTTATATCTGCATCTAGTATCATTTTGATCGAACTCCTTAGATTTTGCCTACAAGGTCAAGGCTTGGTTTAAGTGTTGCAGAACCCTCTTGCCATTTAGCTGGGCAAACTTCACCTGGGTTGTTACGTACGTATTGAGCTGCTTTAATTTTGTTAACAAGAATGCTTGCGTCACGGCCGATACCGTCAGCATTGATTTCCATAGACTGGATAACGCCGTCTGGATCGATGATGAATGTACCACGAGCAGCAAGACCTTCTTCTTCCATTAAAACGTTGAAGTTTGTAGTAATTGTGCGAGTTGGGTCACCAATCATAATGTATTCGATTTTGCCGATAGTTTCTGAGCCATCATGCCATGCTTTGTGAGTGAAGTGAGTGTCTGTAGATACAGAGTATACTTCAACGCCTAAGTCTTTAAGAGCTGCGTATTGGTTTTGTAAGTCTTCAAGTTCAGTTGGGCAAACGAATGTGAAGTCAGCTGGGTAGAAACAAACTACACTCCATTTTCCTTTTAAACTTTCGTCAGTAACTTGGATAAATTCTCCATTATGGTAAGCATTAGCTTTAAACGGTTTTACTTCTGTGCCGATTAATAACATATTAAAATTCCTCCTAAATGTTGGTTTTGAGCATCAAAAAATAGTGTGCTCATAAAATATATTTTTTAATTAACTATAATAATTCTAATTCAATATTAATTATCATATAGAAGTGGTTATTTTGTCAAGAGAATATACCAACTTTATATCAATTTAATTAATATTTATTCTCAATTGAGATGATAAAACAGTTTGGCAGTGATAGAGTAGAAAATTTAGTTGTAAAGGAATCAGTATAATCATAGGTGGAAGTTTGTTTACATTTAAGCTTGAAACATATAGATGATAATTAAATGTTTTGAGGAAAGATTTTTTAGTAGGTTATGTGGTTGAAAAGTAACTTCTTACTTTATTGTACAAAGAATGATGAGATAAATAAAACAAAATGAATCGGAATCTTTTTGAAAAATTACTGTTATTTTAACTGTTCATTTATTGGACATATATTGAAGTGTAAGTTGTTTCGCGAGGGGTTAGAGAAAAAGAAATAACTCAGCTTCTTTTGTAAAATTAAAGGATTGAAAAATTCCCTATCAAGTGTAAAGTGACTTGATAGGGGACCTTTTAATCCTTTTTTAATGCGTGTAGGGCGTTATGTATATTGCTGTTCAGTGTTTCGAAAAATGTACGTAATTTAGAACTTAACTGATTGTTTTTATGGATAAATAATTTTTCGGCAACGAGTAGTTCGCCATGTATACCAAAACATTGCATGTGTACGGATATTTCCTCGTTATTTTCATGAATCGTTGGGAAAACGTAATGGAATACTGAGCTTGGAATCATGTACTCTTTGATCGTATAAATTTCAGAATCGCAATTTGGTGTATGTTTTATGTAAATCTTTACACTGTCTTTTGTGACGATAAATTCTAACATGGTGCATTTTATAAGGTTAGGATCGAAATAATTGGATTCTTGTAAATATAAATTAAAATTGGTCCTGTCGGAAATGGATTCAATGTTTGTAAGCATAATGTCTTGATTAGTGTGAGTGCTCATTTTTTTCTCCTTATATAGATAGTAAGAAAATAGTTTTATGAAATGGGATAATACTTTAAATAGGACTTATTTCTATTCATTAATGTATCAAACGTTTCTCTCAAAAATCTCTCAAGGTATTTGTTATAAAATAAGAAACCTGTTTCAGCTTAGAAACAAGTTTCTTAAAGTTGTATATTTTGAAGTTTGTAAGCCCATAAATATCCTTTGGACTCTAATAATAGGTCGTCGGTATTATGTGCTTCTATAAATTGAACTGTTTGGTTAATCTGCATTTCATAACCATCAGTTGTACGCTCGATTTTGAGAGGGATATTTAGCTCACTAAATAGTTGGCGTATTCGATAAATAGTATTATACAAATTTGCTAATGCACGTTTTTCATCTATGTTAGGCCAAATATCATCAAGGATCTGCCACTTCGAAACAGTTTTTTCTTTATGGAGAAGGAAGTAATAAAAAAGCTCTTCTGTAACACGGGTAGGCCACTTTAGTGATTGATGGTCTTTTTTTATAAATGTATTACCGTACAGTTGTACTTGAAGAGTATTTGAATTTCTTTGTTGATTCGGAACACCGTAATATTTTTTTAGGCGGTCATCTAAATCTTGTACAGCGCTAGGTGTTAGCGGTTTTAATATATAATCGAGAGCTTGTACCCGAAACGCTTCTAAAGCATAATTTGGGTAAGCAGTAGAAAAGATAATCGGAACATCGATACCGTCATCTACTAATTTCTTAGCGAGTTCAATTCCTGTCATTTTAGGCATTTCAATATCTAGTAAAATAGCGTCTAATGTGTAATCCGGAAGCATATTAATTGCCTCTAATGGTGATTGGAAAGTATCAATAATTTGAAATCCACCATGTTTTGTTAATAAATGATTATGTAAATCTAAAATAGGCTTTTCATCCTCTATTATTACTATTCGCCACACTACATTCTCTCCTTTAATGGAATCGTTACATTAATAGTTGTTCCTTTATTTTCAATAGAATAAATCTCTACAGTTCCATTGGAAAACTTTCGAACACGACGTAGAACATTGGAAAATCCAATTCCTTGGTTCTGAAGAGTCCCATTTAACAAATTGTGTATGGTTGTTTCTGACATTCCAATCCCGTTATCTATTACTTGTATAAATAAAATTTCTTTTATTTGTTTTATATTAATTTGTACATGACCGTTTCCTTCTTTCTCAAATAGACCGTGGCGTATTGCATTTTCCACAAGTGGTTGTACGAGTAAATTAGGTATATATATTTCATCTAAAGATTCAATAGTATCAACTTCATATGAAAAAGAAAGACGTTCGCCAAATCGTGCCTTTTCTATTTCTACATATGCTTGAATGATAGAAACTTCTTTTTGTAATGTAGAGTAATTTGTTTCGTTTCCAGATTCAAATATATATCGTAAGTAGGAGCTTAGCATCGTTAGGAGATGTGCAGCCCGTTCGCTATCTGTATAACAAAATGAAATAATATTACTCATTGCATTATATAAGAAGTGCGGTTTAATTTGTGCCTGTAGAAAGGCCATTTCATTTTCAAATGCTTGGAGTATCGCTTCTTTTGTTTGGAAAATAGTATGTAATCTAGCTAATAGCACTTGTTTTGTACAAGGTTTGACTAAGTAATCAGTTATTCCATTTGCAAATAAATGATCTACATTCGTTGGATAATCTTTTGAACTTAACATTAGAATAGGTAATTCTAATACTGATGTTTTTTTGCGTATATGTTTAGCTAGTTCGACTCCTCCAATCTCAGGAAGAGTTTCATCTATGATAAGAAGCTCGAAATCTTTCGTGCTCTCTAATAAGAAAATAGCATCTTGAGCCGAATGCACAATGGTAATATTGTATGTTGCTGCTAGTAAAGATTTTAGTACCTCTGTATGTATGACATCATCATCTACAATTAAGATTGTTGGCAGCATACTAGTGTTTGCTTGAGAAACTTCTTTAAAATTATGTTGTTCCTGTAAAATAGTATGTATTTCTTTATATTCATAAAAAGGAACTTGTATTTTAAATAAGATAGAAGTTTTATAGTAATCTACCTGCAAATGTCCATTCATACGTTCTAGCAGTTCTTTACTTATTAATAACCCGATTTCAGTGTGAGTATCTTCATAAGTAACGGTAGAGTTGCTAGTCGCTTTAAAGGTTAAATGGATATTTTCTCCTATATGCTGAGCATCAATAACAATTTTCCCATCTACTGCATAGTAACAACATTCTTCTAAAATACGGTAAAGCACTTGTGTTAATCGGTCTTCATCTACTAATCCGTGTAAATTATTTGGTACATATTCTTGATACGTAATATGTTTTCTTGAGAGAGGTAGTTCCATTAATTTATAAAGATGATTCACAATCATTTTTATATTTGTTGATTTTGCTGTAAAAGAATAATCATGAAATTTAATTTTTGTAAAATCTTGTAGATCATTAGTAAGGTATAGTAAACGTTCTGTAAGCTGTTCTAATACATGTAGCTCATTTGAATGCTTCTCCTTTTTATCATTAGCTTTTACAGATTTAATTAAATTAATTGCATGGTATAAAGGATCTTTTAATTCTTGTGTTGTTACTTTTAAAAAAGAATCTTTTGTTAAATGAATAGCTTCTAATTTTTTTGATAAGTGCTCGGCCTCTTCGGTACGATTAATAAAACGTGTGCCTAAAAAAACATTCATCATAATAATGAACCCCAGTAGCCCAAAGCGGTTAAATATATTACGACCTGATGCAAAAAGTTGTTCGAGTGTACCGCTAAAAAGAAACATAAATAGAGTAAGTAACATCAGGGTGAAAATTAAAATTTCGTTTTTACTAATAATCCACTTTTTTTGTATGATGAGCTGAGTCATTCTCAGAATAATCCACAACAACATTATATTCATATAAAAAAAGAATGGTGTTTGTAGATTTGACAGTGATCGAGCTGGAAATAAGATTATTCCTACGCTATAAATAAAGAAAGGCGAAAATAATAAAAGCAGTTGTTTTTTATTTATAATAGTCGGCATAGTTTTTGAAATAAATAGTGGTAATAAAATAGCACTAAAAAATGTAATAGAGTCCTGTAAGCGAAAATAAAATTCAAAAGGGATATTAGGAACCGCACGAAGTAATATACGTTCTCCTCGTGTCATAACAATTAGTGCTAGGCTTAGGAAATAACAACCGCTATAAAAAAAGCCATCATCTTTTTTACGTAATAAAAAGATAGTTAGATGAAAAATACTAAAAACTAATAAGATGGAAACGGCTGTCCATTCGATATTTGTATCTTCAGCTACGTCTTCTTGCATCGCTTTAGCGTCACCGAAATCGATTGGGAAAATAATACCTCCGCGTACATTGTAAAAATTTGAAACGTGAATTGTTATGAGCAATTCTTTTGTTTTCGGTTTTAAATACATTTCATATGATGGATTTTCAGGTTTTGTAGCTTCTTTTGATTTTCCAATCTGACCTATTTCAGAACCCTTTTCGCCGTTTACATAAATGGTATGGGCGGACCAAATGTTTCGAATACGAAAACCAACTTCAGAAAAATGCCTAGGTAGCTCGATTTTTAATTGATAAGAACCATATTGTGCCTTGGATTCCCACTGTCCTGGCACAAGTTGATTTGTAGCTTGTTCTTGAAATTGGTTCACATCCACAAATTTATTTGGGGTGAATTTCCATTCGCCTGCTAAAGATAATATTTTCGCATTTGAAGGAAGATCACGTAAGTCGATTGTCCCATTTTGTGCACGTTTTTGAATGAGATTTGTATCACTATCTCGAAAGTTAATATGTATCATTAAAAAAATCATCACAGTGATGAGAAGCCAACCGATGCCTTGTTTCCACATGGAGTAATCACCTCTTCTTCAATAATATATAATAAAATTTCCAATATTTAAATTGTATATATTAAATATAAAGATTTAATGTATTTACATGTTATGAAATCTGTGGTTTTTAATGACGTATCCTGTAATGTAGAGGAAATAATGTTCTACATGAAAGTTCAAAGATAAGGAAAGGGGTTAGATGAATATAGCCATTGTAAGTATGGGAGTGGTGCAAACGAATTATCAGTAGCACTGAAATTTTCCTTTATTTAGAGAAAATAGACTAAGAAAGAGGAAGCATTGACTCCCATTTTTAACAAGATATAATAAAACCTAGATATACCTTTCAAAAAGAAGAAGATATAATATAGGATAAAATTTTTCAAACTATTATTTTTTATAGCTTTTAGAAAACGTTTACATTTAGTGTGGAGGGGAAACCATGTCTAAGTTCACGAAGTATTTTTTAATGGAAGCTAGCGATGTGATTGTGTATGCGAAAGAGAAATTATCTAAGTTTGAAGATGCAAAGGGGTTACAGTGTAAAGAAATAGGCGATGGTAATTTAAACTATGTATTCCGCGTTTGGGATGAGCAGAAGAATATTTCTGTCATTGTAAAGCAAGCTGGGCATACAGCACGCATTTCAGATGAGTTTAAGTTGTCGACGAATCGTATTCGTATAGAATCAGATGTTTTGCAGTTAGAGGAGGAGTTAGCACCTGGGCTTGTTCCAAAGGTGTATTTGTTTGATAGTGTGATGAATTGTTGCGTAATGGAAGATTTATCGGACCACACAATATTACGTACAGCACTTATAAATCATCAAATGTTTCCAAAGCTTGCGGATGATTTAACGACCTTTTTGGTAAACACACTGTTATTAACATCGGATGTTGTAATGAATCATAAAGAGAAGAAGGAGCTTGTGAAAAACTATATAAATCCTGAATTATGTGAGATTACAGAGGACCTCGTATACGCTGAGCCATTTACAAATCATAATAAGCGTAATGAGTTGTTTCCATTAAATGAAGGATGGATTAGAGAGCATATTTATAGTGATAAAGAGCTTCGTATGGAAGTAGCAAAACTTAAGTTTTCTTTTATGACGAATGCACAAGCGCTTATTCACGGTGATTTACATACTGGTTCTGTTTTTGTAAGAGATGATTCTACAAAGGTTATTGATCCTGAGTTTGCCTTTTATGGACCGATGGGATATGACGTTGGAAATGTAATGGCGAATTTAATGTTTGCTTGGGTGAATGCAGATGTAACCATGCCGCCCGGTGCTGAGAAAGATACGTATATGAGTTGGCTACAATCGACAATGGTAGAGGTAATTGATTTGTTTAAAAAGAAGTTTTTAAATGCTTGGGATATTCATGTGACCGAGATTATGGCGAAGGAACAAGGCTTTAACGAAGTATATTTACACTCTGTATTAGAGGATGCAGCTGCAGTGACAGGTCTTGAGTTAATTCGTCGCATTGTTGGGCTAGCGAAAGTAAAAGATATTACTTGCATTGAGAATGAGGAAGCACGTGCTAGAGCAGAACGTATTTGTCTTCAAGTAGCGAAGAAATTTATTTTACGGGCTAATCAATATAAAACAGGCACAAGCTTTGTAGAAACGTTAAAAGAACAGTCGATGAACTACGCGAAGTAAGGGGAGAAGATGATGGAAGAGCAATTAATACCCATTCAGTGGAAAGAGGATGCTTTAGTTTTATTAGATCAAACATTATTACCGAATGAGGTTGTCTATGAATCTTTCAAGACAGCTGAAAGTGTGTGGGATGCCATTCAAGTAATGAAAGTACGAGGAGCACCAGCGATTGGTGTTTCAGCAGCTTATGGTGTGTATTTAGGGGCTAAGGAAGTTACTCAAAGTACGGTAGAAGAATTTATAGAGGAAGTAAAAAAGGTATGTGCATATTTAGCGACATCAAGGCCGACAGCAGTAAACTTATTTTGGGCGCTTGAAAGAATGGAAGCGGTAGCGACAGAGAACGCGCACTTATCAATCGTCCAGTTGAAAGACAGATTACTAGAAGAGGCAAAAGAGATTCATAGAGAAGATGAAGAAATTAACCGTCAAATTGGAGAACATGCACTAACATTATTCCATGATGGAATGGGAGTATTAACACATTGTAATGCCGGTGCGTTAGCGACGACTAAGTATGGTACTGCGACAGCTCCAATGTACTTAGCGAAAGAAAAAGGATGGGACTTAAAAATCTATTCAGATGAAACACGTCCTAGGTTACAAGGTTCAACGTTAACAGCATTAGAACTACAGCGAGCGGGGATTGATGTTACTGTTATTACGGATAATATGGCAGCTATGGTTATGTCACAAGGAAAGATTGATGCGGTAATCGTTGGATGCGACCGTGTGGCAGCAAATGGTGATGTAGCAAATAAAATTGGGACATTAGGCGTATCTATTTTGGCGAAATACTATAACATTCCGTTTTATGTAGCAGCACCAACACCAACAATCGACTTAAAAACACCGACAGGAAAAGAAATTCCGATCGAGGAAAGAGATGCCTCTGAAGTGATTAATCGTTTCGGACAATATTCTGCTCCGAAAGAAAGTAAAGTATATAATCCGGCATTTGATGTCACGCCACATGAAAATGTAACAGCGATTATTACGGAAAAAGGGATTGTAAAAGCACCGTTTACGGAGAACTTAAAAAAGCTATTTCAATAAGTAGATAGAGTTAAAGATTCAGTCATCATAAGCTTCATACTTAGGGGGATGTATATGTTATTACAAAAAGAAAGAGAAGAAATTGTAGCGTATGGAAAGAAAATGATTTCTAGCGGTTTAACAAAGGGGACAGGCGGCAATATTAGTATTTTCAATCGCGAGCAAGGTCTTGTTGCAATTAGCCCAAGTGGTTTAGAGTATTATGAAACAAAACCTGAGGATGTAGTTATATTAAACTTAGATGGTGAAGTGGTAGAGGGAGAGAGAAAACCATCAAGTGAGCTCGATATGCACCTTATTTATTATAGAAAGCGTGAAGATATAAATGCGCTTGTGCATACACATTCTCCTTACGCGAAGACGATTGCATCATTAGGATGGGAACTTCCTGCAGTATCGTATTTAATTGCTTTCGCAGGCCCGAATGTACGCTGTGCACCGTATGAAACATTTGGTACGAAGCAATTAGCAGATGCTGCTTTTGAAGGCATGATTGATCGTCGTGCTGTTTTACTTGAGAACCACGGTTTAATTGCAGGTGCAAATAACATAAAAATGGCGTTTACTGTTGCAGAAGAAATTGAGTTTTGTGCGCAAATTTATTATCAAACGAAAAGTGTCGGAGAGCCGAAGCTTTTGCCAGAAGATGAGATGGCGAATTTGGCGAAGAAGTTTGAAGGGTATGGGCAGCAGTAGAATGAAATAAAAACACCCTCAAGAAAAAATCTTGAGGGTGTTTCCTACGCCTTTTTAAGCAATAAATACATAAAGTAAGGAGCACCAATTAAAGCAACGACAATACCTGCTGGAATGCCATTAGGTTCAACGATATTACGTCCGATTGTATCTGCTAATAACAATAGCCATCCGCCGATTAAAACGGCGATAGGCATGAAAATTTGATGTCTTGGACCTACTAAAGATTTTGCGATATGAGGAGCCATTAGTCCGATAAAGCTAATTCCTCCTGTTACGGAAACAGCTGCAGCTGCAAGCGCAACGGCTGCGACTAATAAGTATCTGCGTTCTTTTTCAATTTCAATTCCAACACCGATTGCGACTGGTTCGTTTAATGCTAGAATGTTTAATCGATTTGCTTTATAGAAAACGAACGGAATTAATACGATTAACCATGGGAGCATTGCCAAAACGAAAACCCAGTCATCTCCCCAAATATTTCCGGCAATCCATTTGGCGATAAAGTCAACTTTCATACGATCAGCGGATGAAATAAGGACAATCATCATTCCAGATAGTGCAAATGAAAAACCAATACCAGTTAATGTTAGTCGGATTGGCTGAAGTCCAGTTGATTTACTATAAGAAAATACGTAAATTAGAACAGCTGTCAGAAATGCGCCGATAAATCCAACGACAGGTAGTAAGTAAAGAAATGAACCTACATCTATTGGAAAGTATAAAAAGAAAATAGCAACAGCAACACCAGCCCCGGAGTTGATTCCGAGAATACCAGGTTCCGCTAAATCATTTCGGGTAATACCTTGCAGGATAGCACCTGATAAAGCGAGAGCCATACCAGCTAATAATGTAATAACAATTCTAGGTAGTCGTAAAGAGTATAAAACAAACTCCTCTTTAAAAGTTCCTTGTCCCATTAATGTTGGGAGTAGTCGATCATAAGATAAAGATGCTGAACCGAGTCCCATTCCAACTACAATGGTTGTGATGGTTAGTATAAGTAAAGTCAGTATAATAAGACGTTGTTTTTTTAGAATAGATTGCATCATGAGAATGTTTTTCCTCCTTTACGTACAACGAATAGGAAGAATGGCAATCCTACAATTGCGACAATAGCGGCAACTGGTGTTTCGTACGGAGCGTTAATAGTACGTCCGACTGTATCTGCAAGTAGCATAAAGGAAGCTCCAGCAATTGCTGACATCGGTATAACAAATCGGTAGTCTGGCCCAACAATTGGACGTACCATATGAGGTACCATTAAGCCGATAAATGCCATATTTCCGACAAGCGCTACAGACGCACCAGCAAGTAATATAATAATGATAAATAGAATGGTTTTAATAACAATAATTTTTTGACCTAGTCCAATAGCAACTTCTTCACTGAAACTAAGAACTGTCAATTTTTTTGCTAGTAAGATAGCGATAAAGATACTAAGTGAAATGACTGGAATAATAATTTTTAATTGGCCCCAAGTTGTTCCAATTACGCCCCCAGCAGTCCAAAGTGATACCTCTTGTGAAATTTTGAAGTAAATGCCGACTCCTTCTGAAATTGCGAGTAGAAATGCTGAAACGGCAGCACCGGCTAATACAATTCGAAGAGGGGACAGCCCGCCTTTTTTCACCATACCAATTCCAAATACCATAATCGCACCGATTGCAGCACCGATAAAGCAAGCTAATGTTAAGTAAAGATAGCTGATGGAAGGGTTGAAAGCAAGTGTCAGTGCAAGTGCAGCATTTGCTCCACCAGATAGCCCTAGTAATCCAGGATCTGCAAGCGGATTTCGTGTTAATCCTTGCATAATTGCTCCAGAAACAGCAAGTCCAGCTCCTACAAAAATTGCAGCTACTTCACGTGGTAAACGAATTTCTCGAATAATAGATATTTTGTCCCCTTTAGCAGAAGAAGTGAGCGCTAACCATACATCTTTTATTGAAGTATCGGCAGCCCCTGATACCATTGCCACCATAAAAATAAGAAAGAATGCAATTATGCTCAAAATGAGTTTGTATGTAAAAGCTATAGAACGTGGATTGTCGTGATCTTTTGTCATTCGTTTCACATCTTTTCTGTTCATAGAATAAAGGAAGAGGAATTCTTAATTTAAGAATTCCTCATGTTTGTATTATTTACCAAGAAAGCTCTTCTTGAAGAAGTCTAGTTGGAAGTCTAATGTAAGTGGATCATTGAAATAGAATTCCATCATGTTTGCTTCGTATACGCGATTATTTTTTACTGCTGGGATGTTTTTATATGATTCTGTCTCTTGGAATGAGTTATCAGTATCTTTGTTTTTACTTACGATTAAGTAATCACCAGCAAACTCAGGTAATACCTCAGTAGATAATGCGTAGTAACCTTCTTTTAATGCTTTTTCTTTTACTTTTTCAGGCATTTTTAATTTCATTTCTTGGTACAGAATTTCTGTTCCACGGCCCCAGTTTTCGCCGTATACATAAAGCTGTTTGTTGAAGTTTTCTACAACAGAAACTGTTGCATCTTCACCGATTTTTGCTTTAATTTCTTTACCAGCGTCTTGTGCACGTTTCTTGAAGTCATCAACCCAAGTTTTTGCTTCTTTTTCTTTGTTTAATAACTTACCGATTTCTAAATGCTGTGTTAAGTAATCAACTTTTCCGTAAGTATATGTTACAGTAGGAGCGATTTTCTTTAACTTATCAACATTTTTAATATTTGATAAACCAATGATTAAATCTGGATTTAGTTCAGCGATTTTTTCAACGTTTTCATCTGATACTTCAGCAACATCTTTCAGTTTACTATCAAAACGTGGGTTTTGTTTAGACCATGAATCTACCCCAACAAGATTTACTCCTAATGACATTACGTTACCAGCGAATGATGATAAAACAACAACGCGTTTTGGATTTGCAGGAACTTCTACTTTACCATTTTCAGATTGGTATGTAATTGTTTCTGATTTACTACCTTTTGCATCGTTCTTTTTGTCTGTAGAGCCATTGCTACAAGCGCTCATAACAAGAACGAAAAGAACTGTTAGTGAAATAAATAACTTTTTCATCGTCTTTCTCCTTTAACATAGATGATATGTGTATACAATAATTTGTTTAACTGCAATCTGTTTGAAAGAGTAGTGGTAATGCAAAATGCTTATTAAAAATCTTGAATGTGAGATTTCACAATATAGTATTAACCATATTAGTGAAAGAAGATGTAATCTCAAATTTGCTAATTATTAACAAAATGATAATGATTATCACTATTGATTCTTTAAATAATATAATTTTATATAGGTGTATTGTCAATAGTAATTTTGATTGTAAAATTTGCGGAAACAGGTTATATTTTATTGAGAATGATAATCAATGATTAGTAGCTGAGGAGTGAAGGTGAATGAATAGAGAAGAATTGTTTGATGTAACCGTGATAGGCGGGGGACCTGCAGGGCTTTATTCAGCTTTTTATAGTGGACTCAGAGAGATGAAAACGAAAATAATAGAATTTCAACCACAGTTAGGTGGAAAAATACATGTTTATCCGGAGAAGATGATTTGGGATATTGGCGGATTATTACCGGTTACTGGTGAAAAATTAATTGAGCAACTTGTACAACAAGGGTTAACATTTCAGCCTGAAGTGGTAGTAAATACAAAAATAGAATCGATTATTCGTAACGAAGATGGCACTTTTACGTTAAAGGCGAGCAATGGAGAAGAACACTTTTCAAAAACAGTGATCGTTGCAACTGGAAGTGGTATATTGAATCCACAAAAGTTATCAATTGAAGGTGCGGAGCGATTTGAAGTATCAAACTTAAATTATACAGTTAAATCGTTAAAACGTTTCAAAGATAAAACGGTCATTATTTCAGGCGGAGGTAACTCTGCAATTGATTGGGCAAATGAGTTAGAACCAATTGCGAAAAAAGTTTATTTAACATATAGAAAAGAAGAATTATCTGGTCATGAAGCACAAGTGAAGCAACTTATGAACAGCTCAGCGGAGTGTTTCTTTAATACCTCTATTACAAAATTAATTGCTGGTGATAATCATGAAGCAATTGAATATGTAGAATTAACAAATCATGAGACGGGTGAAGTTGCCCATTTACCTATTGAAGAAGTGATTATTAACCATGGATATGAGCGTGACATTACATTATTAGAAAATAGTGAGTTAGACGTTGCAATTATAGATAATTATTATATTGCAGGGAATGCAAATAGCGAGTCTTCAGTAGATGGATTATATGCTGCGGGAGATATTTTAAAGCATGAAGGGAAATTACACTTAATTGCGGGAGCGTTCCAAGATGCAGGAAATGCTGTAAATAAAGCGAAACAATTTATTCAGCCAGATGCAAGCGAATATGGAATGGTTTCTTCACATAATGAAGTATTTAAGAAAAGAAATCGTGAATTGATCAAGCAGATGATGAAATAATAAAAAACAAGTATACCCCCATTTACTTCTCTATTCGAGTGATAAGAGAGGTAAATGGGGGTTTTCCTGTTAACTATATTTTCAATCATTATAATGACACCGGTTTCATCAGTTCATGTGATATGAACGTTTTATTTGTAAATCTTCCTAGAAAGCAATGAATCTATGCTTTGCTGATGCAGAACAGTATTATATTATGCTGTCCCTTTAGCTCTTTCGTTAGGAAATGGCATATTTAATATAGATGCAATGTACTGTTTTCCATGCATTCGAGCTAATGATTCTAATATTTGACGGACGCGTTTTGTAAGATGTCCTTGTCCCTTTATAGCTTCACAATATGCGTCATAGAAAGCGTATTTAGCCCAAAGGAAATCATCTTGTTGGAATAAAAAATGATTTTTGTACCATTCCCCAATTGTATGGTAACAATTGTTTTCATGTATCGCTGAGCTTTGAGAAAGAATACGATCAGATAAAGATGTAGTTAAATGAGAAATTGTGTTTTTTGTTTCAACCTGTAATGTTTTTTCTAACATTGTAATGATGTGACGAGTAGCCATATGTTAACTCTCCTTTGTGTAAATGGGTAATACCATTCTATATTTAAAAAATCCTTACTATATTATTATACAATATATGGAATGCATCCACCTTCTTTTTAAATTGCATTTACAAAATCTTTTTTATTTGTTTACAAAAATAAAGTAAGATACAGTATATAGGAAAAAATAATAAAGGAATGAACGCGTTGTATATAACAGTAGAAGAAGCTGCGGAGTATTTGAATTTACCAAAATCGTATATTGAAGAGCTAATTCAGAAAAAGAAAGTTCGTGCGCTATTTGATGGAGAACAATATTTATTAAATAAAGAACAATTTAATACACATTTAGAACAAATGGAGAAATATAAGCAATTAGTGGAAGAAATATTGAACGAACCAATTCCAGAAGATATGGATGTTAAAGACGAAGATTAAACGATGGGAAATCCCGTATGAAGATAGGCAGAAATGTATCTTCATACGGGATTTTTTTGTGCAAAAATGTCAAATTTAAAAGACCGTAAACGTTTTTTAAGATTTTGATAGGTAGTAGTCTACCATGTTAAAAGCATATTTTTTTCTAGCTAGGACAAACATAGAGAACGTAACCTGTACAGATACATATACTATCAGTGCAAAAGCTTATAAATTAATGGAAGGGGTTTTCTCGTGAGTATATTTCATTGTGATTTTTTGAAAGACTTAATTGGATCTTTTGTGAGAGTAAACAGGGGTGGTCCAGAATCTCAAAAAGGAACAATAATATCAGTATGTCCGGACTACTTCGTATTGCAGAATGAAAAAGGTGAACTTTATTACTATCAACTTAATCATCTAAAAAGTATTACAAAAAATGCGAAAGAATGCGGAGCAAGTAAGTGCGAGTGGGAAGATTGCGAATGTGCAGAAGACTTTGAAGCACTACTTCAAAGCTTCAAATATTGCTGGGTGAAAATTAATCGCGGTGGTCCAGAGAAAGTGGAAGGCATTTTACAAGATGTTTCTTGTGACTTTGTGACATTAATTGTAAAAGAAGAAGTTATATTAATTGCAGTAAAGCATATTAAAAGCGTTAACTATAATGCATTAGCATGTGGAGAGAGCAATGAGAGCGACGATAGTAGCAGTAAGGAAAGTAGTAGCAATAATTCAGGTCGCGCTCGTGCACAAAGACAATCAAGTAGAGGAAGATAATAAGAAAGGGGGATACGAAATTGGAGAATGTATTATGCTGTGACCAAATTAAATGTTTAGTTGGTGAGACTGTAAAAGTAAACCTTCGTGGACCAGAAAGTCGAGTGGGTGAGCTCGTATCGTTAGGCAAAGATTATCTAACGCTACAATTACCTCATGGGGAATTAGTATATTATCAATTGAAACATGTGAAGAGCCTAGTTAAGAAAGTGAAAGAAAGTAAATGCGGCGATTGCTATAGTTCATGTTTCTGTTCTGATGAGGATACTTTTTTAGATATATTAAAAGACTTGAAGTATAAGTGGGTAAAAATTAATCGTGGCGGTCCAGAATGTGTGGAAGGTTTATTAAGTGAGGTACACCATGGTTGTATTACACTAGTAAACTGTGATGAAGTTATTTATGTAGTTAAGTCTCATATTAAGAGTGTGAGTCAAGTAGTTAAATGTAAAAAGAATGAAGATGAATAATGTTTAATAAATAAGAGGGGCATTATGAGGGAAAGAGAAGAACAATTTCTTATTTCGATAGTATGAAAAGGAATTACTTACTATTAAGACAGAACTTTGCCCTGATTATTTTTTTGAAATGGAAGACAGGAAAGAAGAAATTCATAGGAAGGAGGATATAGATGAATGAGTTAAACAAAAGCATTGGAGAAAATATATATGTTAAATTAATCGGTGAACAAAGATTTAAAGGTGTATTAATAGACGTAGGAAATGATATTGTTGTTCTTTACAATGGACAAGACTACGTATATATATCTTTATACCATGTCCAATATTATAAATTTTTAAGACCACATGATGAAGAAATATCAAAACCTGATGTTGATTCTGTAATTAAGAGGGAATCACCTTCCATTTCTTTGAGAAAAGTATTAAGTACTTCTAAGGGGATTTTTACAGAAGTTTATGTAGCAGGAAATGCTCCAATACACGGTTATGTTACAAGTGTAATGAACGATTATATCGTTTTTTATAGCCCAGTTTATAAAACAGTATATATATCTTTAAAGCATTTGAAATGGTTAATTCCATATAAAGAAAATCAAGTCCCTTATGCCCTCAATAAAAATGAACTTCCCGTGAATCCGTTAAATATTACGTTAGCTAGAACATTTGAAGAGCAGCTTATTAAAATGGCTGGTAAAATCATGGTGTTCGATTTAGGCGAGGAATCTAATAAAATCGGAAAGATGGCGAAGATTGATGAGGGACATATTGAAATATTAAAAGCACGTGATGCAAAAATGTATGTGAATATTCAACATGTGAAATCTGTCCATTGTCCGTAGACTAGTTGAAAGGGCTGGCTTTTTCTTTTATATACAGAAGAAAAGGTCGAGCCTATTTGTTTAGCACGATTTGAATATGAGGGGGAAAATGAATTGAATATAAATATGTTAGCTTTATCTATGAAGAGTTAATCTTGTGCAAAATTATAAAAGATATGTACGAGCCATCTTTTCATATATTCAATTTATTTTTTGAGGGAGAACTGTTCAACTAATACATTAAAGGGGTTTTGTTTGTGGAGCAGTTTTCGAATCCGTTATCGATTACATTACTTGGTAGTGCTGGTGGAGCAGCAAAAGCAGTTTTAGCCATTTTAAATCAAGCGATAGTAAATGAAAAAGACCCGATTTATGAAGCGATAAAGAATGTTACATTTCATTTGGTTGATATAAAACAAAAAGATAGGACTTATTATGATGAGTTGTTTCCAAATTTGAAAGAGCAATTGTTTTTATATGAAATTGACCTTCAAGATGTAGTGAAATTCAAACAACATTTGAAAGAAAAAAGAACCGGTGTTGTTATTGATGTTTCAGGGGCAGATACAATCAGAGTATTAAGCTGTTGTAATGAACTTGGAATTTGCTATATTAATTCAGCTTTGGAAAATGAGGCAGTAGATCAAGACGATAGTTTAATTGGCTTTCAGCTTACGGAAAGATATACGCGGTTTGAGAAGGAAAAAGAGAAATTTACAAATACAAAAGCAATTATAGGATCAGGTATGAATCCAGGTGTTGTTCAATGGATGGTTGTTGAACTTATGAAGGAACGTCCAAATGAAAAGCCCAAAGCATGTTATATAGTAGAACATGATACGTCATTTTTAAATGATACAGCACTTATAAAGCCTCATACACTTTATGCTTCATGGGCAGTAGAGCGATTTCTAGATGAAGCAATATGGAGTTATCCGATGTATATGAGCCATCATCGACCTCTTTATTTTTATGAAGATGTATATGCTTCAGAGTATAAAGTAAAGTTAGGAGAGAAAGAGTTTTATGGTTGTTTAATGCCACATGAGGAAGTTTTAATTTTAGGAAAAAACTTCAATATGGAAGTGGGTTTTCTTTATCAAATTAATGAGTATACGACTAATATAATTAGACAGAACTTAGATCAAGTTGAAGATTTATGGAATTGGAATCGTAAAGTATTTAATCCAGCGGAAGAAGAGATTGCAGGGGAGGATCTGGTTGGTGTGCTACTCGTTTATGAAAATAGCGAGATGTATATGTATAACGTGATGAATAGCAGTCAAGTTTTTCATAAATATAAAACGAACGCGACTTACTTCCAAGTAGGGTGCGGAATTTATGCTGGCTTGTGTAGTTTACTGTTCGATAACTTTAAACAAGGTGCTTACTATGTCGAGGAATTATTATTAAATACAGAAAGTAAGTACGGCGAATATCTAGATTTATATATGAATAATTTTGTAATAGGACATAATAATTTTACGGATGGTCTGCTACATGATCGGGTAAGATGGATATAAGTTATAGCGAAAAGGAAGGAGAGATCTCCTTCCTTTTCGTATGATAAGGTTGTATATTGCCCTGAAGGCTATAATTTAAGGAGATAACACGCAGAGTTTTTGTATGGATCCATGAGGAGTATTTATATGAAGCTTGATTTATGAGGAAAGGGAAGCCTTAAAAGTATTTTAAAAAATTAACGGATTTGTTAAGGAAACCAAAGCCAACAAATTATGAATGGTGTAATATACAAGCAATCCTTTTATATGCTGTACAGCTAATGGAAAGTTATGCAGCGCAGTATAGAGTGGGATTTCATTTACAAGTAGATAAATATTATTAAAAACGGAACAGAATCAATGCCAGAAGGTGGAGGTATTCATATCCGTGCATATCGAAAAACGGAAGGGCATTTGTGCATGTCTGTTGAAGATCAAGGCTTTGGTATAGAGAAGGAGAAGCTAGAGAAGGTTGGAAAGGCTTTTTATACAACAAAGGAGAATGGTACGAGACTTGGATTAATGATTACATATAAAATTATTAAGGAACATCAAGGAAGTATCGCGATTCAAAGTAACGTGGGAATAGGAACGAAAGTGGAAATTTCTTTACCGACAGTATAATGTGCTAGAAGAAAATATTTTTCAGAAAAGTGTTCTTGTTGTGTAAATATAAACATTTTATAAAATGTTCCAAGAAGGGTTTTTTTTATAAAATACTTCGTTTATAATGGAGGAAAATATCGACATGAGATTTGTTATTCATGTAACGGTTCGGTAGTGTTAGGAAAAGAAGGGGTGCACGCGCATCCTTTTTTCTATGCAGATATTATGAAAGAGGTGGTATGATGGAATTAACATTAAATTCGACTGTATGCTTACACACGATTCAATTTCGAAAAGAGCAAAAGAATTATATTGTAAAAGATACAATTACAGGAGAGAAATATGAAATGCCGCCACTTTGGATTGATGCATTGGCAATGATGCGTGACGGTTTTTTATTAGGGGAAATTGAGGAGAAATTAAAAGAAGAGTATCCAGACGAAGAAATAAATATGTTAGCATTTACGAGGCAACTGTTAGAGCTAGAGCTTGTCGGAATGGTAGATGGAGAAGAAATAGCTTGTACAAAGAAGAAAGAGAAAGATTATTTAGCTTGGTTACGTCCTCGTGTTGAGCAATTCTTTCTTAGTTTAAATAAAAAAAATAGAAGCAAAGGTCAATGATGATCTTTGCTTTTTTGTATAGTTTGTTTAAAAAATTACAGCGAATGCCCTTGCGAAAGCACCGTCGCTATCTTTAATTTTTAAAGGTGCCGCTGAGAAAAAGAAACGTTTCGTGTGAATGGCATCTAAGTTTGTTAAGTTTTCAATTAAATAAATATTATTTCCAAGTAGTATGTGATGAATTGGTGATGTTTCTGTCGATACCTCATCAGGAGAAATGAAATCTAGGCCGACCGATTTTACTTTTAATTGAACTAGTTCTTCGGCTAATTCTTCAGAAAGATAAAAAGATTCTTGCTCATATGCCTCTGTATTCCATTTAGTAGATAGATTGGAATGGAAAATAACAATATCACCTTTTTTTATGTCAGCGTTGTGCAATACTTCTTTCGGTAGTTTTCGTTCTTGTACATGAGTTACATCAATAAGAACCGCTTCGCCTACAAATTGATCTAGGGGTAATTGATCAATAGTCGTTGCGCCTGAAATGAAATGAGCAGGAGCATCACAATGCGTGCCAACATGAACGACAGAATGAAAATCTGTAACTTGATAGCCTGTCTCTTCAACGCTTGTAATGGCCCCTAAATTGATTTTTGGTGTTCCAGGGAATTGGGACATATTGTTTTCAAATGTTTGTGATAGGTCAATTACTTTCACTTTAAATACCTCCAGTATATGTTTTGAAATAAAAAAACTCACCTTTCGTAATCAAGAAAGATGAGTTGTGCACACAATAGTTACGTTTTATCTTTCAAAATGCAATGCATTTTGCAGGAATTAGCACCTATTCAGTTTCTATAAACTGAGGTTGCTGGGCGTCAAAGGGCCGGTCCCTCTGCCTCTCTTGATAAAGACATATTTAATTTTAGTTCTGAATATTCATTGTATTTAAATTATAATTCATTTCCTTTTTTCGTGCAATACAAAATAGGTATTCACCCAAATAAAGCTGCTTGCATATTGTAGCTTATGTAAATAGAATGCTGCGAAGGAGTGAGTGCAGTGACAGGGACTGTATTGAATTATTATGCTGGTGGAAATACAGCTAGAGGATTTCATAATTTATACGATGAGAATTTAAAAGGGTTAGACAGATTATTTATTTTAAAGGGTGGCCCTGGAACGGGGAAATCTTCTTTAATTAAGGCAATAGGTCGTGAATGGGTTGAAAAAGGATATGGTATTGAATTTTTACATTGTTCTTCCGATAATAAATCGGTTGATGGTGTCATTATCCCGAAGTTAAAAGTAGGAATTGTTGATGGAACATCTCCGCATGTTATCGAGCCGAAAATGCCAGGAGTTGTTGAGGAGTATATCAATTTAGGGGTTGCTTGGGACTCAGATAAATTAAGAAAGCAGAAGGTGGAAATTGAACGATTTGTTTCAGAAGCAAGCAAAGCTTTTCAAGCTGCTTACGCTTGTTTTCACGAGGCGCTAATTATACATGATGAGTGGGAGAAAATATATATTAATAATATTGATTTTAATAAAGCAAATGAACTAACAGATCAGCTGATTCAGAAGCTATTTACAGATAAAAGCGGGAAACAATCGCTTGTGAAACATCGCTTTTTAGGAGCAGCTACACCGAAAGGAGCAGTTGATTTTGTTCCTAATTTAACAGAAGGATTACCACATCGTTATTTTATAAAAGGACGCCCAGGCTCTGGGAAATCAACAATGCTCAAAAAATTAGCTAAGGTAGCAGAAGAAAAAGGCTTTGCGGTTGAAGTATATCATTGTGGATTTGATCCAAATAGTCTTGATATGGTTATCGTAAGAGAGTTAGGTTTTGCAATTTTTGATAGTACCGCACCACATGAATATTTTCCAAGCCGTGAAGGTGATGAAATTATAGATATGTATGCCCTGATTGTGACACCAGGGACAGATGAGAAGTATGCGACAGAAATTCGCGACGTGTCGATTCAATATAGAGCAAAAATGAATGAGGCGATGTCTTTCTTAGCGAAAGCGAAATCAGTTCGTGATAAATTAGAACGAATTTATATTGCTGCTATGGATTTTTCAAAAGTAGATGCATATAAAGAGGAGATTCAAAAAGAGTTTGAACGAATTGCGGTTAGTGTAACAGAAAAGAACAAGTAAAAAATAAGGGATTTTGGCAGGCTGTCGGGAATTTTCTGACAGCTATTTTAGCATGTAGTAAACTTAGTAATACATTTGTCGAATTTCCAAGGAAATAATCAAAAAATGGAGAGGGTATGAAATGAGAGAGAAAATTAAAGCGGAGTTAGCAAGAATTGAAAAAGAGCACAAGTGAGTTTGTGCTCTTTTTTATTTTGTAGGAATAAAGAAAACAGACATAGCTGCGATGAGACCTGCGAATGAGAATAAGTAAAAATTCCATGCTAAGTCATATTGCATTGTCATAATAATACCGACAAGAATAGGACCAGCAATCGCACCAACTCGGCCAAGTCCAAGTCCCCAGCCTAAGGAAGTAGCTCGGATATGGGATGGGAAGTATTGTGTTACATATGCATTCAATATTTGAGTAATACCGACTGATCCAATTCCAGCAAGACCAATTAAAAGATAAATGATTGTAACGGATGGTTTAATGGTTAATAGTCCAATACATATAGCTGCCATAAGATAGGAGATGCTAATAACAATTTTGGCCCCTATACGATCCGCGATTGCTCCAGCAAATAAAGCACCGATAGCGGCAGTAATATTTAGCATAAGTAAAAATGATAAACTAGATCCAAGAGGGTATCCTGCTTGGCGCATCATCTGCGGTAACCAAGTATTTAAACCGTATATTAAAAACATTCCCATTATATAAGTAATCCAAAAAAGTAGCGTTGCTTTTATGTATTCTTTTGAGAATAAAGTAAGAAATCCGTTTTTCTTTTGTGTATTAGCTAGTGTTTCAGGAATTTCATCTTTTTCATGGAATTTAATTTGAAAACGATTAAGAATTTGGTTCACTTCTTCTTGGCGATTACGTGATAATAAAAATTGAATGGATTCAGGTAAATAACGAATGATGAAAGGAATGAGGAGCAGTGGAATCATTCCGATGCCAAACATAATTCTCCATCCGAAATCTTCTAACATAAACATAGACAAAATAGCCCCTAACACGATCCCTAAAGGATAGCCAGTAAACATAAGAGCATAAATAAAAGATTGCCGCTTTTTTGGTGAATATTCAACAGTAAGTGCTGAAGCTGTTGGAATAACACCGCCTAATCCGATTCCTCCAATAAATAGAAATAACCCAAATAATTCGGGGGAAGGAGCAAGTGCAGCTAGGCCCATTGTGATAGAAAAAAGTGCTAAACAGCATATAAGTGTCCATTTTCGTCCAATTAGATCTGTAATGGTTCCAACTAGAATAGCGCCAATAAACATCCCAAATAAAGCATAGCTAGCAATTGTACCAGCGTGTGCGGGTGAAAGTGCCCAGCTTTTGTCTTCTAGGAGTTTTGGTAGAACGGCACCGTAAATACCTAAATCATATCCATCAGCTAGAATGGCTAGCCAACAAATAAAAACAACAAGTTTTGTAATAGAGCTTGAAAAGACAGTTTCAGTAGATTCTAGATGAGGTGGAGCTGAAGGTTGCATAATGTTCACCCCTTTTGATTTATAGATAAATATATTATTTTATTTGATGTTAAAATTTTCCTTCTTATGTCGGAATTTATTTGTTTACTCATTATCAACTCGTTTTAACGGTTGATCTGCTGGACCTTCCATAACATCGCCCTCAATTGAAAAGCGGGAACCGTGGCAAGGACTATCCCAAGTACAATCACCATTGTTCCATTCAACCTCGCAGCCAAGATGTGTACAAGTTGTATCGACAATATGTAATTTTCCATCTTTGTCCTTATAAGCACCTGCTCGTTTCCCATTAACATGCACGACAGATCCTTCACCAACTTCGAGATCTTCTGGTTTACGTAATGCGGTTTCGATCTTTCCTTCAATTAAATGTTTCGCAACATCTATGTTCTGGGAGAGGAACGTTTTTATATCTGGATTTGCATGGAAGCGTGATGGTGCATACAGTTCTTTATATGGACTGTGTACTTTTAGAATGGAATCCTTCAATAAATGAGCAGCAGCAGTTCCAGTTGTCATTCCCCATTTACGATATCCAGTTGCAACAAATATATTTGGATTCCTTTCGTTAATATGTCCGATATAAGGAAGCTTATCTAGCGTGATTAAATCTTGTGCTGACCATCTATAGGGAACTTCATCTACTCCAAACGTTGCTTCTGCAAAAGAATACAGTGCTTCGTAATGAAGCATCGTGTTTATTCCTTGTCCTGTTTTATGACTTTCTCCGCCAATTAAAATTAATTTTTCCCCGTTGTTTGTTGTATAGCGTAAGGAGCGTTTTGGATCATCAATACTTAAATACATGCCACCTGGATAATTTGTTTTTGCTTTGATTGCAAGAGCATAAGAGCGTTCGGCATACATTCGCGTAAAGAAAAAGCTATTTGCATCATAAAAGGGAAAATGTGAACAAGAGACAACATATTCACAAGTGATGCGATGTCCGCCCTTTGTAATGACTTGTGGATAATCACCTTTTTCCACATCAATAGCTGTTGTTTGTTCATAAACTTTTCCGCCCATCTCCACAAACTTTTCTAAAAGTGTTTTTAAATAAAGGATGGGATGGAATTGTGCTTGATTTTTCATGACAAGTGCGGATTGGATGGGAATCGGAATCGATAGAGATTGAACATAGTCACAAGGTATATTTAATTTTTGATAGGCTTCATATTCTTTCGATAAATTTCTTAATCCATTATCAGTAGTTGTATATAAATATGAATCTTCACTTGAGAAATTACAGTCGATTTTATATGTTTGCACAGTCTCATTGATGAATTGTAGAGCATGATTATTTGATTCATAGTAAAGCCTCGCTTTTTCCAAACCGAAATGATTGATTAATTCATCATAAATAAGATCATGTTGAGCTGTTACTTTTGCAGTTGTATGCCCAGTCGTTCCATTTAAAATAAGACCAGAATCAATTAAAGCAACATCGATTCCTTCTTTCGCAAGTAAATAGGCAGTAGTAATACCTGTAATACCAGCACCGATAACAGCAACTTTCGTCTTTATATTTTCAGATAAAGTTGGAAAAGCAGGGATTTGAGTAGATTCAATCCAATAAGATAATGGGAATTGTGGAAATGTATCGCTTGTCATTATAGAAACCTCCCGATTTTAGAACAATTTTCCTTTTAATATTTCCATATGATAGGAAATTCATGTGTGCTGTTTTAGAAGGAGTCTATTTTTATTAAAAGAAAGATAACATTATTTTAATATAATTATTTAATGTCATCGGTATGAAGAGGTAGGAGTTGTGTAAAGCTAGATTCAGGTGAGTTTATTTGTTGTTTACATAGAGAGTTCTTGAATAAGATAGAGTCTATAGTATGTCAGTGTATGTATATGCATAATGGGTGAAACCTTATAAAGTCTATGTTTTTTCTTTAGTGAAATAAAGTATGATTATAAAAATATAGCCAACTTTTATTACTAGGTCATAAAAGTTGTTGACAATATAGAAATTCTATTGATATGATTCATCATGTGGAAAGGTTGATAGAGAGTAAAAAGAGAAATGTTTTTCATTGATAATAAAAGCGAAAAAATAAGTGACGATAGAGTGAGTATATTTTCCTTATAATAGATGCTTTTTTGATCACCTAGTAAAATCAATCTGGAAGCAAGAATTGATATATGTAAGTTGCGCAAGGCGCGGCATAAGAAAGGGGCAAAAGGATGAAGGAGCTTCATACGTTTGGGTGGTATGCAGCACGTGTATCACCACATTTGCCGAAAAAAGCATTTAAACCAGTTCCTACTCGTTTATTTGGTGGACTGGCTTATTTGCTTGTGGCATTGGCGGGGTTAATATCGATTGGTGTATTTGAATTGAATGTGTGGGCGAATCTAGGAATTGCGATTGTTCTTGGATTATGTTTTGCTTCACTTGGGTTTTTAGGCCATGAAATTTTACATGGAACTGTTGTAAGAAAGGCATGGCTTCGAGATTTCTTAGGAGCAATTGCGTTTATGCCATTATCAACAGGACCTAAACTTTGGAGAAAGTGGCACAATGCAACGCATCACGTTCATACACAACATGAAGAGAATGATCCAGATGCATGGCCGACACTTGAGAAGCTTAAAAAGAGTAAGTTTTTGAGCTGGGTATATCGTATGCCTCTTCATGTACGTTCATTCTTTAGTTTTCTGTCATTAACCATTCAATTTACATTGCATTCGACTCGAATGTTCTTTCATTTTATAAAAGAATTTAAGTCATCCAATCAAAAATCTGTATGGCTTCAACTTCTTTTGCCTTGGACAGTTTGGATTAGTTTATTGTTTATTATGGGACCAGCAAAATGGTTATTTGCATATGTGATTCCGTTGTTAATTGCCAACTTTATTGTAATGGCATATATCGCAACAAATCACCGCTTAAATCCAATTGTTCCAGTAAATGATCCGTTAGCAAACTGTTTATCAGTAACAGTGCCGCGCTGGGTAGATGTTTTACATTTCAATTTCTCATATCATACAGAACACCATTTGTTCCCTGCTATGAGCTCTAAATACTATCCGTTAGTAAAAGATAAAATTAAAGAAATGTGGCCGGAACGCTATCATGAGATGCCAATGACAAAAGCTTTGGCAGCACTATGGAATACACCACGTGTGTATTATCAAGGAAGCGAATTAGTGGATCCGCATAGAGAGCATTTCTATGGTTCTTTAGGAAATGGACTAGATCCTCATAATATTTCATATCGTGAGGAACATATAGAGGAAAAAGAGAGTATTAAAAAAGTAAATCAGTAAAAATTGATATATTTTGCAATGAAAAAGCAAGCCATCTCTGGCTTGCTTTTTTTATAAAGAGACTTCTTTTTTATTCTTTCTATGGACTTGGCCGGAGTTCATTTCTTTTCGTTGTAGTCGTTTTTCCAAAAGGTTAACAAGGTAAGTGAATAGGAGAACAAGCACGAGATAATATAAACCAACGATTACATATGTATCTAATTGTTGGAAGTTACCTGCAGCAATAGATAAACCTGATCCCCATAATTCGGACATTCCTACGTAAGCAACAAGTGAAGAATCTTTTAATCCAATAATAAACTGATTTCCTAAAGGAGGAAGAGATTGCCGAAATGCTTGCGGTAATATAATACGGCGCATTGCTAAAGGGTAAGGCATACCTAGAGAGCGAGCAGCTTCTAATTGTCCACGGTCGACAGATTGAATGGATCCGCGGAAAATTTCAGTAATATATGCACCATTATGGATTGCTAAAGCAATTGCTCCTGCCCAAAAAGGAGTGAAAACAACAACGGATGTAATCCCAAAATAGAGAATGGCAATTTGAACAATTAAAGGTGTACCACGAATAATGGCGATATATACATGAGCAATACTATTTAAAATCTTATTATTAGAGATTCGAAAAAAAGCGAATAGTAATCCAATTAGTGAACCGAGTACTAGGGAAGTTAATGTTAATTGTAATGTGACAATAGTAGCCTTTAAGAGTGTGGGATAAGTAGACATAAAAATTTCAAACATATGTGTCACCTCATATTGTATGGATTTTGGTAGGGAATGAAATACCCCACATAAAAAGTGGGGCATAATGTATGAAACATTTGAAGGGCTAATTTACTTCGTTTTTTCCTCTTCACCGAGAATATTACGCCCAAACCATTTTTTACTGATTTTTTCATACGTACCATCTTTAATGATTTCATCTAAAGCTTTATTTACTTTCTCAACCATTGCTTTATCATCTTTACGAATAGCAATTCCCATTTCATCCAGATTTAATGGTTTTCCAGCTTCTTTTATATTTGATTTACCTTCTTTGATCATACGTAAACCGACCATTTGATCAGTGATTACTGCGTCAACACGCCCAGGCTCTAGGTCCATAAGTGCAGTAATATCGCTGTCATATTCTGTGATTTGATCTGTATGTTTTGCAACAAGGGCTTTAAAGGTACTAGCCTTTACAACACCAATTTTCTTACCTTTCAAATCTTCTGGAGAAGAGATAGATGTATTCTTTTTAGCCACAAAAATTTGGGCACCAGAACGATAATAAGGATTTGAGAAATTAACAGCTTTTAAGCGTTCTTCTGTAATTGCCATACTGCCCAATATAGCATCATATTTTTTCGATTGTAGACCTTGAATTAGCGTTTCCCACGGATTTGTAATAGGAGTGGGTTTCATATTCATTTTTTTTGCGAGTGCCTCACCAATTTCCACATCAAAACCGGCAAGCTTTCCGTCATTTTCTTTATAGTTAAAAGGTTTATATAAGCCACTCATCGCATAACGGAATTCTTTTTCACCATTTGAAGAAGTAGTAGCACTTTCCTTACTACAGGCTCCTAGTATGAAGGATGTACATAATGTAATACTCGCAACAATGGTTAATAGTTTTCTTTTCATAAAACCCCTCCTATATATTGATCATACGGATGGTTTTAAGTATGTTATTGAGTTGTGCACCGTATGAATGTATTTCTTTTCGTTTGAAACAGAAGTTACATTATAAAACGTTGCGTAAAAATTGTTTTGCTCGTTCATGTGATGGAGCTGAAAAGAATTGCGTTGGCGGAGCGTCCTCTACAATTTTTCCATCATCCATAAAAATGACGCGATCAGCTACATCTCTTGCGAAATTCATTTCATGAGTAACGATAACCATGGTCATTCCTTCTTCAGCAAGTTCTTTCATAACTTGCAATACTTCTCCAACAAGTTCAGGGTCTAAGGCTGAGGTAGGTTCATCAAATAGCATAATTTTAGGGTTCATAGCAAGAGCTCGTGCAATGGCAATGCGCTGTTTTTGACCACCTGACAGGAGGTGAGGCGTTACATCTGCTTTATCTTGTAGGCCGACTTTTTGCAATAGTTGATTTCCGATATCCTTTGCATTTGCTGCTTCTAATTTTTTTACATGAATAGGTGCTTCTATGATGTTTTCTAGTGAGGTCATATGGGGAAAAAGGTTAAAGTGCTGAAAAACCATACCGACATTTTCACGGACTTTGTTTAAATTTGAATGCTTAGGATCAATTCGTTCACCTTGTAAGTGAATTTCACCTTCATCGTACATTTCTAAAAAGTTAAGACAGCGAAGTAATGTACTTTTACCGGAACCACTGGCACCAATTAAAACAACAACTTCTTTTTCTTTGACTTCTAAATCAATTCCTTTTAAAACATCAAGTGAGCCGAATGATTTTACTAGATTTCGAACCTGAATCATACAAAACCCCCAGTCAAAAATATATTTTACAAATGTTGCCCCTTATTTCTGTTATTAGCCACGAATTGTCAGAATCCTTTATTTTTTTCGTGCAATTGGATATTCAAAGAAATAATGATTTTTAAAATCCCTATATCCTTCTATAATGAAAATATGGATAATAATATATAGGTAGTATTTATATTGCTTATAAAAAGGGGGAAAGGGAAGATGGAAAAAGAAAGGAAAACATTTTCTTTTGGTTTACGTACACAACTTATGCTATTTACTACAGTTTTAGCTTTTATTACATATTCAACAAGTATATTTTTTATCTACGTGATATACGATTATTTTCAAAGTTATGTAAGTCAAACTGTTTATAATATTATCGTTATGTTATTAGGTGTAGTATGGTCTGGAATTTTAGCGTATGGAGCAGCAATCTTTTTAATTAAACCACTTAGAAAGTTGGAGGAGGCTGCACGGAAGGCGGCCGATGGCGATATTCGTGAAGATGTCCCGTTACCAAAAACAGATGATGAGATTAAATCTTTAAGTGTTGCATTTAATATGATGCTAGGGAACTTAAGAGGTATGGTAAAAAATATTGATACTACATTTTCGTATACAAATAATCAAGTTCAGCAAATTAGAAGACAAACAGGGGAAGCAACAAAGCAAGCACGAGGTGTGTCTGAAACCCTTACAGAGATTTCTTCTGGCGCTGAGCAATCAGCAGCTTCCATTCAGGCGATTGTTTCGGCTGTTGATACAACAACTTCCATTGCGAGTGAAGTAGAAGAAAAAGCAAAACAGTCTGATGAGTTGTCTTTAGAAATGGTTCAAGCTTTGGGGCAAAGTACACGAGTCTTTACTTCTTTAATTCAAGGTATTCAAACATTGGCAAAAGAAAATGAAAATTCGATGCAAAATGTACAGAAGTTAGAAGAACGAATGAAACAAGTGGAACATATTGTTTCTGTTGTGAGTGAGATTGCTAGTCAAACGAATTTATTAGCACTGAATGCTTCTATTGAGGCAGCTCGTGCTGGAGAGCACGGAAGGGGCTTTGCAGTTGTAGCTGAAGAAGTACGTAAGCTTGCTGATGAAAGCGATCATTCTGCAAGAAATATTTCGCAGTTATTACGGAATATGCAAGAGGAAGTGCAACAAGTCGCATTGAAAATGACAGAGCAAGTGAAAACAGCTAAAGAAGAGGCAAAACGTGGGGAAGCTACTGAATTAATTTTAAAAGAAATGTCATCAAGTATTATGGAAGTTGCCGATGCAACGAAGCAGATTAGTAGCTATATGAACGAACAAGTTAGTCACATTCATCAAACAGGAGCACAGACGAAGGCTGTAGCAGCGATTGCTGAGGAAACGTCAGCTGGTTCACAAGAAGTAGCGCGTGTGACGTTGCAACAATCAAAAAATATGGTACTAATCGATCAATTACTAAAGGATTTAGAGAAGCAAGCAGCGGATTTGAAACAAACAATTGAACGATTTTCAATGTAAAAAGGAGGGATACTTTGTTGAAAACGAAAAACATTGCACGAATCATATATGGTTTTCACTTTACGTAATCTTTGAAAGTTAGAACCGTAATAACTAGTTTGCCAATTTTTAATGTCGATATCGGGCCAATTGACATAGTCACCTCGTGTATAAGGATCTAAGCTTTCTCGTAAATCTTTAACCCAGTGTATATTGCGATTTTCTTCAGCATCACATTTCCAAGAGGTAATGTATTCTTGCGCAATAATTGCTTTACGATGAAAATAAGCTGTTTCAGTAGGCGGAATATTTTCAACAGCACCTACGAGCGATTGGTGCCAAATACTCGCATCTTTATTTGGAGCATGAGAAAGAAAATGTTGCATGATTTGAATTCCTTTAAGAGGGATAGGGTTATACACGTAGGAACCAGAACGCTTAAAGTTTTCAGGAATATTACCGCTATTAAAGAATTGAACAGCTTGTATATACGGAACTTCATCTATAAAAAGTGAGGGGGTACCAGTTTCGAGAAGAGGAGATAATAAGGAATGGAGTTCAGAGGGAGGGCCAACAAATTCACCTTTTACTTCAATTTTATTTCGTTGCTTTGCGAATAATTCAATTGATGAAGTGAGACGTTCGTCTATATAAGGCGCCCAGTTTTGCCACGCTTGAAATGCAGCGATAAGATCTTTCCATTTCCATGTAATGGAGAAGATTGATACATTCTTTATAGGATGCACTCGAAAAGTTAAAGAAGTAACAATTCCGAAGTTTCCACCACCACCACCGCGGCATGCCCAAAGCAAGTTATGGTTTTCATGTTCGTTTGCGCGAATGAGTTTTGCTCCAAATTTACCGCACGCTTGTACCATTTCAACTTCTACTAATTGATCACATGTTAATCCAAATAAGCGTGAAAGCATACCGATGCCACCGCCAAGTGTTAATCCAACAATTCCAACGCTTGCACTTGTACCAGCCGGTATTGTCACACCATAATTCCAAAGCTCTTTATAAACAGTGCCAAGATTTGCGCCAGCTTCAATTGTTGCTGTTAATGTATCTGTATTAACAGTAATGCGATGCATTTCACTCACATCAATAATAAGTCCTCTATTTAAAAGGGAAAAATTTTCATAGCTATGACGGCCGCTTCTTAAGCGAAATGGTACATGACGTTCGCGTGCCCATTTTAAGGCGTTGCACACATCATTTTTATTTTGGCAAAAAACAATAATACAAGGGAGTTTAGGAATACTTAAATTCAAATTCATTCGGGCTACGTCATAGTCAGGATCGGAGGGAACAACGATACGACCTGTTAATTTTGTTTGTTTCAATTTATCACTCCTTTCTAAAAATAAGCAGTGCTTTTTATTAATATATGAAAAGCGTATGTAACGTGCGTGGACAAGAGCAGGTGAGGAATGAGATTTGCTTTTGTGAGAAATAAATAAAGCATAAGAATAAGGAATCTACATAGAGTTCAATGAAAACAGTTGCAAACTATTCATATTTTGTTATGATAGTGTTACGAAAACGTTTGCATAAAAATTTCCGATGGGATGCAAAAGGAGAGAATGACTATGAATAAGACATGGTGGAAAGAAGCGGTTGCTTATCAAATTTATCCACGTAGCTTTATGGATTCAAATGGTGATGGTATTGGGGATTTACAAGGGATTATTGCGAAACTGGACTATTTAAAAGATTTAGGTATAGATGTAATTTGGATTTGTCCAATGTATAAGTCACCTAATGATGATAATGGTTATGACATTAGTGATTATCAAGATATCATGGATGAGTTTGGTACGATGGAAGACTTTGATGCTTTACTAGATGAAGTTCATAAGCGTGATATGAAGCTTATTATTGATTTAGTTATTAATCATACAAGTGATGAACATCCATGGTTTATTGAGTCTCGTTCATCTAAAGACAATCCGAAGCGTGATTGGTATATTTGGCACGATGGTAAAGATGGTGCGGAACCAAACAACTGGGAAAGTATTTTTAATGGTTCGGCATGGGAATATGATGAAGTAACAGGACAATATTATTTACATTTATTCTCGCGTAAACAACCAGATTTAAACTGGGAGAATAAAGAAGTTCGCGAAGTGTTATACGATACAGTTAATTGGTGGCTTGATAAAGGAATTGATGGTTTCCGCGTGGATGCAATTAGCCATATTAAAAAAGAAGATGGCTTCAAAGATATGCCAAATCCAAAAGAAATAAAGTATGTACCATCTTTTGATAAACATATGAATGTAGATGGTATTCAACCTTTATTAGAAGAGTTAAAAGAAAATACATTTTCTAAGTACGATATTATGACTGTTGGCGAAGCGAATGGCGTTAAGATTGAAGATGCTGAGCTTTGGGTTGGAGAAGAGCAAGGTAAGTTCAATATGGTATTCCAATTCGAGCATTTAAGCTTATGGGATGCAGAGAAGAAGAAAGATCTTGATGTTGTAGGATTGAAAAAGGTATTAACGAAATGGCAAAAAGGGTTAGAAAATAAAGGATGGAATGCTTTATATATTGAGAATCACGATAAGCCACGTATCGTTTCAACTTGGGGAGATGATAAACAATATTGGCGTGAAAGTGCAACAGCTCTTGGAGCAATGTATTTCTTTATGCACGGTACACCGTTTATTTATCAAGGACAAGAAATTGGAATGACAAATGTTCAATTCCCAAATATTGAAGATTACGATGATGTAGCAATTAAAAATTTATATCGCGAGAAAATTGCAGAGGGTATATCACATCAAGATATGATGGAGATTATATGGGCTTCTTGCCGCGATAATTCACGTACACCTATGCAGTGGAACGATGAGATGAATGCTGGCTTTACAACAAGTGCACCTTGGTTTGGTATGAATCCAAACTACAAAGAGATTAATGTTGAAAAGCAAAAGAATGAAGAAAACTCTATTTTCAACTTCTATAAGAAAATGATTGCCCTGAAAAAAGAGCATGATGTACTGAATTACGGTACGTACGATTTACTTTTAGAAGATGATCCGCAAATTTATGTATATACTCGTACATTAAACGATGAAAAAATCGTTGTAATTAGTAATATCTCAAAAGAGGAAGCAATGTATAATGAGGGTTCATTTGCACTAGAACGCAAACGTTTGCTTTTAAATAACTATGAAGTTGCGGAACATGAACAAGTGACTACAATTACGTTAAAGCCTTATGAAACAAGGGTTTATCGCATTTCATAATAAAAAAGGATGCTCTTAGAGCATCTTTTTTTATGAAAAAAAATAAATTTCTATTGCAAAGTGAAAACGCTTTTATTAAAATAGATTTATGAAAACGGTTGCGTAAAGGATAAAAGTAAAGTAACATAAGGAATCGTTTTCATGATAGAAACAGAAATTATAATTTAAATCATTATGTTGTTATAAATAAAGGGGAGGAAGAACAGATGAAAATTACGTCTTTTGATTTTTGGCAAAAGTTCGGGAAAGCATTATTAGTTGTTGTAGCTGTAATGCCAGCAGCTGGTTTAATGATTTCTATTGGTAAGTTGATTGGGATGTCTGCTGGGGATATTAACGCAGTTCATACAATCGCTCGCGTAATGGAAGATATCGGTTGGGCAATTATTACAAATCTGCACATCTTATTCGCAGTAGCAATTGGGGGATCTTGGGCGAAAGATCGCGCAGGTGGTGCATTTGCAGCGCTATTAGCATTCGTCTTAACGAACAGAATTACAGGAGCTATATTTGGCGTAAACGCTGAAATGTTAGCGGATTCAAAAGCGAAAGTTTCTTCAATATTAGCAGGAGATTTAATTGTAAAAGATTACTTTACTTCTGTACTTGGTGCACCAGCATTAAACATGGGAGTTTTCGTAGGGATTATCACAGGTTTCTTAGGAGCTACTCTATATAACAAATATTATAACTATAACAAACTGCCACAGGCATTAGCATTCTTTAACGGAAAACGATTTGTACCATTCGTTGTAATTGTTTGGTCTACAGTCACTGCAATTGTATTATCACTTTTATGGCCATTCATTCAAAGTGGATTAAATGAATTTGGTCGCTGGATTGCAGCTTCAAAGGATAGTGCACCGGTTGTTGCACCATTTGTATATGGAACGTTAGAGCGTTTACTATTACCATTCGGTTTACACCATATGTTAACGATTCCGATGAACTACACAGAGCTAGGCGGAACGTATACAATGTTAACTGGCTCAAAAATTGGACAAGTTGTAGCAGGACAAGATCCATTATGGCTTGCATGGATTACAGATTTAAATAACTTATTAGCAAATGGAGATACAAAAGCATATAACGATCTATTAAATAATGTTGTACCAGCTCGTTTCAAAGCTGGACAAGTTATCGGTTCAACAGCAGCGTTAATGGGTATCGCTTTCGCGATGTTCCGTAATGTTGATAAAGAAAAGCGTGCAAAATATAAACCAATGTTCTTATCAGCAGCATTAGCAGTATTCTTAACAGGTGTAACAGAACCAATTGAATTCATGTTCATGTTTATTGCTCCAGTATTATATGTTGTATATGCAATTACAACAGGACTTGCATTCGCATTAGCAGATTTAATCAACTTACGTGTTCACGCATTTGGATTTATTGAGTTAATTACTCGTACACCGATGATGGTTAATGCAGGACTAACTAGAGATTTAATCAATTTCGTTATCGTTTCATTAGTATTCTTCGGCCTGAACTTTACATTATTCAATTTCTTAATTAAAAAGTTCAACTTACCAACACCAGGCCGTGCAGGTAACTACATTGATAATGAAGATGAGTCATCAGAAGGAACAGGAAATGTACAAGATGGTTCATTAGCAACAAAAGTTATTGATTTATTAGGTGGTAAAGAAAATATTGCTGACGTAGATGCTTGTATGACGCGTTTACGTGTAACAGTAAAAGATTTAGATGTTGTTGCACCAGAAGCACAATGGAAACAAAATGGTGCTTTAGGACTTATCGTAAAAGATAAAGGTGTACAAGCAGTATATGGTCCGAAAGCTGACGTATTAAAGTCAGACATTCAAGATATGTTAGGTGCGTAATAAGATGAAATTGCTAACTTTAAACTGTCACTCTTGGCAAGAAGAGAATCAACTAGAAAAGATAAAATATCTTGCTAATGTCATTCAAGAAGAAGATTATGATGTGATCGCATTGCAAGAGGTAAGTCAGTCTATACAAGCTGAAAATGTATGCGGTCACAAGAAAAAAGATAATTTTGGACTTTTACTATTAGAAGAGTTAAGAGCGTTACATGTAAAAGATTACAATATTACTTGGGATTTCTCTCATATTGGATATGATGTGTATGAAGAAGGATTAGCGATTCTAACGAAACATAATGTTATAAATGAAGATACGTTTTTTGTATCAGAAAATAAGGATACAACGTATTGGAAAACACGCAAAATTGTAAGTGCAACAATTGCTTATAATGGTAAGAACATCACGTTTTACTCTTGTCACCTCGGTTGGTGGAATGATGAAGAAGAGTCATTCACAGTTCAAGTTGATCGTTTAATGGAGCGTGTAAATCGCAATGAACTTTCCTTCTTAATGGGTGATTTTAATAATAATGCCCGTTTGCAAGGAGAGGGTTATGAGTATATGATACAAAAAGGTTTGTATGACACATATGAACTAGCAACAGAGAAGGATGAAGGAACAACTGTCCAAGGTGAGATTGCTGGTTGGGATGAAAATAAACATAATTTGCGAATCGATCTAATATTGTGTAACCAAAGTGAAAAGGTTCGCTCTTCAAAAGTCATTTTTAATGGTACAAACCGAAATATAATTTCAGATCATTTCGGTGTAGAAGTACAAGTAGATATATAATAGAAGAAAACCTCACAGATGATGAAAAGCTGTGAGGATTTTTTTTAGGAATACAAGTATTTCCAAGATAAAATACTTGTATTTTTTATGACATTTCCTATATATTTGTTATTATTGAATGTAAAACCGATTTGGTCATTTTGTATTCATACTTTGACTGACTTCGTTATATAATGTAGTAAGTCAAAGTTAATGAGAAAAAATAGTTCGTTTTTGGTTAATCCACGATGTAGAAAGTGATATAATTGCAAAATGTATGTATCATTTTCTAAAGAAGGAAAAATATATAATTAGGTGATAACTTCTATGAAACAAATTTGGCGTATTTATAAG
Source organism: Bacillus cereus group sp. TH152-1LC (assembly GCF_027710505.1). Classification (NCBI taxonomy): domain Bacteria; kingdom Bacillati; phylum Bacillota; class Bacilli; order Caryophanales; family Bacillaceae; genus Bacillus; species Bacillus cereus group sp. TH152-1LC. The sequence continues at coordinate 108,184 of NZ_JAQFNK010000009.1, read as the reverse complement.
ACAGATTTACGGAATGTAGCTAAACATTGGGCTGCAATTGTTATTGTTTTAGGGTTAATGATTTTACCATCGTTATATGCATGGTTTAACATTAAAGCTTCTTGGGATCCATATGGAAATACAAAAGAGGTTCCCATTGCAGTTTCTAACCAAGATGCAGGCTCTAATTTAAGAGGGAAAGATATCAATATCGGGGACGAGATTGTAGATTCTCTTAAGAAAAACAAAAATCTTGGGTGGAAATTTGTAGATGAAAAACAAGCAGTTTACGGAGTTGAGCGCGGGGATTACTATGCAAGTATTACAATCCCAAAAGATTTCTCTGAAAAGATTGCAACTGTTCTGGATGAAAATCCGCAGAAGCCAGAACTTGATTACTATGTAAATGAAAAGGTAAATGCGATTGCACCAAAAATTACAGCAAAAGGTGCATCAGGTATTACAGAAGAAATTAGTAAAAACTTCGTTAAAACAGCAAACGGTGAGATTTTTAAAGTTTTTAATGATCTTGGAATCGATTTAGAAACAAACTTACCAAGTATCGAGAAAGTAAAAGATCTTGTGTTTAAGTTAGAAGCGCAGTTCCCAGAAATGAATACATTGATGGATAAGGCGTTAGATGATGCGACTCGAGCAGAGGATCTGGTAAAAGTAGCTCAGAAAGAGTTGCCAGTTGTAGAAAGTGTTATCAATGATGGGCAAGAAGCGTTAGGGAACTTAGATAAGTTCTTTGCCAACAATGATGAAACATTAAAGAATGCACCTGGAACAATGAGAAATAATTTAACTGTAGCAAAAGATGTAATGGATAAGGCCAATACTTTTACGAACTTTTTAATGAATCCAGGGATAGACCTTTCTGGTATGAAGGGATTACCGGAGTTTCCAGCACGCCCGGATCTTTCAAAGATGAACGATGAAGGTTATAAAAATATTGCAAGAAACATTAATCAAACAGTGAATAATGTTTTAAACTCAGCACGTGCAGGAACAGCATACGGGAAAAGTGTTGTGAATGGATTGCAAAATGGCCAGTTTGATCCAGAAAAGGCAAAACAAGACCTTAATGCGGTTTCTGAAAATCTTCAAGGTCGTACAGATAGTATTGCATACCTTATTAATGTATTTACTGAACTTCAAAAATCGGCAACGACTGATTTTGGTCAAAGCTTTTTCCAAGGGCGAGTGGATCGCTTAACTAAGCTGAAAAGCGGTATGGAAAATGCAAACAACGGTATTAAAGATATTGTAAATGTTATCGGTACAGGACAAGAAGTAAAGAAAGATGTAACAGATGTAGCGAATCAAAAATTAGATGCAGCAAATGGATTAATTGATCAAGCGGAAAAAGATTATAATGAAACGTTTGTAGCAGATTATAAAAAAGCAGTTAGCACAGTCGATCAAGCTAAAGCTGATGCAAATGAAGCATACGATAGTGTGAAAAATGAATATGAAAAGGCAAAAAATAATTTTGAAGGTGTTATAGCAGACGTAAATAATAGAGGTGTTAATGGATTAGATAGTACAAAAGTAGCTTTAAATGATTTAAATGGTCAACTACAAGCTACTAATAATCTAATTGGTGATGCGATTCCGGTTCTAGAAAGTACAAATAAGGTATTAGCAGATGTAAATAGTGACAAAAACCTTAATGGCGGAATTGCAAAATTAAACAAAATACAAAATTCTGTTCAAAAAGGTATAGATGCAACGAATAAGGCAACTACACTAATCAATAATGGACAGAAGCCTACAAAAGAGGTCGTAGAAAGTATTAATGAAGCAACTAAAAATGCTTCAGCTCAATTAGGCGATTTCTTAGCAACATATGATTCAGAAATCGTTCCAAACTTTAACACAGCAATTGAACGTACGAAACGTATGTCTAAAAACACATCTCAAATTTTAAAAGAAGCAGACAAAAAGCTTCCAGATGTTAAAAAGCTACTAGAAGATTCATCAAAAGGCTTAGTAGACGGTAAAAAGAAATTAACAGACATTAAGGCTGACATGCCGGAAACTGAGAAAAAGATTAAAGACTTAGCAAATAAAATTCGTGATTTTGAATCGGAAGAGGATATAAAAGACATCATACGCTTATTGAAAAATGATGTTGAAAAGCAAAGTGACTACTTTGCGAATCCAGTAAATTTAAAAGAGAATAAATTATTTGCGATGCCGAACTATGGTTCAGCAATGTCACCATTCTATACAGTGCTTGCATTATGGGTAGGCGCATTATTAATGGTTTCATTATTAACAGTAGAAGTACACGAAGAGGGCGCGAATTATAAGAGCCATGAAATTTACTTCGGACGTTTATTAACATTCTTAACGATAGGTCTTTCACAGGCGTTTATCGTATCGATGGGAGATATATTCTTACTCGGTACGTACGTAGTCGATAAGTTCTGGTTTGTATTATTTAGTTTATTTATTGGTGGGGTCTTCGTTTGTATCGTATACTCACTCGTTTCTATTTTCGGAAACGTTGGGAAATCGATGGCGATCATTTTACTTGTACTGCAAGTAGCGGGATCGGGTGGAACATTCCCAATTCAAATGACACCAGCGTTCTTCCAAGCAATTTATCCGTTCTTACCGTTCACATACGCAATTAGTGCAATTCGTGAAACAGTAGGCGGAATGCTATGGGATATCGTAACGCGAGATTTACTTGTGTTAAGTGCTTTCGTAGTAGTTATGATTGTTGCTGCGTTATTACTGAAAACACCAATTAACAAATCGAGTGAAAAATTCGTTGAGAACGCAAAAGGAAGTAAAATTATCCATTAATAATAAAAGGTTCCTACCGAGAGTGGTAGGAACCTTTTTATTTAATCGAATTTTAATTTCTTTAAAGCTTCTGCGAACGGATTATTTAATGGTTCTTCTTCTTTGTTCTGTTGTTTCATATATTTTTGAACATCGCGCTTATCAGCTTTGTTTCCAGATTCTTTTTTACGTCTTTCTTGGAATGTGGATAATTTCTCTCGATAGCCACATTTACATGCAAAGATTTGTCCTGCACCTTCACCACGTAATTCTAATTTTTTCTTACATTGCGGACAACGAGCGTTTGTTGTACGAGATACATTTTTACGATGACCACATTCACGGTCTTGGCAAACGAGCATCTTTCCTTTTTTGCCATTTACCTCTAGCATTGGTTTACCACAGTCTGGACAAGACTTTGTAGAAATGTTGTCATGTTTATATTTTTTATCACTCGATTTAATTTCAGAAACAATTTCTTTCGTATAGTTCTTCATTTCTGAAATGAATACTTCTTTTTTCAGTTTACCCTTTGCAATTGCCTCGAGCTTTTGTTCCCACTCACCAGTTAGTGTAGGTGATTTTAATTCTTCTGGCACTAAATCAAGTAACTGACGGCCTTTTGAAGTAATGTGAATATCTTTACCACGTTTTTCAATTAAGAATGAATTGAATAGCTTGTCAATAATATCAGCACGCGTTGCTACAGTACCTAATCCACCAGTTGATTTTAGTGTATCAGCAAGTTGTTTATTTTGCGTATCCATATATTTTGTAGGGTTTTCCATTGCTGAAAGTAAAGTAGCTTCGTTAAATCGTGCAGGTGCTTTTGTTTGACCTGATGTTTGCATAATTAACTTTACAGTTAATGTATCGCCTTTTTCAATGTGAGGTAGAAGTTGCTCTTTTACGTCATCCGTTACATCATCATCTTCAAAGCGATTTTCATATACTTCTTTCCAACCGGCATGCAGAATAGTTTTTCCGCGTGCAATGAACGTTTCATTACCAACTTTTGTGCGTAACGTTAGTTGCTCGTATTCGAATGCTGGGAATAAAACTGCTAAGAAGCGTTTTACAACTAAATCATAAATTTTACGTTCTTTATCTGTGAAGGCCGAGAAGTTAACGTATCCTTCTGTCGGAATAATTGCGTGATGATCACTTACTTTATTATCATCAACAAATGACTTATTAGCCTTGATAGGCTTTTGTAATACTTTATGCGCTAAAGGACGGTACTCTCCAACTCCGCACGCCTTTAGACGTTCTGGAAGTGTTCCAACGATATCAGATGAAATATAGCGTGAATCTGTACGAGGGTACGTTAGCACTTTATGTTGCTCATACAATTTCTGCATAATATTTAATGTTTCTTTCGCAGAGTAACCGAACTTTTTATTGGCATCACGTTGTAATTCAGTTAAATCGTAAAGACCAGGAGAGAATGACTTCTTCTGTTTTTTATCAATTTCCACAACAGTAGCATTATGTTTATCTAAACCTTTTACAATGCCATCAATTTTTTCTTTATTAAAACTGCGGCTATTACCGTTAGCATCTTGCCAAGTTAGCTTTAACTGATTCGTCGTTTGTGCTTCGATGCCGTAGTAAGTTTGAGCTTTGAAGTTTTTTATTTCATCTTCACGATTAGCGATCATAGCGACAGTAGGTGTTTGTACACGGCCGCAATTCAGCTGGGCATTAAAGCGAGTCGTTAAAGCGCGAGTTGCGTTAAGACCGATATACCAGTCAGCTTCTGAACGTGCAACTGCTGAAGCGTATAAATTGTCATATGCTTTACCTGGTTTTAAATTAGCGAAGCCATCTTTAATCGCTTTATCGGTAACAGATGAAATCCATAGACGTTTGATTGGTTTGTTAACTCGAACTTTATCAATAATCCAGCGAGCGACTAATTCTCCTTCACGTCCAGCATCTGTTGCTACAATAATGTCAGTTACATCTTTTCTAAGTAGTTGACTTTTTACAGCATTAAATTGCTTCCCTGTTTGTTTAATAACCGTTAATTTCAAACGCTCAGGTAGCATCGGTAAATCTTCTAAATTCCACTTTTTATATTTCACATCATAGCTTTCTGGATCTGCTAATGTAACGAGATGACCTAAAGCCCAAGTTACAATATATTTACTACCTTCAAGGTAGCCATTTCCTTTTTTATCGCACTTAAGTACACGCGCAATATCACGTGCAACGGAAGGCTTTTCAGCGATTATAACGCTTTTTGACATATTTAAAACATCCTTTCAAATTTCCATACGTTAACTATAGCATACATCTTCTTGAGATTCAGTTTCGCTCCAGATTTGAACGTTTTTTAGTGGGATAACATCCGTTTGAAGGTGAATGATGGCGATAGAACATAATATGCACCATGATGAGACTATGAGAAATAGATATTTATTATGCGTGTTGTTTTATTATTGCTTCTATATGAAATAGAAAAGTAAAGAACTTGTTATTTTAGTAGAATAAGAGTAGACTTTGAAGTAGAAGAATACTAAACACATGGGAGTTTGTGGATGCAAACTGAGAGTATGACTAATCCGTCATTGACCATTTGAACCTGTTGGATAATGCCAGCGTAGGGAGAGTGTAAAAGCACATGTTCAGGCACTTTGCGTACGCGCAAAGTGCCTTTTTGTGTATCTCCCATCACTATAGTTAGGGGATGAGAAGGATGAATATGAAAGAAATTAGTAAAGTAGTGGATTTGGTGAGAGAATCTAATCCGCTCATTCATAATATTACAAATGTGGTTGTAACAAACTTTACAGCTAACGGTTTGTTAGCGTTAGGAGCATCGCCTGTAATGGCGTATGCAAAAGAAGAAGTAGCAGAAATGGCTAGCATTGCTGGAGCGTTAGTATTAAATATGGGGACACTTCGTCCTGAAGAAGTAGAAGCGATGTTACTTGCGGGTAAAACAGCAAATGTGAACAATGTACCAGTGTTGTTTGATCCAGTTGGTGCAGGAGCAACATCGTATCGAACAGAAGTTGCGAGACATATTCCGGCCGAAATTGATTTAGCAATTATTCGCGGAAATGCAGCTGAAATAGCGAACGTTATTAATGAGAGTTGGGAAATTAAAGGGGTAGACGCCGGTGCTGGAAATGGCAATGTTGTAAGTATTGCAAAACAGGCAGCCGATGAATTAAATACAGTTGCGGTGATTACTGGAAAAGAAGATGTTGTTACAGATGGGGAGCGAACGATTCTTATTCGAAATGGTCACCCTATTTTAACGAAAGTTACGGGAACTGGTTGTTTACTAACTTCTGTAATAGGAGCATTTGTAGCAGTAGAAAAGGATTATGTAAAGGCAGCAGTAGCTGCATTAACGTTTTATGGTGTAGCTGCGGAACTGGCAGCTGCTAAGACAGTGGAGCAGGGACCTGGTAGTTTCCAAATTGAATTTTTAAATCAGTTAGCGAATACCACTTCAGATGATATTGAGAAGTATGGGAAGATTGAGCTTATATAGTAAGGAGGGGAATTAGATGTCACGTATTACAAAGGCTGAAATGTCTAGATTGTTATCAGTATACTTTATTATGGGAAGTAACAATTGTACGAAGGAACCACTACAAGTGTTGAGAGATGCACTTGAAGGTGGTATAACAATTTTTCAATTCCGTGAAAAGGGAGAAGGGGCTTTAACGGGAGAGAAACGTATTTGTTTCGCAAAAGAACTACAAGCTATTTGTAAGGAGTACGGTGTCCCATTCATTGTAAATGATGATGTGGAACTAGCTATCGAGTTAGATGCAGATGGTGTGCATGTTGGACAAGATGATGAAGGAATTACTTCTGTTCGTGAAAAAATGGGGGATAAAATTGTTGGTGTATCTACGCATACAATTGAAGAAGCATGCTGGGCAATTGAAAACGGAGCTGATTATTTAGGTGTTGGCCCTGTTTTTCCAACGAGTACGAAAAAAGATACGAAAGCAGTGCAAGGAACGAGAGGTTTAGCTCATTTTAGAGAACAAGGAATTACAACACCGATCGTTGGGATTGGTGGCATTACAATTGAAAATACAGCTTCAGTTATAGAAGCTGGTGCGGACGGTGTTTCAGTTATTTCTGCGATTAGTTTAGCGGAATCTGCGTATGAAAGTACGAAGAAGTTAGTAGAGGAAGTAAGTAAGAATTTGTAGAAAAAAGCTATGTAGTATTAAAATGCTACATAGCTTTTTGGGTATTAATAATTAGAAATAAGGGGGATTATTTGAAACGGAATAGGTTTGTAGAGTTGCAAAATGAGTTGTTTCGTTTATTTAAACAAACGTTTGATTAAATAAGCACAAACCCTTTAAAATTGTAGGTTTGTACTTTTTCTTTAAAACATAATTGAAATTAAGAGCATTCCAATTCCGATAGAAGTGAATGTTGCGATTAGACCTGGAATCATAAAGCTATGATTTAAAACATATTTACCAATGCCTGTTGTACCAGTGCGATCAAAGTTAATGGCAGCAACGATTGTTCCATAGTTTGGAATGAAGAAATATCCATTTACTGCAGGGAACATCGCGATTAGTAGTGCTGGTGGAATACCGAGTGATAATCCAAGAGGCATTAAAGCACGTACTGTTGCGGCTTGGCTATATAGTAAAATAGATAGAATGAATAATGCGATGGCAAATAGCCATGGTGCACTTGTTACTAGGTGCTGAATTGATCCTTGAATCATATTTAAGTTTCCGTTAAAGAAAGTATCTCCCATCCAAGCGATACCGAAAATAGCAACAACTGCTGTTGCCCCCGCTTTAAAGACGTTACCAGACACGATGCTTTCTACATTTGGTTTGCAGAAAATAATAATAAGAGCTGCGATAGTTAACATAACCATTTCAATTGTGTTTGGCATGGAAAGACGAGCTAACTTCCCGTCGACCATCCATCCTGGGCGAAGTGCTTCAAATGAACCGAGAAGTACGACAAGGAAAGTTCCCACTAAGAAAAGGATAACGGATAGTTTAGCGCCTTTTAAACCAACAAATTCTTTCTTCTCTTCAATTTTAGGAATCATTCCTTCTTTTAAACGTTTCAAGTATTCAGGGTCTTCATTTAATTCTTTCCCCATTTTGCTAGCAACAAATGCAGCTACCATACAAGCGATGAAGGTAGAAGGAATACTTACTTTTAAAATATCTAATAAAGTAATTTTATAGTCAGCTAACATTGCTAAAAGGGCAACTGTTGCAGCTGATATAGGACTTGCTGTAATTGCTTGTTGGGAAGCGATTACGGCAATTGACATTGGTCGTTCTGGTCTAATCCCAGATTCGCGAGAGACTTCTGCGATAACAGGAAGTACAGAATAAGCAACGTGACCAGTTCCTGCGCATAGTGTAAATAAATAAGTAACAATTGGAGCAAAGAATGTAATGCGCTTTGGATTTTTTCGTAATGCTTTCTCAGCCAGATGAACAAGGTAGTCCATTCCTCCAGCGGCTTGCAGTGCACCGGCAGCTGTAATTACTGCTAAAATCATAAGCATTACATCAATAGGAGGAGCTGTAGGTTGTAAGTGGAAGACGAAAACAAGTATTGCCATACCAACGCCACCCATTACTCCTAGACCAACTCCGCCTAGGCGTGCGCCAATAAAAATGCAGAGTAGTAATGTAAGAAATTGTAGCCAAAACATAATAAACTACCTCCGAAATTCATTAGTTAAGATATATTCGAATAATTTAATTTGAATGAAAATTAAAATAAATACTCAAAATAATCCTTGTGTTATATACATTTTTTATTATATAACACAAGAAATGTAACATTCACGAACTTTGTTAAATTATTTCGAAAAAATAATACATTAAAACTTTACATTTGTATCTTTAAATAGGTAGACTTTTTAATTTTTATGTTGTAATCTTTGATAGAGAATACTTTAATTCTCATAGAACTCCCATATCGTTCAACTCGTTCAGCGAGAAAGGCAAACTGATGGAAACATTAGGACGCAAAACTACAGGAGCTACGGCCGAAAGGTTATGCTAGCCAGTTACCGGACGGATAGGGTTGGTCTTGACCAATGCTCTTTTCATTGGTCTTTTTTTGTTTGTAAAAAAATGAGAACCGTTATCATTTATTAATAAGGTGTATATTTTAATAGCGTTACTTTATAGTAAATTAATTAAGAAAGGTGATGTTAATGAAAAAATATTGGCACAAGCTATCATTTCTTCAAAAAAATGTATTGCTAACTGTATTAGTTATTTTGACGCTTGTTGGTACTATGGGAGCGTTAAGTTTTAACATGTTTCAAAATAGTATGATGTCTATATTTGAAAGGCATTCTTTTGAAACAGGAGATACGGTATTACATAAATTAGATGCAGAAATATTGAGAGATGTTGCAAAAGACCCAGCGGCAGAAAGAGAAAAGAGAGAGAAGTTAACAGAGAAATTAGATGAATCAACGGAAGAATTGAATAGTGTTGGACAAACGTATATTGTTGGAGCGAAAAAAAATGAAAAAGGTGAGCTACAAATCATTGATTTGTCCACAGGTTTAGCAAATGTTGTTGAGGTAAGGCCAGGGGAATATTATAAACAACCAGGTCTTTGGATGGAAGCGTATGATAAAGTAATGAGCACAAAAAAAGCAAACATGACAGTAGTATATGAAGACGCATTGGGATCATGGGTAACGATATTAGAGCCAATTAAAGATGAGGAAGATAATATTGTGGCAATTGTTGCAGCTGATGTAGATGCTTCTATTGTTCCTATGACAAAACAAAAGTTCATTATACAAGGTTTAATGTTTATTTGTATTTCTGTTTTAATTGCAACGGTTATTCAATTCCTAATCGTACGTAACGCACTTGCTCCATTGCGAGATTTACGTGAAGGATTACGTAAAGTCGGTGAAGGTGATTTAAGTATTAAATTAGAGGAAAGACCAGATGATATTGGTATTATTAATGCGTATTTTAATAATACCATCGAGAAGTTTAAAGGAATTATAGATAAAGTGAAGCAGACAGCAGAACAGGTTTCCTCATCTTCACAAGAATTGTCAGTGAGTACGAAAGAGAATAGCATGGCAGTTCAAGGAATCGTAAGTTCTATAGTTGAGTTAAGGGCTGGCGTTCAATTACAAGAAACTGCAGTACCGAAGTATTTAGATATTATACATGAAATGGAAGATAGGATGGAAGAGATAACGAATACTGCAAAACAAATGGCGAAAGAGTCTGAAGGTACAAAGCATCATTCAGTAAAAGGAAATGGCATTATTGAACAGACGATTAATCAAATGAACATAATACAAAATGCAGTACAAGATTTATCTTCTATTATTTATTCTTTGGAAACAAGATCAAAAGAAATTAGTGATATTGTAACAGTAATTACCGGTATTTCAAATCAAACGAATTCGCTAGCTCTAAATGCTTTTATTAAATCTTCACGTGTTGAGGAAACTGGTGAGGGATTTGTCGTTGTTGCGGATGAAGTGCGTAAATTAGCAGAGCAGACCGAAGCATCAGCAAAAGATATAGCAAAATTAATAGGGGAAACACGAGCTGGTACGGAAGAAGCTGTTGTTTCAATGAAAAATGCTTTAAAAGAAGTAGAATTTGGAATGAAACTTGTTGAAAGTAGTGGTGCTTTCTTTGGTGGGATTTCAAAATCAGCACAATCTGTTACAAATCAGGTTAGAGTTGTTTCTGACAATTCAAGTGATATATTGCAAAATAGCCAAAATATTGTGCGGATTGTAAATGAACTATCACTTATCGCAAATACGTATGCGAATAGTAGTAGTAATGTTGAAGAAAGTATGAAAGAACAGGAAATGTCTGTACAAGATATTGCTGAATTAGCCAGTTCTTTAAGCTGGCTTTCACAGGAGTTACAAGAGTTAATAGGGGAATTCAAAAGTTAAATGAAATGATTATACGTGCTTTTGTTTGTTCAATAAAATAAATCATGCTACAATGAAAACGAATTAAGGACCGGGGAGCCAATTGGCTGAGAGGATGTAAACAAACATCGACCCTCAACCTGATCTGGATAATGCCAGCGTAGGGAGTTACTTAAAGTGATGTAGCATATGTTATTCTATAATAACTTGCATACAAGGCTTTCCTACTGCGTAGGAAAGCCTTTTCTTGTTTTAACATTTCATTTTATAAGGGGGATTTTACTATGTCACAACAAGTTACAATTTCATTTTCAGTAGTACCACAAGCGAAGAACAAAGATGTGTATTCTGTTGTTGATAAAGCAATTGAGGTTGTACAACAATCGGGAGTTCGTTATGAAGTAGGTGCAATGGAAACAACGCTGGAAGGAGAATTAGATGTACTTCTTGATGTCATTAAACGTGCGCAACAAGCTTGTGTGGATGCTGGAGCAGAGGAAGTGATTACTTCTATTAAAATCCACTATCGTCCAAGCACTGGTGTAACGATAGATGAAAAGGTTTGGAAGTACCGTGATGAATATGCAAAACCAGAAGCAATCTAAAATAATTACAACTATTTGGCTTATCCTTCTCATTGCGATATGGGAAGGATCTGTTTCATTATTTAAAATTGAACCGTGGATTTTACCGAAGCCTTCTGCCATTGTTCAAGAATTAATTGGAATGAAAGATTTACTATTACCGAATACGATGCAAACGTTACAAGAGGTTTTAATTGGACTATTCTTTGCGATTTTAATTGGGACAAGTATTGCAATTATTATGGACGTTATCCCTTTATTTCGTATTTTAATAAATCCGCTGCTTGTTATTTCGCAAACGATTCCAATCGTTGTACTTGCACCGTTATTTATTATTTGGTTTGGATATGGAATGCTACCGAAAGTAATGGTAGTCATACTCGTTTGTTTCTTCCCGATTGCGCTTAGCATTTTAGAAGGTTTTCAAACGGTAGATAAAAATATGTTGAAGTTGTTGCAAACGATGAAGGCAACGAAATGGCAAGTTTACCAGAAAGTAAAGTTTCCAGCAGTGCTTCCATACTTTTTCTCAGGTTTAAAAATTGCAGTTACATATAGTGTAATGGGAGCGATTATTGGGGAATGGCTCGGTGCCAGTGAAGGATTAGGAGTTATGCTTACGAGAGCTACAAAATCCTTTTTAACAGCCCGAGTATTTGGTGTGGCAGCAATTATTGTTATGGTGACATTATGCCTGTATTTTATCGTAGAGTTTATGGCAAGAATAACAGCACCATGGATATATAGAAAGGACGGCAGAAAATGAAAAAAGGTTTAAAAGTTATGTTGGCTGCCTTATTAGCAGTAGGTGTGGTTGGATGTAATCCGGCGAAGAAAGAAGAAAGTGCAAGTAAAGATCAAAAAGTAAAAGTAGTATTAGATTGGTTTCCAAATACGAATCATACTGGCTTATATGTAGCGCAAGCGAAAGATTATTATAAAAAACAAGGCTTAGATGTAGAAATTATTCAGCCTGGTGATAATGTGACAGCGGAGCAAATGATAGCTTCAGGAAAAGCTGACTTCGCAATAAGCGCACAAGAAAATGTAACGTTGGCTCGTGTAGAAGGTATTCCTGTTGTATCTGTTGGAGCGATTATTCAGCATAACACTTCAGCTTTTGCATCGCTTAAGAAAGATAACATGACTTCACCGAAAGATTTTGAAGGTAAACGTTACGGAGGCTGGGGAGGACCAGCAGAAGAAGCAACGTTAAAGACAATTATGGAGAAACATCAAGCTGATTTTAATAAAGTTGAAAAAATCATATTAGGACAAACCGATTTCTTTAAATCAATCGGCCGTGATGCAGACTTTGAATGGATTTATTACGGATGGGATGGAATTGAAGCGAAGCGCCAAGGAAAAGAGTTAAATACGATTATGGTGAAAGACTTAGACCCAGCGCTTGATTTCTATAGTCCTGTTATGATTACGAGTGAAAAACATACGAAACAAGATAAAGACTTTGTGAAAAAGTTTATGAGTGCAACGACAGACGGTTATAATTTTGCAATTAAAGAACCGAAAGAAGCTGCTGATATTTTAATTAAAGCTGTTCCAGACGTGAATAAAGACTTAGTACAAGAAAGTCAAAAGTGGCTAAGTACGAAGTATCAAGATGATGCAAAAGCATGGGGAGTACAGAAGGAAGAAGTTTGGACGAATTACATGAATTTCTTATATGATAACAAAGTTATTAAGAAGAAAATTGATGTGAAAGATGCCTTTACAAATGAGTTCCTTCCAAGCGAAAAATGAGTGGATTACAAATAAAAGAGGTTGTAAAAGCTTTTGATGGAAAGAATGTATTAGCAAATATTAGTGCTACTATACAAGAGGGAGAGTTCGTTTCTTTTGTGGGCCCAAGTGGTTGCGGGAAAAGCACATTATTAAATATGATTGCAAATGTTGAAAATCCAACAAGTGGGGATGTAACGTATAACGATAAGCAAATGCAAGAGCAAGATGTTGTAAGTTATATGCCGCAACAAGATTTATTACTACCGTGGCGATCAGCTTTGCAAAATATAGTTCTTCCATTGGAAATCGAAGGGAAACCGAAAAAACAAAGGCTAACAGAGGGAATGGAAGCATTAAAGCAGTTTGAACTAGATGAGTATGCAGACCATTATCCAGATGAATTGTCTGGTGGTATGCGTCAAAGAATTAGTTTTCTGCGCACATATTTATGTGAAAAGCCAATTATGCTACTTGATGAGCCTTTTGGAAAATTAGATGCCTTTACAAAAATGGAAGTACATAGCTGGCTTTTAAACTCTTGGCACCAAGAGAAGCAAACAATCGTTATGGTCACACATGACTTAGATGAGGCAATCTTGCTTTCGGATCGCGTATTTATTTTATCTCAAAGACCAGCATCAATAGTTGGCGAGGTACAAGTGAAATTACCTAGGCCGAGAACGATGGATATGTTAACATCACTTGAGTTAAAGAAGGATAAGGAAGAAATTCTGAGAGTATTAGCCCCGTATATGAAAAAATAGAAAAATCCTTTTAACAGTTTTTTGTATAATTACTGTTAAGAGGCTTTTTTAGATAGGGGGAGAAAGATGAAATCTATAGAGAAAATAGTTGATTCGTTAACGCTCATCTTTACAAGTCCATATGCATTAGAAAAGATGTATAAAGAAATTTATGCAGAAAATGATAAAGAGGAGAAGGAACAAAAGAAAAAATAGAGAATAGAATATAACAGAGTAGTTTATACTCTTAATATAACAAATGTTAAAGGAGTGAAAGGATAAAATGACTTTATCAACTGTTCTTCAAATGGTTTTAGCTTGATACGGGAGAAGTCTGCCCATTTTTAACGATTAAGCTAAATTGAAGACAGCAGGTAAAGAACCTTAATCCTTTTTTACGATAATATGTAATGGGTAAGGTGTATTCACCTTACCCATTTTTTATATATACAATTAAATAAGGCTTTATACTGTTGTTCTCTCTATTTAGCTTATGAACTATAAGTAGAGGAGAGAAAAAAATGAGTATATTAACAGTAGAAAATTTAAGTCATTCGTATGGTGAGAAAACCATTTTATATAATGCGTGTTTTCGACTATTAAAGGGCGAGCATGTTGGGTTAGTTGGGAAAAATGGAATTGGAAAATCAACATTGTTAAGAATTTTAACAGGAGAACTTATACATGATGACGGAAACATTGAATGGTTTCCACATGTGAAGATAGGTTTTTTACAACAGCATATGGATTTACAAGAGGGGATAACAATTGAAGGATACCTACAAAGTGCATTTTCGGATTTGTATACGATTGAATACGAAATGTTAAAAATTGCTGAAGAAATGAATGGAGCAGGAGAAATAGAAAAACTGTTAGTAAAGTATGGCGAATTACAAACTATATTGGAAAGTTCTAATTTCTATCAAATTCATACAGAAATTGAAGAAGTAGCAATAGGCTTATTTGAAATAGGTTTGAAAAAGGATGTTTCACAGTTAAGTGGAGGACAGCGAACAAAGTTATTACTTGGGAAGCTCCTTTTAGAAAAAGCAGATGTTTTATTGCTAGATGAGCCAACAAACTATTTAGATACAGCCCATATAGAATGGTTACAATCGTATTTGAGGCTGTATGAAAAAGCTTATGTGATCATTTCACATGACGAAGTATTTTTGAACAGTATTACGAATGTTATTTATCATCTAGAAGAAAGGAAAGTGAAGCGGTACGTAGGAAATTATGAAAAATTTGTGCAAAGTTATCAATTGCAAAGGAAACAATTACAATCAGCGCATGCGAAACAACAAAAAGAAATTGCTCAGTTAGAAACATTTATTCAAAAAAATAAAATTCGAAAAGCGAAACAGGCTAAAAGTCGAGAGAAAGTATTAGAGAAAATGCAAAGGATTGAAAAGGTCAATCATGTAACTCGATCCCGTTTTGATTTTACTGTTTATGAGGAGCCAGTAAGTCGTATATTGCAAGCTGAGAAACTAAGGATAGGTTATAGTAATCCATTATGTTCAGAGTTGAATTTACAAGTGAAAAAGGGAGAAAAGATAGCGATTGTTGGTCATAATGGAATTGGAAAAACGACGATGTTAAAAACGTTATTAGGCGAAATAAAGCCGCTCAGTGGTTCGATTTCTGTTGGCGAGCGAGTAAATCCTGCCTATTTTGCACAGGAAGAGTTTGCTCCAGAAACAACACCATTAGAGAAAATTTGGACAGAAAGACCAGATATGACTAGGAAAGAAGTACGCCAAGCATTAGCAAAGTGTGGCTTGAAAGAAGAGCACGTATTAAAACCCATTCGTTTATTAAGCGGCGGAGAACAAACGAAAGTGCGTTTATGTGAACTTATCGTAACGAAAAGCAATGTGTTAATTTTAGATGAACCGACTAATCATTTGGATATAGAAACAAAGAAGTCTTTGCAGGAAGCGTTACAACAATATACAGGAACAGTTTTACTTGTCTCACATGAGCCGTCTTTCTATGAAGAATGGGTCACAAAAGTATGGAATATAGAAGAATGGAACGCTGAACAATATGAATAAAGAAAAGGCATTAGCTTATAAAAGCTAATGCCTTTTCTTTGTGATTAACATGATTTTCGAGAACTCTTACATGAGAATTGTATGAAGAAGCACTCTTATGGTGCGCTTATAAGCGTGCTTTTTCTTATGTTATGTTTATATTTAGATGCCTTTCCCTAATAGGCGACTATCTTTTCTTTGTATATATAGATAGTTTGAAGTGGAATGAAAATAATTCCTATATGTAAAGGATAATGTGATTAGTATAGGAAGACAATAGAACTGAAAGGAAATTCATGTAAAATTCAGATGAACTTCACATGAACTTCATATTAGAAACTAAATATGATTATAATAGGTTATCGTAATATAGATTTGTGATTTTTCATAAAATTAAAAGTTTGAATTTAGGTCAGAGGACTCAAACCTAAATTCAAACTTTAGTGAAATAATTAATGGAGGTTACGTTTAGTTTTCGCTAATGGATGCATTTAATAGTTCAGCAGGATTGCCTGTTCCTGCTCCTCCGATTGTAACAGACCCACCAGGAGGAATTTCACCATTCCATCCTGCATTCGTAATTACGTAATGATTATTTATTTTACTACTAATTTTAGAATCCCAAACTTGTGTTAAATTGCCGTTGTAATCAAATTCTAATTTCCAGTTTTTAATAGGAGTCGTTCCACTATTTTTAATTACAATCGAGAAGTTGTAACCACTTCCCCAATTTGAAGTGACTGAAAAAGTAGCATTCCCATTTCCCGCAGGAGGTGTTGTGTTAGCATCGTCTGTTTTTATAAGAATAGAAGTAGGCTGTGATTTATTCCCAGCAGCATCTTTTGCTATTATTGAAAATGTGTATTCTGTATTAGATTTTAAGTTTTTAATTGTAATGCTATTTGTTGTTGTACTCCATTTCTCTTCTCCGGCAGTAATTTCATATTCCGTAACTCCTACATTATCAGTAGATGCAGTCCAGTTTAATTGAACTGAGTTTGAATTTTTATTTGTAACAGCAATGTTTTTTACGTTTGTTGGTGATTCAGTATCTTTTTGAGTAATAGGTCCACCAAGTAATTCTTTTACTAACGTATCAAGTAATTTAGGTCCACTACAACTATATTTTGGACTTGTACGGCAATCTCCACTTAGTTCCCAAAACATTGCACCACTTAAACCCTTTGTCTTTATATAGTCTGTTTTATATTTCATAGATTCGTTGTCATCATAGCTAATAAACGTTCCTGTAGTCGCATTATATAAATAAGGTACTTTCGCTACATCGTTCCATCCGCGAACAAAACCATTTTTATTCACATAATTAGCTGCTAAATCACCGTAATCGTACACACCTGTGTCACCGGTAGAATAATCATCCCAAGTACCTTTAGAAGCTAGCTTTCCGTCACTACCTGGTTTACAAGGTTGATATTGCCCATTATTTTCTTTGCCGCAACTTTTCCACCCACGTCCGTAAAAAGGCACACCTAATACGAGTTTATCCGCTGGAACCCCTTCAATTGTATAAATGTCTATCGCACCATCTACGTAAAATTTCGTATCTGCTGCTGGGTCATTTGGATCTTTGTATAGTGCTGCATTATGGTTAGAAGTAGCTTCCCATCCACCGTGGAAATCATATGTCATAATATTAATCCAATCCAGTATTTGAGAGATCTTCTTTAGCTCTGTATGATCCGCATAACGTTGGCTTGCACCTGATGCGATTGTTAGTAAATATTGTTTTCCATCTTCTGCACCAGCTTTCGTTAATGCATTTCGAACATCTTGAAGGAGTAGGGTGAAGTTTTGTTTATCTTCAGGACGATAACTACCACCAGGAATCGTTTCAACACCCGGGTATTCCCAGTCTAAATCCACGCCGTCAAATCCATATTCGCGAAGAAAGGCTACTGTAGATTCAGCGAATACTTTTCTTGTTTTTTCATCAGCGGCCATATCAGAAAAGCGGTTAGACCAAGTCCATCCACCAACTGAAATAATTGTTTTTAAGTGAGGGTACTTAGCTTTTAATCGTTTCAGTTCTCCGAAATTTCCGCAGCGGGCATATTTATCACAATCTTCCCAAGTTGTACCCGATCCTGGATAAGATTTTGTGACATCAGCCCATGGTTCACCGAGTACGAGAGTGCCATTAGGGACCTCTTTATTTTGCAGTGGTACACCAGATTCCTTACAGTTCCACGTTTGTTTATTTGGATTATCGGGGTGAGTAGAAGGGTTTCCATGTTTTCCATTCCAGCAAATATCAGCGAAAGCATAGTTTAAATGAGTTAGCTTTGATGCATCAATGTCTGCAACTTGATAATTACGTCCGTACACGCCCCACGAAGGGAAATACCCGACAATTTTTTGACCTTGCTTTGGTGAATCTGCTAATGCGAAATTTGGAGTAATAAAGTTTGTGAGAAAAAGAGGTAAGAAGAGTAGTAGGGATAGTAATAGCAGCGTGAATTTTTTTGATCTCATAGTCATTTCTCCTTTCAAAATAAAAGATATATTTAAAGGCATACGCCAATAAACCAAAATGAATCTAGACGTATGAAACGTCTAGATAAAAAATGATCAGACATCACGAAGTCTATACAAGGGAGCTGGGGGTGATTAAATCGTAGCAAATGTAAGATTTGGTGTAAACGCTTTATTGGACTCGAGAAGACTTTCTCAATATGAAGTGGCTCTAATACAGATTACACATGAAAATAAAATATTGATTAGGGGGGAAAAGGCTTCTTGTAATTAAATTTGAGAAAAAATTGTATGAAGTCAATTTGTAATAGCGTAGCGAGATGAGAAAATATCATGTAAAATAATGGTAAAAATATGTAAAGGAGCGAGTGGTGTGGATGTCTTTTTGAACATTGCTGAAGAAAAAATTCGACAGGCAATACGGAATGGAGACCTTGATCATATTCCGGGAAAAGGAAAACCACTACAATTAGAAGACCTTTCAATGGTACCTCCAGAACTTAGAATGAGTTATAAAATTTTAAAAAATGCGGGTATGATTCCACCAGAAATGGAACTACAAAAAGATATATTAAAAATAGAAGACTTAATTGCGTGCTGTTATGATGAAGCAGAGAGAAAAGAATTACAAGAAGAGTTAACAGCAAAAACGCTTCGTTTTCAGCAGGTAATGGAAAAGAGAAAGATTAAAGATAGTTCAGCTTTTCGTATGTATCAAGGTAAAGTATTTCGTAAATTACGCTAAGAGGGATAAGATGAATACATTTGAAACGATCGAAGAATTAGCAACATATATTGAAGAACAACAATTAGTGATGCTCTTTATTAAAACGGAAAATTGTGGTGTTTGTGATGTTATGCTAAGAAAAGTAAATGGCGTACTAGAGAATTATGATTACGTAGAGAAAGTAGAAATATTACTCCAAGACATGCAAGAAATTGCGGGGCGATATGCAGTATTTACAGGGCCAACGGTTTTATTATTTTATAATGGAAAAGAGATCCTTCGTGAATCGCGCTTCATTTCACTTGAAAATCTAGAAAGAACCATTCAATTATTCGAAGATTAAGGGAGGCTTTTATATGGAATTTATTATTGTCATACTATTATTTGTTGTAGTTGGAACGATCGTAACAGCAGTTCGATCAAACAAAAAGAAGGTAAATCTTACGAAACAAAATAACATTCATAATTCATCTAACAACTCATCACCATTATTTTTCTTTGCTGGATCTGATAATGATAGCTCGCATGGAGGATCACATGATTGTGGAGGATCTTTTGGCGGAGATAGCGGAGGTAGCTGCGATGGTGGCGGAGGCGGCGGTGATTGATGAGAATACGCCCTATAACGGGCGTATTTCTTTTTAAACAAACGTTTGATTAGTTGGCTTACATATGCATAACAACAGTTAAACAAACGTTTGATTAATATTTTTAACGTACTAAGGGGAATAGAAATGAAAAGGGAACTGAAAGTGAAAAACAAGGGGAAAGTAGTGTTATTTTTATTAGCTGCGGGAGGCGTAGTTCTTGTTAAATTAGGATTTAAAATTGGAATCATACATATGATTCGAACGTGGTTTGAAAGTACGTTTTCTTAAATAAGGAGTATATCCTCTTGCGATAGAGGTTTTTTATTTGTTATTATTAGACTGAACGGTCGGTTTAAAGAGGTGTGAATATGAGAAGAAGTGCAGAAGAGATAAAGAAAGAAATTGCCTATAAAGCAGAAAGTCTGTTTTCACAGAAGGGCTATGCAGCTACATCTATGGAAGAGATTTGTGAAATTACAGAGCGAAGTAAAGGAAGCATTTATTATCACTTTAAAAGTAAAGAAGAATTATTTTTATTTGTAGTGAAACAGCATACGTATGATTGGCTTGAAAAATGGAATGAAAAAGAGAAGTTGTATAGTACGAATACTGAAAAACTATATGGTCTCGCGGAATATCATGTCGAGGACATACAGCAGCCTATTTCAAATGCAATAGAGGAATTCTCTATGAGCCAAGTTGTAAGTAAAGAGATTTTGGATGAACTATTGGCTTTAACTAGAGAATCATATGTTATGTTTGAGAAACTAATTGAAGCAGGCATACAGTCTGGAGAGTTTCGTGAAGATAATACGCGTGATCTTATGTATATTGTGAATGGATTATTATCGGGGCTTGGAGTACTTTACTATGAGTTAGATTATAAAGAGCTGCAACGTATTTATAAAAAGGCAATAGATGTATTGTTAAAAGGAATGGCAGCTGAATAATAAGTCAGTTGCTTTTCTTACAAAATAAACTAGACCGAACGGTCGGTTTATGAAAGGGGAATGAAAATGAACGCTTTATTTAAAAACCGAGCATTTATGCTCGTTATGGCATCTGATATTTTACAACAATTTGCAATTTGGATCAGAAATATGGCTCTTTTATATTTCATAATGGAGCGAACGAATAATGATCCAGTTTCAGTTTCTTTGTTATCGGTTATGGAATATGCACCTATTTTTATTTTCTCGTTTATCGGTGGGGCGCTAGCTGATCGCTGGAATCCGAAAAGAACGATGGTTGCTGGAGATGTTTTAAGTGTACTGTCTATTGTAGGAATTGTCTTGTTGTTAAAGTTAGATTATTGGCAGGCTATATTTTTTGCAACACTCATTTCCGCGATTGTAGGTCAGTTTTCTCAGCCATCATCTTCGCGTATATTTAAGCGCTATGTAAAAGAAGAACAGGTAGCAAATGCGATTGCATTTAACCAAACATTACAGTCATTATTTCTGATTTTTGGACCAGTAGTAGGATCGCTTGTGTACACACAACTTGGTTTATTTACGTCACTATATAGCTTAATCATTTTATTTTTGTTATCTGCTATTGCTCTTTCGTTTTTACCAAAATGGGTGGAACAAGAGCAAGTGGCGAGAGATTCATTGAAAAATGATATAAAAGAGGGGTGGAAATACGTTCTTCATACGAAAAATTTACGTATGATTACGATCACTTTCACCATTATGGGCTTAGCTGTTGGACTAACGAATCCATTAGAAGTGTTTCTTGTAATAGAACGGCTTGGAATGGAAAAAGAAGCAGTTCAATATTTAGCCGCAGCTGATGGAATCGGTATGTTAGTCGGTGGGATTGTTGCTGCAGTTTTTGCTTCAAAAGTGAATCCGAAAAAGATGTTTGTATTCGGTATGAGCATATTAGCAATATCATTTTTAGTAGAAGGGCTATCTACATCATTTTGGATTACTAGTTTCATGAGGTTTGGAACAGGTATTTGTTTAGCTTGTGTTAATATCATTGTCGGTACGCTTATGATTCAACTTGTACCAGAAAATATGATTGGAAGAGTAAATGGAACAATTTTGCCGCTGTTTATGGGGGCGATGTTAATCGGAACTTCACTAGCTGGAGGATTGAAGGAGATGACTTCACTAGTTACTGTATTTTGTATAGCAATGGCACTTATTTTATTTGCGATAGGGCCGGTTCTACGCATGCAAATAAATAAAGAAGATGTCGCTAATAAAGAGGAAATAACAAATTCGTTAGCTTCGAAATAACCATTGTAAGGGAGCAGAATTGCTCCTTTTTTTGTGGCAATCTTTTGACAATGAAATGCCCCAACTATATACTGATGATGTAAAAACGATTTTACAGGTTAGGAGAAATGGTGTGAAAAATCAAATCTATGAATTACGCACTGAAAACAATATTTCACAAGGTGCATTGGCTGATAAGTGTAAAGTTTCTAGACAGACGATAAATGCAATTGAGAATAATAAATATGATCCAAGCTTAGCGTTAGCATTCCGTTTAGCTGAAGTATTAGGAACAACTGTTGATAAACTATTTTTGTACAAGCTGTAGGGGGAATAGTTGTTGGGGAAAGAGAAAATAAGCCTTGTAGTTACGACATTAGTGGCTATAAGTACGTTAGTGTTTGCACTTTATTATTGGTTAATTGAACTTCAAGTAAACTGGTATGCACTATTTATTTGTAGCATCGCATTACATTATATGTTTAAAAGTTTGGCATCGCATAATGTGGAAGGGACAACGGAGGAGAAAGAAGATGTAGAAAAGCATGTATTAAAAACAAGTGCAAATGTTACGTATTATGTACTTGTTGTATTAATTTTTGGTTTGTTTTTCGCATCGGTAGGTTTTAATAAATGGATTGATTTTCATAACATACCGCTTTTGTTTGCGTTATGCGCTGCGATAGTTGTAAAGCCGGCTGTAGAATTTTTACTTGTAAGACGTTATCGATAAAATAAGAAAAAGATCCTCTTCTCATATGAAGAGGATCTTTTTCTTATAGCGTTTTCGTTTTTGGACTAGGTGGTGTAACGGATGTACTATTTTCAGGAACTCTAGTTAATAAGAATCCACCGATAATGAACAGTACAATAATACTAAGGACACCAGCGTTTGTTTTTCCCGTTAATTGCGTCGTAACACCGACTAATACTGGACCCATAATCGCTGCGAACTTGCCAAATATATTATAAAATCCGAAGAATTCATTTGCAGATTCTTTAGGTACTAGTTTTGCAAAATAGGAACGACTAAGCGCTTGAATACCACCTTGAGAAGTGGCAACTAACATTGCTAAAATCCAGAAATCGAGTGTTGTTTTTAAGAAATAAGCATATGTGCAGATAATAATATAAATAATAATACCGACATATAGCATTTTTTTCCCTGTAAATGTTTCTGATAATTTTCCATATAATAAAGCGAATGGACAAGCTACAATTTGTGTGACAAATAAGATGATTAATAGATTCGTTGCACTAATACCGAGATCTGTTCCGTAAGCGGTAGACATAGTAATAATTGTATCGACCCCGTCAATGTAGAAGAAATAGGCGATTAGGAACATGAAGACTGTTTTATATTCTTTAATATTTTTAAAAGTATCAGCAAGGCGTTTGAAGCTCATTGCAATCGGTCTTGGATGGCGTTCAATATAATGCGTTTGCTCTACGTTTTTTAGCATTGGAATTGTAAATAATCCCCACCAAAGAGCTGTTATTGCGAATGAAATTTGACTAGCAATGCCGACTGATAAAGGGATAGTTCCTTTTTGAGCAAGAATAATAAGAGCGATACAACCGATAAAAGGAATGGTGCTCCCAATATAGCCTAATGCAAAGCCTCTTGTAGAAATTCGGTCCATTCTATCTTTAGAGGTAACATCTACTAAAAATGCATCATAAAAAATGTTTGCTCCCGCAAAACCGATTAGTGCGAGCATATAGCAACCTAGTAATAAGTACCACTGAGATGTTGGGACGACTGCTAGCATACTTGTAAATACGATGCCGAGTCCGAAGAAGAATGTGAAAAATCGTTTTTTAAACCCTTTATAATCAGCAACTGTGCCGAGAATAGGAGCAAGTATAGAAATTAACAGTGTAGCGAACGAGTTTGCATATCCCCAATATGCTGTTGAAGTTGCACCAGATAGTCCAGCTTCTTTTGCAGCTGCCTTAAAGTAAATTGGGAATAATGCAGTTGTAATGACGAGCGAATATACCGAGTTCGCCCAATCGTATAATATCCAGCTTTTTTCTTGTCTGGACATTTTTTTCATATAATGTTCCCCCTTAAATTTGTTCTACTAACAGTGTACAAAAATAAAAATTATAAAAAGAGAAACAGTGATGATTTTTACATAACTTTTACATATATACACAGTTCTTTACAATTGAAGTAAATCCTCTACAATTGATCCGTCTGTTTCACCTAAGTGTAAACCGAGTAGCCTAGCGATAGTCGGACCTTCATCAATAAGTCTCATATACGGGATGGTAACACCGCTTTTTATCCCTTTCCCACCAGCAATAAAAATTGTTTCATAGTTAGGTTTTGTCGGGGAGTATCCATGCGTACCAAATGTATATTTTTTACTAGGCGTAACATCTTTTTCAGTAATTTCTTTTATAAAATCGCCTGTATAGTTTTCAGTGAAATAATAGCCTTCTTGTGCTTCCAACATAAATAAACAATTACCATCTGCACCACAGTCTTTTGCAGCTTCATCATGTAGTATAAATTCAATACCGTTTTGTTTATTTTGAAGTAATTCTTCAAGTAGTAGTTGTACTTTTTGAATTGTATCTGTATCATTTTTGTCTTTCACATATACATAGGCAGAGCCATCGCAACTTTGGCAATAGGCCTTCCAGTCTACTAATTTTCCTTTTGAGTTTATAGATATAAGCCCTTTTTGATGAAATAGTACATTTAATTGAATGGCTTTGTTTTCACTTAAAGCGCTATGATCACCAAGAGCAATAATTGTACTCTCTTCGTATAGATCACTGTCTTTTAAAGCTTGAATAATTTTTCCTAGCCGTTCATCATGTCTATGAATTGCGGCTATTGTTTCTTGAGATTCAAAGCCGTAATAGTGTCTTTGGGTGTCTAAATCGGTGAAATGTACAAACATGACATTAGGCTTTTTCGTCTGAATTGTATGCACAGCAGAAGCAAGTACGAAATCATCGAGTTCAGGCTGGGATAAGCCATTTCTTATATGACCAAAACGTTGATTCAAATCTAATTGATATAGCGGGCTACCGCTAAATAATGAAACTAAAATTTGATTTTGCCACGGTCTATTTGGAAAAATTTCTGGTAAATTGTAATCAATATTTGCTCTGCCGGTAACAGGCCATAGAAGGGCAGCTGTCGTTAAATTTGCTTTACGTGCTTCATCGTATAACGTTGTTCCTTTAATGGATTTTCGATACCAATGCCAATCTGGTGACTCGCGTCCAGGTTGAAGTAATGTATTGCTAACTACGCCATGTTTATTAGGGTAGTTTCCAGTAACGATTGTTGAGTGACTTGGATATGTTACAGAAGGATAAATAGGTTCCACTTTTCTCGCCATCGCGCCCTTGTTTATTAATGTTTGGAAATTAGGAAGTTTTTGTAATATAGGAAAATCTAAAGCTGATAAGCAATCGAAAGATAAAATAATGACGTGGTTTGTTAATGCTTTATCCATAAAGTTCCCTCCTGATTATATAAAACCTATTCTTATATATTACTATTAATACCTAGTAATAAAAATATATTTCTAGGTAAAAATTTATTATTTATTTTCAGAAAAGTTAAACATATAATTAAGTATAAGGGAATGAATGGGAGGAGGAAACACTATGGATTGGCTAGATGGATTTAGTATCTTTTATATCATTGGCGGAATTACGATTATCCTTGTATTTGGTATTTCGTATTTACTAAAGAAACGGTTTCCAAACAAACAGTTCGATATTATATTTGCACTTAGTTTAATACTTCTTTGTTTAGCATCCTTTCCCGTTACAATGATGGTAATTGGTGGATGGGAAGGAATGGGATATGGATTTATTGGTTTTTTCGTTCTACTTGGTACACTTATCGGTATGATTGCACATCAACTTTTAAAAATCACGAGAAAAAGCTACGTATAAAACTGCAAAAAACGAAAAGAATATATAAAAATGAGAAAATTAGCTATTGTTTTAAAAAAGAATTTGTATTATGATAATCAACAAATTTATTTCGTTATAACGATGAAAAAGGACTAGTACATGTTCAACCTTTTTAGCAGAGAGAGAATCAGCCCGGCTGAAAGATTCTTAAAAAGGCGATATGGAACCTACCTTTGCGTTCTGCATATGCAGCGGGAATTTCCCGTTATCAAAAAGAGAGCATGCGAAATTTTTGTGCATGAATCAGGGTGGTAACGCCGGCAAAGCTCGGTCCCTATTTAGGGACGCGGGCTTTTTTGTATTTTCAAAAGGAGGAAGACTGACTATGGCAAAAGAACAAGTACAAGCGATTACGAAGATGGAAGAGGACTTTGCACAGTGGTACACAGATATTGTAAAAAAAGCAGAGCTTGTTGATTATTCAAGTGTAAAAGGATGTATGATTCTACGTCCGTACGGTTATGCCTTATGGGAAAATATGCAGAAAGTGATGGATGAGAAGTTAAAAGCAACTGGTCATGAAAATGTGTATATGCCAATGTTTATCCCAGAGAGTTTATTGCAAAAAGAGAAAGACCATGTAGAAGGGTTTGCTCCTGAAGTAGCATGGGTGACACATGGCGGGGATGAAAAGTTAGCAGAAAGACTTTGTATACGCCCTACATCTGAAACTTTATTCTGTGAGCATTTTTCAAAAATTGTGCAATCCTATAATGATTTGCCAAAGCTATATAATCAGTGGTGTTCAGTAGTTCGTTGGGAGAAAACAACGCGACCATTCCTTCGTACAACGGAATTCTTATGGCAAGAGGGTCATACAATTCATGAAACAGCAGAAGAATCTCAAGCTGAAACGTTACATATTTTAAATCTATATGCTTCTTTCTGTGAAGACTACTTAGCGATACCAGTAATTAAAGGACAAAAAACAGAGAAAGAAAAATTTGCGGGCGCAAAGGCGACTTATACGATTGAAAGCTTAATGCATGATGGGAAAGCACTCCAAACAGGAACATCTCATAACTTTGGAACGAATTTCTCTGAAGCATTTGATATTAAGTTTTTAGATCGTAACGGTAAGTGGCAATATGTACACCAAACATCTTGGGGTGTATCAACAAGAATGATAGGTGGACTTATTATGGTTCATAGTGATAATAATGGGCTTGTAATGCCTCCTAAAGTCGCACCAGTGCAAGTTGTTATTGTACCAATTGCTCAGCATAAAGAAGGAGTTTTAGCGAAAGTAACAGAGTTACAAGAACATATTCAAAAGGTTGCACGAGTAAAAATAGATGCTAGTAATAAAACACCAGGCTGGAAATTTAATGAGTATGAAATGAAGGGCATTCCAATTCGATTAGAAGTTGGCCCTAAAGATATTGAAAAGAATCAAGTCGTACTTGTAAGACGAGATACGAAAGAAAAAGAATTTATATCAATGGATCAATTAGAAGAACGTATTCCAGCATTACTTGAGGAAATTCATAATTCTTTATTTAATAAGGCAAAAGTATTTCGCGATGAGAATACGTATAGTGCGACGAATTTCGAAGAGATGAAAAAAGTAGCGGATGAAAAGCAAGGATTTATTAAGGCAATGTGGTGCGGAGAATTAGCTTGTGAAGAGAAATTAAAAGAAGAAGTTGGAGTATCTTCACGCTGTATGCCTTTTGAGCAAGAGCATTTAGCTGACGAATGTATTTGTTGTGGTCAAGAATCTAAACAAATGGTGTATTGGGGAAAAGCGTATTAATACTCTTTCTGATAGGTGATAAAAAGGACTTTGGGCTGCATAATATAATGCAATCCAAAGTCCTTTTTAGTTTTACAATTTATTTCATGTATGTTTTAGATGGAAGGATGTGTTTTATTTTGCATTTTTACGGCGAATAAATAGTAACATACCGATTAGGAATGTTGAAAGTCCCATTAAAATAGATGCAGGATAATGTGTTGCCGTATTAGGTAACTTATCGCCTTGTTTTTTCTCATTATCTTTTACATTGCCACCTTGAGAACCGTTGCCCCCCTGAGAACTGCTATCGCCTTTAACACGGTTACTGCCTTGAGAGCCACTACCGCCTTGAGAACTACTATCGCCTTTAACTCGATTGCCGCCAGAACCACTGCCACTAGAGCCGTTACCGCCAGAACCGTTACCGCCCTGAGAACCACTGCCGCCAGAACCGTTGCCACCAGAACCGTTGCCACCAGAACCACTGCCGCCAGAACCGTTGCCACCAGAACCGTTGCCACCAGAACCACTGCCATCAGAACCGCTACCGCCAGAACCGTTGCCACCAGAGCCATTGCCACCAGAGCCATTGCCACCAGAACCACTGCCATCAGAACCGCTACCGCCAGAACCGTTGCCACCAGAGCCATTGCCACCAGAACCACTGCCACCAGAACCACTGCCACCAGAACCGTTGCCATCAGAGCCATTGCCACCAGAACCGTTGCCACCAGAACCACTGCCATCAGAACCGTTGCCACCAGAGCCATTGCCACCAGAGCCATTGCCACCGGAACCATTGCCACCAGAACCATTGCCACCAGAACCGCTATCGCCAGAACCGTTGCCACCGGAACCATTGCCACCGGAACCATTGCCACCAGAACCACTATCGTCCTGAGAACCGCTGTTTCCTGGTGGTTTATTATTATCTTTTGAGTTACCTTCTGCTAAATGATCGTTATTTTGTACAATTGCGTTTGTTGCTGGAGAGAAGTTTTCCGTTGCTGCATTACCGATATTTAAACCGCTAAAAAAAGATAAAGAGAGTGTTGATGCTAAAATGAAGATTTTCGTCATTGTTTTCCTCCTAAGAAATTAATATTCCATCTAAAATACATCCCTTTGTAATATTTCTTAGGAAAAAGAGTTTTATGCAAAAAAAACTATATATAGAAAAAGGTGGTGTATTTTTGAAGAGAGAAAAGAGTTAGTGTAAATTCTTTATAATAGTAGAGTGGTGGGAATTTTACACTCATTACAGTAGAGGAAGTGACAGCAGATGAAAGAATATATTGCATTTGATATTGGTGGTACACAAATTAAATATGGGATTGTTTCAGAAACAGGGACAGTACGAAAGCATAAAACAGTTCTAACAGAAATTCATTTGGGTGGGGAACAAATCATTCAAAAACTTATTCTTCTATCCAAACAATTAATGAATGAACATACGATTTCAGGAATTGGCATTAGTACTGCGGGAATTGTTAATATTCATAAAGGAGTTGTAATGGGAGGGGTAGAGCATATTCCGAACTACGCAACTATTCCTATTATTGATAGATTGCAAGAGGTATTACAAGTTCCTGTGTCCGTTGAAAATGATGTGAATTGTGCAGCTTTGGGTGAGAAGTGGAAAGGTATTGGAAACGGAAAAAGAAATTTTATTATGCTTACTCTTGGAACTGGTATTGGAGGAGCGATTTTTATAGATGGAGAGTTATACAGAGGACATTCTTTTAGTGCTGGTGAATGGGGAAATATGTTAATAGAAGGAAAGCCGTTTGAAGAGGTCGCTTCCATTTCAGGGTTAATTCGTCTTGTACGAAAATATAAAGGTGAAAGTGATTGGAATGGAAAAACGATTTTCGAACTGTACGATAAAGGAGATAGAGAAGTTACGCAAACGGTTGAGGTTTTCTTTAAACATTTAGCCATTGGAATTAGTAATCTTGCTTATATTTTCAATCCAGAAATGATTGTTATAGGTGGAGGGATTACTGATAGAGGAAACCAGTTCTTAAAAGAAGTAAAAGAAGAGATAGAAAAATATTTAAACAAAGAGATTTATAGTAATTGTGAGATTGAACTTGCACAAAACGGTAATTGCGCAGGAATGATTGGTGCTATTTACCACTTCTTACATCATCATAAGTAAGTTATATGAATGTTTTCATATAACTGAGAATTTATCCTTTTTATCACTAGGTAAATAATGCTACAATATAAGGGAAGAATACAATATTTTCCGCCTTGGAAAATGCTTTGTAGAAAGGAAGAAACTGCATGCCTATTATTTTAGAAAAAGGTCAAAAGATCGATTTAACGAAAGGACAACCAAAAGTAGCAAAACTACAGGTTGGCTTAGGCTGGGATCCAATTGGGCAATCAGGTGGGTTTCTGTCTTCATTATTTGGAAGTAAACCAAATGTAGATTGTGATGCATCTGTTGTTATGTTAGAAGGAGATCGCTTTTTAAACAAAAACGATTTAGTTTACTTCGGAAACAAGCTTTCTACTTGTGGTAGTATTATTCATTCAGGAGATAATTTAACAGGTGAAGGCGCTGGTGATGACGAAACAATTTTCGTAGAATTACATAAAGTTCCGAGCCGTATTAATCGTTTAGTATTCGTTGTAAATATTTATGACTGTGTAAATCGTCGTCAAGATTTCGGGATGATTCGTAATGCATATATTCGAATTCAAAACCCGCAAACTGGTGAAGAATTAGCACGCTATAATTTATCGGATAATTATGCTGGCAAAACGACTCTAATTGCAGGTGAAATGTATCGCCACGGAAGTGAATGGAAGTTTTCAGCTGTTGGAGAAGGCACACAAGATAAAAACTTAAGTGAGATTGTATCACGTTATCAATAAAATAAACCGAGGAGGAATTGAATATGGCATCAATTTCATTGAAAAAAGGACAAAAGGTAGACTTAACAAAAACAAATCCAGGTCTTTCAAAAGTTCTTGTAGGACTTGGTTGGGATACGAATCGTTATGACGGACAAAACGATTTCGATTTAGATGTTAGTATTTTCTTAGTAGGTGCTAACGGTAAAGTTTCAGGTGCAGAGGATTTCGTTTTCTATAATAACCCAAAAGGTGCGAATGGTGCTGTCGAGCATTTAGGAGATAACCGAACTGGTGAAGGTGAAGGCGATGACGAATCGATTAAAGTAGATTTGAAAAATGTACCTGCACATATTGAACGTATTTGTTTCACAATTACAATTTACGATGGAGAAGGACGTAGCCAAAACTTCGGACAAGTTTCTAACTCTTTCGTACGTATTTTAGATGAAGAAAAGAATGCGGAGCTAATTCGTTACGATTTAGGAGAAGATTTCTCTATTGAAACAGCTGTTGTAGTAGGGGAATTATACCGTCATGCAGGTGACTGGAAGTTCAATGCAATCGGAAGTGGATTCCAAGGTGGATTAGCTTCTCTATGTAACAATTTCGCTTTAGATGTAGAGTAATAGCTTCGTATATCCATCGGTGAAACAGATGTTTACTGGTGGATATATTTTTTAAGATTAAAATATAGAGGTGAATATAAATGGTTATTCAATTGCAAAAAGGACAGAAGATTGATTTAGGTAAGACAAGCCCAGGTTTAACAAAAGCGGTAATTGGTCTTGGATGGGATATTAAATCTTATGACGGTGGATCAGATTTCGATTTAGATGCATCAGCATTCCTATTAGATGCGAACGGGAAATGTACGAAGGAAACTGATTTTATTTTCTATAATAATTTACAGTCTCCTTGTGGATCTGTTTTGCATACAGGGGATAACCGTACAGGTGAAGGTGAAGGCGATGATGAGCAACTTGTTGTGGACTTAAAGAAAGTTCCGGCAGATGTGAACAGAATTGCTATTACAGTTACAATTTATGATGGAGAAGGCCGTAATCAAAACTTTGGACAAGTTGGAAACGCGTTCGTTCGTTTAGCGGATGAAGAAACGAATGAAGAAGTTCTTCGTTTTGATTTAGGGGAAGATTTCTCCATCGAAACAGCAGTTGTCTTTTGTGAATTATACCGTCATAATGGACAGTGGAAGTTTAATGCAGTAGGAAGCGGTTTCCAAGGTGGCTTAGGTGCGCTTGTAAGAGCGTATGGCTTGGATGCATAGAAAGGAAACGATATTCGTTTCCTTTTTTTGACCTTTCTATAAATCTAGCAAAGAATAGGGGATAAAGGTAAGATGAGTATTTTGCAAGGAATCCTTGATACGTATGCTCAGTTTTTCGACTTGGACATGTGGATTAGAGTGTTGCAAGATCCAGTATCTTGGGGATTAATAGGTACACTTGTTGTACTTGAAGGTTTGTTATCTGCTGATAATGCACTTGTATTAGCAGTAATGGTAAAACACCTTCCGGAAGAAAAACGTAAAAAGGCATTATTCTATGGACTTATTGGAGCTTATGTATTCCGATTTATTGCGATTGGAATTGGAATGTTCTTAATTAAATTAGCATGGGTAAAAGTGTTAGGTGCACTTTACTTAGCTTGGCTTTCAGTTAAATACTTCATTGATAAAAGAAAAGGTAATGCAGAAGAAGAGGAAGCTCATGGTATGAACCAAAATAGTATTCTCTTCAGAATGTTTGGTGTCTTCTGGGGAACAGTTGCGATGGTTGAATTAATGGATATCGCGTTCTCTGTAGATAGCGTACTTGCTGCATTTGGTGTATCAAATGAAGTTTGGATTCTATTATTAGGTGGAATGCTTGGTATTTTAATGATGCGCGGTATCGCTGGTGTATTCTTAAAATTGTTAGAGCGTATTCCAGAACTGGAAACGACAGCATATATTTTAATCTTAATTATTGCAGCAAAAATGTTACTGTCTGTTATTCATATTGAAATAAGTCATGCAGTGTTCTTTATTATTTTAGTTGTAGCATTTGGAGCAACATTTATACTTCACTACATGAAGAATTCTGGACAAGCTAAAGAAGAAGTTGCAGCGACTAAAAATAATCATAAATAATTGAAATGGGTTTGCTCGTTTTACGAGCGCCCATTTTTTATAACCAAAAATAGTTTATAATAGAAGAAAGACTTAGAAAAAACGTAAATGTTTTTGGAGGTGAACTGTTGTGTTTTCACGTTTTACACTTCAACCATATGGATTAAAAGATGAATCAGATTTAAAGCAATTTGAAACACTTTTAGAAAAACGCCCACAGTATGAACTGACAGAGAATGAGATGAAATTTAGTTATATAGCATGTAGAATCCTTGGTGTTCCTAATGATGTAGATGAATATTTTAATGAGTTATTTGATTATAGTGAAGCGAAAGGAATCGAAGTTTTACACGAACAAAATTTAAACAAAGTGATTGATTCGGAAAAGCTTCGTCATATTCAAGAAGTGTTCGGATTACATCAAGAAGCACCAAATGGTCTGACAGTAAATAGGTTAGTGGCACACTTATCTGGGAAACAACTTTTACCGAAAGTAGACAATCCTGACTTACAGCATTATATACATACGTCGTTTATTTCTGTATTGAAATTATACGAGAAACAACATAACCAATCGTTAAAAACAGAAGGATTCCGTCGTTTCTTAATTGATATAATTAAATTAAGTGAAAATTACGTAGCGAAGTGGTTTTCTACGGTTAATTATAAGAAACAAATGCCACGTATCGTTTGGTACGGTGATGCGACGGAGAGCCGTATATATTTCTTATACTTCCTTATTATGCTCGGCTGCGATGTACTTTATTATCATCCAGAAGGAAAAGATGGATTTGAGAATGTTGATGAAGAGGGAAAAAGTTTTGTTGTGTCTCATCCAGGTCGTATTTCTCTTGAGCCATTTCCAGATCGCCGCCGCGAACGTGTTGCAACAGTAGCGTATCAAGCTTCAAAAGAAATTGAGCAAGTACTTCACCACGATAATTCACTGCTGTACAAGCCGTGGCAATTCCGTTCATATACGCCTGTAGCTCGTACGCTCAAAACAACGTATGATGAACTCTTTTTAATTACGAAAGAAAAGGCATTTGTACGCCCGACATTCTTTGTTGAGAATAAACACATATATATCCCTTCTTTATTTGCGAAAATATCAGGTGTTTCAAAAAATGATAAAGAGTATTTTCAGCGATTAAAGGCTGTTACATCATTTGATAACAGTTTATTAATTAATACATTCCCGTTTACGAAAGAACAAAAAGCAAATTTCCAATATCATTACCGAGATGCTTTAGACCGCGGGGGGAAATTACATCCAGATTTAATTATGAACAGTCATTGGTGGCCGCATAAACGATTGCCAGAAGGATTACAACATGGTATTGCAGAGGCGATCATTCATGCGTGCGAAAGTGAAATGTGTAAACCAATTGCAAAAGAGACGAAACAAGATGTAGCGCTATATGTTTTCGCACAACTTTCTCAAATACCACCGAACATTTTAGAACAGCTTGAGAAATTTGATTATTCACAAGATGTACCGAAAATTGTTATATTTAATAATGAGAAGAGCGGAGAATTAACTCGTTCTGATGCTGTTTTATTACTATTTTTAAATCAAATAGGAGTAGATGTATTCCACTTCAATCCAACGGGACGAAATGATATTGAACCGTATATTGATGCAGCAGCATTTGATTCACATTGGCTTGAAGAAGTTAATTTCGATCTTGAGTTTCATGGTTCATCAGCCTATAAAAATTTATCACAAACAATAAAAGGACTATTTCGTCCATTTTTATAAGGAAAGGGAGAATACCATATGAATAACCCAGTCGTACTAGATTCGAAAACAGAATTAAATGAGCAAACAGCACAAGATGTTCGCTTGCAACTTAGACAAGATGCAGATGTGCAACGTATTTATAATGCGGTAGATATTAAGGATCAGTTAGAATTAATTGAACTTGGAAAAGAACCTTCTATGGAAATTTCACGTTTTGCTGATCAAATTTTACATACAATGTCTTTATCAAAAATAGAAGACTCTGGAGAATTATTAAAACAGCTTGGTAAAATTATGGACAGATTCGATAGCAAAGACTTTGCGGAAGAGAAAAGTGGTTTCTTCTCACGTATGTTCAAAAAAGCGGATAAAATGATTGAACAAATTTTTAGCAAGTATCAAACGATGGGCTGCGAAATTGATAAAGTGTATGTGGAAATTACGAAGTATCAAGATGAAATGAAAAAATCAATTGGTACGTTAGACGGTTTATATGAGCAAAACTTAAAATATTATTTAGACTTAGAAAAATACGTAGTAGCAGGGGAAATGTTATTAGATCGTTTAAATACAGAGTTAGTTCCGATGTATGAAGAGCGTGTACGTAACAATGACCAATTAGCAGGTATTGAATTAGAATCACTGAAAAACTCTGTTGAAATTTTAGAGCAGCGTATTGATGATTTAGAAAAAGCACGTATGGTTGCGTTACTTACAGCACCACAAATTCGTATGATTCAACGTGGTAACAATAAATTAATCGGTAAAATCAATACAGCATTTATTACAACGATTCCTATCTTTAAAAATGGTATCATTCAAGCGGTAAATGCGAAGCGTCAAAAGCTAGTGGCAGATTCTATGGCTGAACTGGATCGCCGTACAAATGAATTACTTAAGAAGAATGCACAAAATATCGCAACGCAAAGTGTGGAAGTAGCGAGATTATCTGGTTCTTCTAGTATTAAGATGGAAACACTTGAGGAAACTTGGAACATTATTTCAAGAGGTATGCAAGAAACACAACAAATTGAAGAACAAAATAAACGTGAGCGTGAAGAAAGCCGCAAACGAATGGCTACGTTAACTGAGAACATTAAAAAAGAATTACAAGGATAAATTGAAACTTTAATCAGCGGGGACATCTCCCAAAAATAGTGAAATAAATGAAAAGGCAATGAGGAGCAGTCCTCATTGCCTTTTAGTTTCTCTTCACTAATTTAATGATCTCATTCACAACAAGTGGAATGATACTTAATAAGAGAACAAATCCCCAATCTCGCATCGTTAATGCATGCACACCGAATATATTTGCAAGAGGTGGGATGGAGATGATACAAACTTGCATGAGAACACCGATAAGAAGGGAGAAAACTAAATATTTATTTGTAAAGATCCCAATTGAAAAAATGG
Source organism: Bacillus cereus group sp. TH152-1LC (assembly GCF_027710505.1). Classification (NCBI taxonomy): domain Bacteria; kingdom Bacillati; phylum Bacillota; class Bacilli; order Caryophanales; family Bacillaceae; genus Bacillus; species Bacillus cereus group sp. TH152-1LC. The sequence goes on along the minus strand of NZ_JAQFNK010000009.1, from coordinate 72,508 downwards.
ATTTCGTTCTCGAACGCAAGTTAAATGAATGAACGAGCTGAGAAAAACTAAGAACGACAAATGCCATCGTTTGAGCATGTAATAGAGCATCTTCATCAATTTTCTCTGGGAAAAGAGGGAATAAATTTGTATCACCGGTATAGAATTTTGCTCCGGCGATAAAGGCTGCCAGCGTTAAAAGTCCAATGACAGCTCCATTGAAAATAAGAAAAGGAACGCTACCACTAAATAAGCTTTCTTTCGCATGTCGTGGTTTTTCCTTCATCACGTCTGAATCTTCAGGATCAACCCCAAGTGATAATGCAGGCAGTGTATCTGTAATTAAATTAACCCACAAAATGTGAATAGGTCGTAGTGGTGTTGCCCAGCCGAGTAAAATGGCTAAAAATAAAGCAATAATTTCTCCGAAGTTACAAGAGAGTAGGAAGAGAATTGATTTTTTTATGTTCCGATAAATATTTCTACCTTCCTCAACAGCCTTCACGATAGATGAGAAGTTATCATCCGTTAAAACGACATCCGATGCTCCTTTTGCAACGTCTGTTCCCGTAATGCCCATCGCTACGCCAACATCTGCTTGCTTTAAAGACGGTGCATCATTGACGCCATCACCAGTCATAGAAACGATATTGCCTTTTGCACGTAATGCTTTTACGATCTTTACTTTATGTTCTGGAGAGACCCTAGCGAATACATGTAAGTGATCAATTTTGCTTGCTAGTTCTGTATCTGAAATGTTATCTAATTCAGTTCCAATCATAATTTCAGATATGTCTTCAGCAATGCCAAGTTCTTTGGCAATGGCGAAGGCGGTATCTTTATGGTCACCAGTAATCATAACTGTGCGAATACCGGCCTTTTTACATTCTGTAATTGAATCTTTTACTTCAGTTCGCGGTGGATCAATCATACCGACAAGACCAATAAAGATGAGGTTTTCTTCGAGATGACCTATATCCACATCGCTTGAATTGTATTGTTTAAATGCGAATGAAAGTACTCTTAAAGCCTCTTGAGACATTGACCCGGCAACTTCTAATATTTGAGTTTTATCAGCCTCTGTTAGACCCTCGATTTTACCGTTTTTAAATATGTGGGTACATCTAGGTAAAAGCTTATCGATAGCACCTTTCGTCATACTATAGTAGCTTTCATCGTATGTATGCACGGTTGACATCATTTTACGATCGGAATCGAAAGGCATCTCGTTAACACGCTCATGTATCTTTTCTAAATGATCTTTTTGCATGTTAAAAGTGCTTCCCGCAACGAGAAGAGCGATTTCTGTAGGGTCCCCTGTTTGTGAGTCAGAACCGTAAGACGCATCGTTACATAGCACCATATTTTCTAACAATAGGCGTTGCGCATCGTTATTTACATTTAAATTTTCTAAGTGATTGTATGTGTTATCGCTATAAAAGTGAGTAACGGTCATTTTATTTTGTGTTAACGTACCTGTTTTATCTGAGCAAATAATTGTGACAGAACCAAGAGCTTCAACAGCTGGTAGTTTCCGAATGATAACATTTTGTTTAATCATGCGCTGTACACCAATTGCAAGAACGATGGAAACGATAGCTGGCAACCCTTCTGGAATAGCTGCAACGGCTAAACTAATAGCAGTCATAAACATTTCTAACGTATCCCGGCCTTGTAAAAAGCCGATGAGAAACATAACGATACAAATAGCTACAGCGACAAAGCCTAAATACTTTCCGACTTGTGCCAAGCTTTTTTGAAGTGGTGTCATATCATCGTCTGCTTCATGTAAAAGGGTAGCAATCTTACCAATTTGTGAGTTCATGCCAGTTTCAACAGCAACACCGACGCCTCGGCCATATGTTACAAGAGTAGACATAAAGGCCATGTTTTTTTGATCGCCTAATGGTACTTGCTCATCACTTTGCATGGAAGGGTGGGAGATTGCATCTTTATCAACAGGGACGGATTCACCAGTTAGAGCAGATTCTTCAACTTTTAAATTTGCGGTTTCGATAAGTCGTAAATCACATGGGATATATCGGCCAGCGTCGAGCATAACGATATCACCGGGAACGACGTGCTCAGATGGAATTTCTTTTAGTTCACCATTTCGCTTGACGATTGCTTTAGGTGTCGCCATCTTTTTCAATGCCTCTAAAGCTTGTTCTGCTTTTGATTCTTGGACGACACCAATAACAGCGTTTAAAACCACAACGAGCGCGATAATACTTGCATCAGCCCATTCACCTACAAAGGCTGAAATAAGAGCAGCAATAATAAGGACATATACGAGGACATCATTAATTTGGGCGAAAATCCGCTGCCATAACGTGCGTTTTTGTTTTGTAGCTAATTCATTAGAGCCGTATTGCTTTAAACGTTCATTTACGATTTCATCTGTTAAACCGTGTTGTTCGTTTGTTTCTAGATCAATTAACGTTTGATCTTTCGTCTTACTGTACCAATTGCTCATAAGTAAGCACCTCCAGTAAAAACAGTTAGCAATGGTAGTGTTGCTATTATTTGTGAGTAGTATGTATGGAGAAAAAATCTAAGGTGAGGTTCTACTTCCATTGTACAATATTTTACAGTTTGTTGAGGGAAAGAGAAGAGTTGTCATGAATTTGTTGGAAATAAAAAAGAGCCTCATAAGTGAGGCTTCTTACTTTTTAATTAATGTACCTAATTCTTCTGTAATAGCTTGCATTTCACTAATGCTGAATGTTTCACGTTTCATAACATGATCATAAATGTCACGTAAGTCTTCGTACATTTCTTCATTAAAGCTAGCAGCTCTCATCGCTCCAGCATTAACCATACGTAATTTTTCTTTAATAGCTTCGACCATATATTCAACGTTTTCTTCTGACTTTACGGATAAATCCACCGAAGTGTCCCCCTTTAAAATAACATAAGGCTATCTTAACATTTTTTATCATTTTCGTTAATGAATCTTTTCAATCCTATTAAATTAGTAGGGATTTCCTTTATATTTAATAATTGGTTGTTTATACTATAAGTATATATTAAGAAATGCACCAAGAAGGGAAGAAACAAAAATATGGTTCAAGTATTGTTTGTTTGTCTTGGGAACATTTGCCGTTCTCCGATGGCAGAAGCAATTTTTCGAGATCTTGTCGTAAAAGAGGGACTCGAAGAGAAAATTGTCATTGATTCTGCAGGAACTGGAGATTGGCATGTTGGCCATCCGCCACATAAAGGAACACAAAAAATTTTAAAAGAAAATGCAGTCACTTTTGAAGGAATTAAAGCAAGGCAAGTAGAAAAAGAAGACTTAACAAAGTTTGATTATATTATTGCCATGGACAACAAGAATATAGCAGATTTAAAAAGTTTAGGTAAAACTGGAGGCTATATTGGTAGACTGTCCGATTTTGTTCCAGACGGTGGCTGGACAGACGTTCCCGACCCTTACTATACAGGGAATTTCCAAGAAGTATATGACCTTGTAACAGAAGGGTGTGCAAAGCTATTAGCTTTCATTCGAAATGAACAAGGAATATGAGGAAGCTTAGAAAGAAATACTTTCTAACATAAGAAATGAAAGGGTGAAGGAATATGGCAAAGAAAAATAATATTGCTCGAAACATTGCGATTGGTGTAGCTGCAGGTGTAGCTGTATCTATGTTGAAGAAGGAAAACCGTGAAAAAGTAAAAAATACTGCGGAAAAAGCAAAAACAAAGATGATTGAAATCGGCGAAAATGCAAAAATCAAAGAAAAAGTGCAAACTGTTACAGATAAAGGGCGCGAACTCGCTGACTTCAATGTAGTAAAAGCGAAAGTAGCAGAAATTAAAAAATTGACGCCGTCTGTTGTAGAGACGTTAAAAGAAACGAAAGAAATTTTTAGTAAGAAAAAGGTTGAGCCAGCAGAGAAGCCAGAAACGATTGAAATTCAAGCTGTATCTACAAAGGTAGATGAGCTGAAAGCAGAGGAAGAGCCAGTAGTTGCTGAAGATGGCGGTATGAAGGAAGCGCGTGAATTATTTATGAAAGACTCAAGTGCAGAGGAAAAAAAAACTGAAGCGTACATTGAGTTAAAGCAAGATAAAGAAGAGAAGAAAAGCGTTTAAACATATATGAGAAAAATTTTAGAAAAGGTGAGGAGACATCGTACTTATTCGTTTGGTAAAGACTTGTATGACCGAACGATGCGCGATGATGTAGCGGGCTTGGCAGCACAGCTCGCTTATTTCTTCTTGCTTGCGATTTTTCCTGGGCTTGTTTTCTTAATTACGCTTCTTGGATTCATTGACCTTCAAACAGAAAGTGTGCTCAATTTATTAGAACCGTACGTACCCGAAGATGCAATGGCCTTAATCGAAGTAAACGTTGATAAAGTTGTAAATGAGCAAAATGGTGGTTTATTATCATTTGGTTTATTATCGATGCTATGGTTTGCTTCAAACGGGGTAAATGCGGTTATGAATGCTTTTAACCGCGCGTATGATGTAACAGAAACACGTTCTTTTATTAAAACGAGAGCTTTATCAATTGTGTTTACGTTAGCAATCATTTTTATGATTGTGTTTGCGCTAATTGTTCCAGTGTTTGGACAAGTGATTGGGGCAGCGGTATTTAAAGCAATTGGTTTATCGGATAGTTTTTCTTACGTGTGGAGTATTACGCGGTTAGTAGCGAGTTTCTTTGTTTTATTCGCATTGTTTAGTTTTTTATATACATTTGCACCAGATCGAAAGTTAAAAAGAAGAGAAGTCATTTCAGGAGCAACATTTGCTACTGTAGGATGGATTGTGGTATCGTACTCATTTGCTTATTATGTAGATAAATTTGCGAATTACGCCAATACATACGGTGGTCTCGGTGGTATTATTATTTTAATGTTATGGTTTTACTTAACTGGATGGGTAATTTTACTTGGCGGTGAAATTAATGGTTTACTCCATCATTATAGAACGGGTGACAATAATTCCCGTAATGAAAAGTGAGCTCTTGTTCCATAATAAAAGGGAACAGGGGGGATATTTCATGAGTAATAATAAAAAGAACCACAACAACAAAAATAACAATAAACAAAAGAGCAGTTCGCATCCAAAGCATAAAACGAGTAGTAGTGCGAACGGGCATAATAGCTACCATTAAAAAAACGGGTCCTCTATGAGGGACCCGTTTTTATCCCGCTTTAATGGGCAGTAAGCCCCCCACCTCAAAATTCAGCGAAAGCAAAGAAGTTAGGTGGGGGATCAACTGCCCATAAAAGTCCGATTGGTTCAACTAATAATCAGTGGGGGATGAAGAAAAACCCCCACTGATTAAAGTTTCACTTTATTTGTTTCCTTTTAATAATCGTAAGCCATTCAAAATGACAAGAATCGTACTTCCTTCATGCCCAATAACACCGAATGGAAGGGCTAAAAATTGCAAGAAGTTTGAACAAATCAGCATTGCAATTACAACTAGTGAAAAGATTACGTTTTGCTTTACAATACGGTTCATACGTTTTGACAAGCGGATTGCTTGGGAAAGTCGAGATAATTCGTTTTTCATAAGTACAACGTCTGCAGTTTCTAAAGCTACGTCCGTTCCTTCACCCATTGCTACACCAATGCTCGCGGTAGCGAGTGCAGGGGCATCATTAATACCATCGCCGACCATTGCTACTGTCCCATATTTTTCTTTTAGCTTCTTAATCGTTTCAACTTTTGTTTCTGGTAAACATGATGCGTAATATTCCTTTATATTACTTTCAGAGGCAATTGCTTTTGCCGTTTCTTCATTATCACCAGTAATCATAATTGCTTCGACACCAATGCTTTGTAATTCGCGAATAGCAGCTATTGTTTCTTGGCGAAGTGTATCTTTTAAAGCGATAAGTCCAAGAATACCTTCTTCATCACTAATATAAACGACAGTTTTACCTTCTTTTTCAAGTGAGGCAGAAATACCACTATGAAATGTCTTTGTTTCTTCACCGATAAAATCAGCTTTACCTATTTTATAAGCTTTGTTTTCGAATATACCTTTTAGCCCGAAACCAGTTACATCTTCAACATTTTCTGGTTTTTTTATTGCAATGTTATACGTATGTTGTGCATATTTAACAATAGATTCAGCTAAAGGATGTGTAGAGTGACTTTCAATTGCTGCTGTAATAGAAAGTACTTCTTTTTCTGTCATATTTTCTCGAACATATACATCTGTTACGGTAGGTTTTCCTTGTGTTAATGTTCCTGTTTTATCAAAAGCGATTGCTTTTACTGAAGCGAGGCGTTCTAAATGTATGCCACCTTTAAAGAGAATTCCATTTCTTGCTCCGTTAGAAATTGCAGATAACGTTGCTGGTGTAATGGCAGCAACGAGTGCACAAGGAGATGCGACTACAAGTAAGATCATAGCGCGATAAAATGTTTCATTCCAGCCCCAGTCCAGTAAGAAATGAGGAACGAACATCATAAGTGCAACAACGAGTAGTACACCTTTGACGTATGTCCCTTCAAACTTTTCGATGAATAGTTGTGATGGTGATTTTTCACTTTGTGCACTTTGGACAAGACGGATAATCTTTTGGAATAATGTTTGATTGCTCGGCTTCGTAATTTTCACTTCGATAGCACCACGTAAATTTACAGTACCGGCAAATACTTCATCACCGAATTTTTTTTCATTCGGAATAGGTTCTCCTGTAATAGCAGCTTCATCGATATTTGTTTCACCGTTATGAATTGTGCCGTCAGCAGGAACACGCTCACCTGGTTTAATTAAAATAATGTCGTTAATTTGTAATCGTCCTACAGGAACACGTTCCTCGGTTCCATTTGAAATACGTAATGCTTCTTCAGGTTGTAAATCAAGAAGCGCTGAAATTTCTTTTTGACTTTTACTTAATGTATAAGATTCCATCGCACCGCTCAGTGCAAAGATAAAGATTAAAATCGCGCCTTCTGCCCAGTAGCCAATGATAGCAGCACCGATAGCAGCAAAGAGCATGAGCATTTCGACATTTAGCTCTTTCTCTTCAATTGTATCTTCAATACCTTCTTTCGCTTTTGCATATCCACCAACTATATAAGCAAGGATATAGCAAGTAATGCCTACATTCATTGCATCGTTCTTTGTGAATAACCAACCAGCTAAAATGAAAATACCAGATGCGATTGCAAAGATAAGTTCATAATGTTTCTTTAATGTATCCCATAAAGAGGGATGAGAAATAGACTTTTGTACTTGTAATGTTTTTACTTCTGAGTTCATTACTACTCGCTCCTTCCAAATTCTTATTGAGAAAAAGAATCAAAATCGAAACCCCTATAAAACGACGAAAGCTGCCATCCATAATGGATAGCAGCATTTCTGTTGAATCTGATTTTAATAGTTATTATGTTGTAATTATTCTATAGTATAGCATATGTTTTCGTTAGATGATATGTTTTTGTTTGCGTATAAACTGAAAACTTGTGTTTTCACACTTCCTTTGGTATATATGAATATTGTTCATAAAAAGATCGGAAAGGAAGACAACAAGTGAAGACAGAGAAATTTTTTACCCATCCGATTGGCGTACTGATTGCTGCAATAGTAGCGACTTTTTTATGGGGGAGCGCATTCCCTTTTATTAAATTAAGTTATGCTGAACTTGGAATTCAGCCACAAGAAGTTGGGGAGCAAATATTATTTGCTGGTTATCGTTTCTTTTTATCTGGAGTCATGCTCTTATTATTCTTTAAAGTGTTAGGAAAAGATATGAGCTTCAAAAAAGGAACGGGGAAGCAGTTAGTACAAATTGGTTTATTTCAAACATTTCTTCAATATATATGTTTTTATATTGGAATGAGTTATAGTTCTGGCATTGAAGGAGCTATCATTTCAGGAACATCATCATTCTTTCAAATTTTACTCGCTCACTTTTTATATAAAGATGACGCTCTCAATATGAGAAAAATAATTGGGGTCTCTATCGGCTTTTGTGGTGTTATTTTAGTAAATGTACCGAGTGATGGTAGTTTGTCATTCCATTTCGGAATCGGTAGCTTATTGCTTCTTAGTGCAGCAATGTTGTATTCATATGGAAACATATTAGCGAAAGAAGGTAGCAAAACATTAGATGTTGGCTATATGACAGCATACCAAATGATTTTTGGTTCTATCGGGCTATTATGTATAGGAGCTTTGCAAGTTGGAGTCATGCCATTTACATTTAGTGTACATGCAATACTTATGCTTCTCTACTTATCTTTCTTATCCGCAGCAGGCTTTTGTATTTGGAATACAATTATGAAGTACAACAAAGTTGGAAAAGTATCAATGTACATGTTCTTTATACCCGTATTTGGTGTGTTATTATCGAGCATGATCTTAGGAGAAGCAATTCATTCATTTGTATTATTCGGTTTAGCATGTGTAGCCGCGGGAATTATCGTGGTGAATCGTACGCCAGCTAAGCAGAAAATAGAGCAAGAAAAACAAGTAGCATAAATAACAAGAAAACGATTACAATGGAAGGACAGTACTGTTCTTCTTTTTTTATATAGAAAAAGGATAATAGACTAGGTATAACGAAAAAAGATACAAAAAGCATTTATTGAGGAGAACATGTTATGAATCTACTTTACATGGTGTTAATTGGACAAATCATTCTTTTTTTAATTGGTGCAATGTACGCAATAGGACAGACAAAAAAGACAAGAAATAATATGCCGTTACCTTTAGCGGTGCGTCTTATTCTTAGTTTTTCTTTAACAGCAAGTGCAATTTGGATATGGTTACAAGATCCATCAGTGGAGTATAGTACGTGGGTTGCACTAGGTATGACGTTATCAACTGTAGGAGATTTATTTATGGCAGGTTTGATTCCAATTGGTCACAGGTTAATTGGAGGGATGATTACTTTCGCGCTTGCACATTGTTTTTATGTAAAAGCATTTTTGCAAACAGGCATCTCATGGAATGGTTTTTGGATTGGTTTACTCGTATACGGACTCTTTCTCATTATAGGATGGTTCTTCTTTATCCGAAATGAGAAACAAGATAAATTGTTTACGATAGGAGCTCTAATTTACGGACTGTGGGTTGGAGGAATGGCTTGCTTTGCATTCGCCTTATACTATGAAAATACAGGAATATGGTGGATACCGGCTTTTGGCGGTTTACTATTTGTGATTTCTGATTTTATTATAGGCGTGACAGATATTGGAGGGCGCAAATTAAAGTATGAACCACTTTGGATTTGGTTTACATATGTAGCGGCTCAAATGTGTATTGTATATGTGGGAATATAAAAAGATACGCTCAAAATAGTAGATAGACTATTTTGAGCGTATCTTTTTTACTATTTTACTTCAGCCGATTTTTGAGATGGAGTTTTACTGCCGACAAATAGTGAGATAAATATAAATTATGTAAAATAAGAAGTTTATGGTAGTTATTCCAAGTTTACAATATTATGATTTTACAATTCAAAATTTTGTGGAAATTAAGTGGTTGAAGTCCTTATAATAAAATTAAAAAGATGATGAGATGGTGGAATGATGCAAAAGAAAAAACGTTGGCGTGAATTCTTTGGAACAATTGCAATTGCATGTTTGTTGGTGCTTTTGGCAAAAATCTTTTTGTTTTTTCCTACGACTGTAAAAGGAGCGTCCATGAAGCCAACGTTACAAGATGGGGATAAGGTGATTGTTAATAAGTTGGCAAAGCAATTTGAAAGTTATGGGCGAGAAGATATTATTGTTGTGAAGACAGATAATTTTTATGTGAAAAGGGTTATTGGTTTGCCTGGTGATGTCATTGAGGTGAGAAATGATCAATTATATGTGAATCATGAAGTGATACAAGAAGCGTATTTGTATAGTAATAAAAAACAAGCTGAAAAAAAACTTATGAATTTAACAGAGGACTTTGGACCGATTACAATTCCTAAAAATAAGATTTTTGTTATGGGAGATAATCGCTTAATAAGCAGAGATAGTAGAAATGGTTTAGGACTTATTGATAAAGCGGATGTATTAGGAGAATTAGCGGCAATTTATTACCCATTTGAACAAATGAAAATAATGAATTAAAGTAAAAAACCAAGCAAATTTCATTTGCTTGGTTTTTTATGTTAAATCGTAGGAGACTCATTAAATTCATAGACATCTTCATTGTTTTTGTTCGTACTTAAAACGAATTTGTGCTGCAATAGTTGCAGTTTAAAGAATGCTAACGGATCGTGATAAGTTTCTGGGTTGCTTCTTAACGTTGCTAATGTTTGCTCGTCTTCCTGTATTTCAAGTTGAGCGGATTCTACATTTTGTTTCAGTATGCTAAGTGGATCTTTAAAGAACATCATGATATCTCGTTCTAATGCGCCTTCAAATACTTCAAATTGAAGGAAGAATTGTTTTGAGATTGTTTGAGCAATTTCCGTATAATCTTCCGTTTCAATGTATTGTTTATATTTGTTTGCGAGCATAGATTGATTTTTTTGCATGTTACCAAATAGTTTTCCCGCACTCTTTAAGAAAAATTGTGTTGGTGTAAAGCGTAATAAAATATTGATGTTCGATACTGTAATTCGGTTTGTCATACGTACAACATCCCGGTGCCAGTCATCTAGTAATTTAAAATCGCAAGGAAGTTTCATACGTTCTTCTTTATATAATTTATTAAACGTTTCACTCATTTCATCTAAATAAGATTGAGCTTGAATAAATTCATTATGCGCTGTTTCAATCCACTCTTGAATAAATCCAGTAAATTTAGGAAGAAGCACTTGCTGTACATGTTTTTGAATGCGTTCGTTCATTGCAGCATTTAATTCTTCATGAACTAATTTGAAATCACTATCTTCTTGAACAAGGTCAGAACAGCTCTGTAATAATTCAGGAATTTGAGAATGGATATCTCGTGTGATTTCTTCTTTCGTTAAAAGATAAGATTCTGTAATAGAACGAATTTTATCTTTTTCAAGAGCAGTAAGATTGTTAATAAATCCGTTTAGTTTTACTGAGATATGTTTATTCCAGCGTACTGATTTCACTAATGTATTTTCTAATTCCACACGTTCATTTATAAGGTATGCGATTGTTTTTTGCGTAAACCATATTAGTTTTTTTACACGTTCTTGTTCTATGTCGCGTTCTGCTAGATTAGAAAGAATAGACTCTGTCACGTCTCCAAGTTGCTGGCTACTCTCTTGTGACGGAGAGTATGGGAAGAACTTTGCATTCGGGAAGTGGACTTTAATCTTACTCATTAGTTTTTCATTATTGGCCGCACTATTTGTGTGTAATACGAAATGAATTTGTAAGTTTGGCACTTGTTCACGTAAATAAAGTAATGTATCAAGCTCTTCACCATGCAATGGTGAAGCAGAATTTAATACGTAAATAAGGCTATCTGCTGCTTGTAAGTATTCAAAATGTGAGCTGTTTTTATCAACTTGCCCTTGAACAGATGGCGTAACAAGGAATGCAAATTTATTCTTTCTCAAAAATCTACTTGGTAACTTAATTTCTATACACTTCTTCTCAAGTTCTGACTCGGAATCGGAAGGTGTAGCCATTATTTGATGGAATTCATCAAAGTTCGGTATATTGTGTACATCTAACGCAGTGAATTCTGTTATTTCAGTTTGGCTATCATCTTTAAATAGAATAGGAGTTGTTACAGTCTCAGTTAAGATGTTCTCTCCTAATATTGAATTGATGAATGATGATTTATCATGGTCACTAGTTCCCGCTATTAGTAATTGTGTAACATTTAAATCACACAGTTCATGAACGAGTAACGTAAATTGATGACTTAAATCCACATCATTTTTTTCAGCCCATACAGCAATTGTTTCGAATAAATGAGAAACGGTTTCCATATCTACATTTTTTTCAGCTGTTGAATTAGAGAGTAGGGCTCCTGCACTTTTTACGAGTAATGACTCTAAAGTTGTAGGTGAAACTTCATTCCATGCTAACACTGCAGCAGAGACAAATAGGGCATCTTTTGCTTTCGTTAAACTAAACCAATTTGTTAATAAATCTGGTACAAGTCCCTGCATTTCATGCATGAAATGTTCACCAGTAATTAATTCAAAGTACGTATCTTGGTAGCGTTCAATAATTTCATGCCAATCGTCATTGTTGTCTGTTTCGATATGTAAGAATAAATGATTTATTGTTTGAATCCAAGGTAGATGCAAGTTCTCATTTTGATAGCTGTTCCAAAGAGCAATAACAAGTTCTTTAAATTGGACTTGATCAATTGCATATAAAGCTTTTAAAGATTCATAGAAATATTCTGGTTTGATTTGTTTCGTAAATCCTTGATTCACATAATTGATTAAAGTATCGAACCAGTGTAATGATTGTGTTCGAATTCCTTCTTGAACGGCAAGTTCGATGGCGTTATTCCAATCTTCTTGTTTTTCATAGAATGAGCGAGCGATTGCAGTAATATTTGGATAGTCAGGTTGAAATGCAACAGCCTCGCTAATCGTCTTAAATGCTAGACCTAAACGATCTTGTTCGATGTAAAGAGAAAGAAGTTGTAAGGAAACTTCCATTGTAAGAGTTGTATCTTCCGTTTGGATAGATTGATATATTTCTTCTGCTTTTGGCAAGAATCCTAGTTCAAAATAAGAATCTGCAATATTTTTGGTTGCCCAAAGTGCAAGTTCGTTATTTACTTTCTCCCATTTAAATATTGCGGCTTCGAAGTCTTTATTTTGGTAATAAAATTCACCTTGAGCAAAGCGGATATTAGAAATGTTGGAGAATTCGTTTGTAGATTCATTTATATATGCTTCACCGAGTACTTCCGATACTGGAGTAGAAGTTTCTTCTGTTAAAAATGTTTTATAGTAAACCTTTTGGATAAATTGATTTTCAATGGTCATGTTCGTTCCCCCTGTATAATTTAGAAAAATGATGTTGTATGTAAAGGGTGCATGTTCTTTTTATAGGTAGAAGTTGCATTATATCGACCAAACTACGTTTTTGCTAGATATATCATTTTTCCTGAGAGTTAAACCGCTGCGAAAAGTAACTTTCCTTTATTGTAACAAAAAAACAAGCATATGAATTTTTATTTTTTAATCCCGCTATTTATGGATAATGAGACTATCACTTCAAAAAGCGGTGAATACAGGAGAAGTAGGCGAGAGGCGAGCACACGATTAATGGTTCATTAAAGGGATGGATAGAAGTAGAGTTCATTATAAAAACAATGTATAGTGAATATGTATACCATGTTTGTCTGAAAGATAGAAAGGGCACAATGTGGAATAACGATCGTGCATAGGATGTGTCTTCCGAATGGAACAACATATTGGCGAGTTAATCGCGCATTATGGGTATTTTGGAATTATTATAGCGTTGGCAGGTGGGATAGTCGGATTACCGATACCAGATGAGTTTTTATTGACTTTTGTTGGTTATAACGTTTCAAAAGGAGTTATGTCAGGAACGGCTGCTTTTTTAAGTGGGATGGCTGGTGCGATGTTAGGTATTACATTAAGCTACATATTAGGTTTAAAACTTGGACTTCCTGTTTTAAAAAAATATGGGCCAAAAATTAGAATTAAGGAACATCATATTGAAAAAACACACATTTTATTTGAAAAATATGGTCCATTTCTTTTAATGATTGGTTACTTTATCCCCGGAGTACGTCATTTAACAGCATATTTTGCTGGGGTGTCGAATTTAACACTTTGGCGTTTTTGTTTGTATGCTTACGGTGGTGCGCTTATTTGGATAAGTGTTTTTATTGGACTTGGCTGGAAGCTAGGAGAGAAGTGGCGTTTCGTTGAGTATAGTTTACATCATTATGGAATATGGATTTTATTCATTTCAGTAGTTGTTACAGGCGTTGTGTGGTTTTACATAAAGAAAAAGAAAAACCGCTAATAGCGGTTTTTTTAGCTGAAAGCAATAAATAGTACACCAGCTGTAATAAAGACTACACCAATGCCAGTCATAAAGTTTAACTTCTCACCGAGTATAATCATAGCGAGGATGATAGAAAATACGACGCTTAATTTATCGATAGGAGCCACTTGTGAAACTTTCCCTGTTTTGAGGGCAAGAAAATAAAATAGCCATGACGAAGCACCTGCAACCCCACTTAATGTGATAAAGAGCAGTGCTTTTTTATTTAGCAGTACGTCGCCAATATTTTGAAATTTACCTTGTATAATAATAACACCCACCATAAATAATGCCATAATAATAGAACGAACCGTTGTTGCAACATTGGCATCGATTCCATCTAAACCAATCTTTCCGAAAATAGATACAAGGGCAGCAGCAATTGCTGATAATAGTGCGAATAAGAGCCATGAACTCATAGTAAAATTCCTCCAATCTTACATTATTATACATGAAAATCATTCTCAAGTATAAAGTGAAATTTTAATCAGTGGGATTTTACCGCCTCGCAAATGGCTGGATAGATAATGAAATAATCCCACCTTATATTTTTAATAAGGTGGGATTATTATACTACTCTGCAATTTCTTCATATAAAAAGTACGTTACATTATAAATATGTTCTACTTCATCGTCTGTCATAAACAATAATTCGTCACGCTCAATACCTTTTTTCTTTTCAATAAACTCAATCATGTTTTTGCGTTCTTCTCTTTTCATCAATTTTATTTCTCCTCTCAATCTGTTTTAATACAGTTTATTTAAGTTACTGCTATTATATAACAGAATCTTTAGAAAGTTCCACCTATTTTATTGTTTTTTTCAGAAGAACTTTTCGACAAAACAAGCCCACCTAAAGGGGGCTTATTTTATTTTATAGTCGTAAAAACTCGGGCTCCGTCGTACCGGCACCATCGATGTAATAAATTGTGTCGGGATTGATTTTTATTAATACGTAATTAGGGTCTTCAGGACCGAGTAACCAGCGTTTTAAGCTGTTATTCCAAAACTTGTTTTTTAATGTGGAGTCTTCCTCGATTGAAGCTAAGCCTTCAACTTCAATATAATCTTCATCTAATTTTTTTCCTTCTCGTCCAAGTAGTACATAGACATTTGGATTGTTTTCAATATCTGTTATCTTTTTTGATTTTCGATCTGTTGCAATATATAACACAAAATCTTCGTGGAAAAACATCATAAAGGCACTATGAGGTTTATTTTCACGTACAGTAGATAATACACCAGTTCGTTGACCACAAATAATAGTTTCAATTTTTTCTTTTAAATGCATGCTTTTAACCCCTGTTCATAATTTATTGTTTTCTTCGTTTAAACAAGATAATTTGAATATCTTTCATACTGTTTTCTTCAATCCGACTTTTTAAACGTAATTGTGATGAAATCGGACAAGTTAGGAGAAGAATAATAATAATAATAACGAGGAGAAATACATACGATGGAAGGATGAAAAGCATGTTTAACAAAATATTTCTTATCGTAGCGCTTATAGGTGTACCACTTTCTATACTTGGGAAAACACTTCATTGGCCTCAAACAATTATGTTCGCTGTGTATTGTATTACGATTATCGCATTAGCGGGTTTTATGGGAAGGGCGACAGAAAGCTTGGCAATTGTATCTGGCCCTAGAATAGGTGGATTATTAAATGCTACTTTCGGTAATGCAGTTGAACTAATCATTTCAATTTTTGCACTTCAGGCAGGGTTAATTGAGGTTGTGTTAGCCTCTTTAACGGGTTCTGTACTTGGAAATTTATTATTAGTAGGAGGGCTATCCTTCTTTGTAGGAGGGCTTAAATACAAAAGACAAAGTTTTAATGTGTATGATGCAAGGCATAATTCAGCTTTATTAATATTTGCTGTTGTCGTAGCCTTTGTTATTCCAGAGATTTTTTCAATGAAGATGGACGCTGGAAAGACGTATCAATTAAGTATCGGTGTTTCTATCATTATGATTATTATGTACCTTGCTGCGCTGCTATTTAAGCTTGTTACGCATCGTGGTGTATATCAACATAAAACGGATGAAGTAGCTCATGAGGAAGAACCAGAGTGGTCGAAAGGTAAAGCGTTACTCATTTTAGCAATAGCGACAATTGCAGTAGCTTATGTGTCAGAGGCGCTTGTGCATACATTTGAGACAGTTGCAAAGTCGTTTGGTTGGTCAGAGTTATTTATAGGGGTTATTATCGTTGCAATTGTTGGGAATGCAGCGGAACATGCATCTGCAATTATTATGGCGTATAAAAATAAAGTAAATATTGCAGTTGAGATTGCAATAGGTTCTACGTTACAAATTGCCATGTTTGTTGCTCCTGTATTAGTACTGCTTTCTATGTTTTTTGCACAAAGGATGCCTTTAGTATTTACAATACCAGAACTTGTTTCTATGATTACAGCTGTTTTCTTAACGATTGCGATTTCAAATGATGGAGATACAAACTGGTTTGAAGGAGGTACTTTGTTAGCAGCGTATGTCATTATGGGAATTGGTTTTTATTTATTATGAAAAATAGGCATAACAATTGTGTTGAGAGAAAACAATAAACAAAGTAGTATATATACATTTACGTAGGAAGGAGCCAGACAGGTGAAACGAGTATACAGCATATGTCTTTCAACTATGGTCTCGTTTATTCTATTATTTCCTAACATGAGTTTTGCAAAGACAACGGTAGAAACAAAAATGCCTTCATCTGTTTTAAATATTTCTAAAGACAATACGTTTCCAAATGATGCGCAAGATTTGCCGCGCTTACAGCCGAGTAAGTTTGCTCAAGAACTATTGAAAACAGCAAATATTAAAATTGAAAATCCGGACTTAATTCGAATGTTTAATGAAACGACAATTTCGAATGCGCCGCTTGCGGTAGGGTACCGAGCAAAGATTTATTTAGGTCAATGGGCTTTGAATTATGAATCGGTTGATACATCGATTAATTGGGAATATAAACAAGTAAACCGCAATGTGTACGATAATCGTGGAGGAGATCGTTTATATCCGCTACGCTATAAACAAGAAACGCAAAAGACGGTTGAAGGTGATTTAACAGCAGATATGAAAAATACTGCGGATGTGAAAAAAATGATGCTTCTCAAAGCACTTGAAAAAGTACAATTGCCGCTTTCATTTAAAACGACCATTGGTTATGGTACAGGGCATGAGCGTGTGTATAATATTAGTCCGAGTCAACTTGGATATTTATACGCTTATACACCAGCAGTAAATGAAAAAGGAAAAGTAACATTTGGAGAAGTATATCTTGTATTAAAAGGCAATCAAAAGAGGCTTGTCGTGAAAAACATTACATCACAAGGAATCGGAGCTGCTATTCCAATTCATGATCATTTATATTTTAAATTCATATCTTCTTCTCACTCGCAATAATATGAAAAAAACGTCAGCTTATAAGCTGACGTTTTTATTTATAATGTAATATTTGCTGTTTTTGATAAGAAATCTTCTGTCGGATAGTAGCTGTTTTTTACAAGAACATTCGGTCCAAGGCATTTTACTGCAGGACAGTGACAGCTTAATGATTGTGCTGTTTTTGAGGCACTCCATTTGTCATATGCTTCTTGTAGTGTGTTTGTTTGTACGTTACCTAGAAGGGGAACGTCACCGAAATCAGTTACAATAATATTTCCATCGAAAATGTTGACGTTTAAACGAGAACGGCCATCTGGATCGTTACGAACTGTTACATTTTTGCTTTCTTGTAATTTCTTAAATGTGGCGATATCTCGCTCGTCATCGCTACAAGCGTAGAAAGGTAAAGTTCCAAATAACATCCATACATTTTCATCGCGAATTTCTAGTAAATGCTCAATTGCATCACGAATTTCAGCTTTTGTTAAAATCTCTAGATTACTCGCGAAGTCACTTGGATACATTGGGTGAACCTCATGACGTTTACATCCCATTTCTTCAACGATTTGACGATGAATATGTTCAATGTGTGGTAGAGTTCGTTTATTCAGCATCGTTTCGGCTGATACGAGTACACCTGCATCTGATAGAGCTTTACTATTTGTAATCATGCGTTCAAATAATTTTGCACGTTGTTCATACGTAGGTTTACGCTCCATCATTGCAAATCCGCCTTCAACGAAGTCGTCAATTGTTCCCCAGTTATGAGATATATGCAATACGTCTAAATAGGGAATAATTTGTTCGTAACGTGCTAAATCTATAGTTAAGTTTGAGTTAATTTGAGTGCGAACGCCTCGTTCATGAGCGTATTTTAAGAGTGGTGTTACATAGTTGTCGACGGATTTTTTTGAAAGCATAGGTTCTCCGCCAGTAATACTTAAAGAACGTAAATGAGGAATCTCATCTAATCGTTTTAATAAAAGATCCATCGGAAGCGGATTCGGGTCTTTCGGCTGTAACGTGTAACCAACAGCGCAATGCTCACAGCGCATATTGCATAACGTCGTCGTTGTAAACTCAACATTTGTTAATAGTAGTTTGCCGTACTCTTCAAGGTCCATATACGCTTCCCATGGATCGTAAGAAGGAGTAATCGGCTTCATTTTTTGTGATATCGTCATATGAAATACTCCTTTGACTATTGAAATAACAATTTGTCCATTCTCTATAATAGAAGAATATGTGCTTTTTATAAAGTGAAACTTTTTTGTGAAAAAAGAGATAGGGCTTACATTTGAATGAATTACTGTGACAAAATTGATGAAATTACATATCCACAGCAATCATTTTTGCGGTATAATAAAAGCAACTCGAATTAAAAGGAGAGTGCCTTCATGGGAAAAGCAATTCAAGATAAAGATACACAATTAGTATATTTAAAAGAACGTTTAAATATGTTCATTGAAGTAATTGATACAATTGAACCTGAAGAAGTAGAATTAGAAGATGTGGATCGTCTTCTTGCAATGTTAGATGAATTAGAATTAAAATGTGAGCAATTTAAAAAAGACGAATAATATATTAAAAAGGCTGCCAATTCCAATTTGGTAGCCTTTTTCTGTGTGGATAATAGAAGGACGATAGAAAAAGAGGTATAATCAAGTTGTGAAAAATTTCATTTATGCTTGAATAGCGTGAAACAAATAAAAAGCTGAAGAGCATAACAATGGGATTTTCATCTCATAACGTTTTGGTAGCGTTCACAATTGAGGGGGAAGTAACAATGGAAAAGCTTCAAGAAAGCATGTATCAACTAATTGTTGAAACGTCAACGAACTTACCGAAAGATGTTCGTCGTGCGATTCAACAAGCAAAAGAACGAGAAAATGCAGGGACTCGTTCTGCGATGGCACTTGGCACAATTACGAATAATATTAAAATGGCTGATGATAACATCTCACCAATTTGCCAAGATACAGGGATGCCAACGTTTAAAATTTATACACCAGTTGGTGTGAATCAACTAAAGTTGAAGGAAGCTATCTATCATGCGCTTGAGCGGGCGACAAAAGATGGTAAACTGCGTCCCAATTCTGTTGATTCTCTTTTTGGAGACAATAGTGGAAATAATTTAGGACCAGGTACACCGGTTATTAAGTTTGAACAATGGGAAAAAAATTATATTGATGCACGTTTAATTCTAAAGGGCGGTGGCTGTGAGAATAAAAATATTCAGTATAGCTTACCATGTGAATTAGAAGGACTTGGACGAGCTGGCCGTGATTTAGAAGG
This sequence comes from Bacillus cereus group sp. TH152-1LC, assembly GCF_027710505.1. Classification (NCBI taxonomy): domain Bacteria; kingdom Bacillati; phylum Bacillota; class Bacilli; order Caryophanales; family Bacillaceae; genus Bacillus; species Bacillus cereus group sp. TH152-1LC. Next base: position 52,957 of record NZ_JAQFNK010000009.1, on the reverse strand, counting down.
GATTCGTAAATGCCTTCTTCATGCAGTATATCAAGCACAAGGTCAAGGATGTAGTGCAGGTGTAATTGGTGTTGGTATCGGGGGAGACCGCACATCGGGTTACGAATTAGCAAAAAATCAATTATTCCGTACATTAGATGATGTCAATCCAGTACCAGAGTTACAAAAACTTGAAGAGTACGTATTAGAAAATGCGAATAAGCTTGGCATTGGTACGATGGGATTTGGCGGAGAAACAACTTTACTTGGCTGTAAAATTGGCGTGTATAACCGTCTGCCAGCTAGCTTCTACGTATCTGTTGCATATAATTGCTGGGCATATCGTCGCCTTGGCGTAACAATCCATCCTGAAACAGGTGAAATTATGGATTGGCTATATCAAGAAGGTGACGATACACTTCAGCAAGAAGCACAAGAAAAAACAGAGCAACGTGAGATTGTATTACAAGCTCCAATTACAGAAGAGCAAATTCGTGAACTTCGCGTTGGTGATGTTGTAACAATTAATGGCATGATGTATACAGGGCGTGACGCAATCCATAAGCATTTAATGGATAACGATTGTCCGGTAGATTTAAATGGACAAGTTATTTATCACTGTGGTCCAGTTGTCGTAAAAGATGAAAATGAAAACTGGCAAATTAAAGCGGCGGGTCCAACGACAAGTATTCGTGAAGAACCGTACCAAGGCGATATTATGAAGAAATTCGGTATTCGCGCTGTCATTGGAAAAGGCGGTATGGGTGCGAAAACATTAGCGGCTTTAGAAGAGCATGGTGGTGTATATTTAAATGCAATTGGCGGTGCAGCACAATATTATGCTGAATGTATTAAAGAAGTAAAAGATGTTAATTTCTTACAATTTGGCATTCCAGAGGCAATGTGGCATTTACGTATTGAAGGATTTAAAGCAGTTGTAACGATGGATTCTCATGGTAATAGCTTACATGCAGATGTTGATAAAACATCACTCGAAAAATTAGCTAGCTTTAAAGAGCCAGTATTTAAGTAAACAAAAATGCATCTCGAATCATTCGGGATGCATTTTTTTGGCATATATAGAAAAACATGTTCAGCATGAAAGAATGCGTAGCAACAGAAACTACAAGTACGATTATATATGGAAAGGAGACTATTTATGAAATATAAATGGTTATATATCGGTCTCATTTTTTCAATTATGATGGCACTTGTTCCAGTTTCAACATTAGCTTATACAAACACTCCACATAACTGGGGAATCCCGCGCCCTAAAAATGAAACAGTACCAGATGCTGGAAAGTTATATACAGATTTACTACAAAAAAATGGTGGGTTTTATTTAGGGGATACAAAGAAAAAAGATATTTATTTAACATTCGATAATGGGTACGAGAATGGATACACAGGAAAAATCTTAGACGTATTAAAAGAGAAAAAAGTACCAGCAACTTTCTTTGTAACGGGTCATTATATTAAAACACAAAAAGATTTGTTATTAAGAATGAAGGATGAAGGACATATTATTGGAAACCATTCGTGGAGTCATCCTGATTTTACAACGGTAAATGATGCGAAACTTCGTGAAGAATTAACGAGTGTAACAGAAGAAATTAAAAAAGTAACTGGGCAAAAAGAAGTAAAATATGTACGACCGCCACGAGGTGTGTTCAGTGAAAGAACGTTAGCTCTTACGAAAGAAATGGGCTATTATAATGTATTTTGGTCACTTGCATTTTTGGATTGGAAAGTGGACGAGCAAAGAGGATGGCAATATGCACATAATAATGTCATGACGATGATTCATCCAGGATCTGTTTTATTACTTCATGCAATCTCGAAAGATAATGCAGAAGCACTTGCGAAAATCATTGATGATTTGCGCGAGAAAGGGTATCATTTTAAAAGTCTAGATGACTTAGTAAAAAGCAATCAACCGTAAGCATGTATGCTTGCGGTTTTCTCATGCTATAATGATGTGTAAAAAGGATGGGGAAACGTATGTGGAGCGAACATGTTACGTTAGAGTATCCGTATCATTTTGAAGAGGTATTAAAACGGTTATCTTTTGATCCTCTTAACGTCATTCAATTAGATGAGAAAGTTATTTATGTCCCGCTTTGTATAGATGAGGAACAGGTTGTTGTTCGCTTGCAAGGGATTGGTACTGTTCAAAATCCACAGTTTTGGATTTCTAGTCAAACAGGAGATCCGGAGAAAGTCATGAAACGAATGAGAGCCATTTTTCATTGGAATGAACCGTTTCAAGATATACAAAATCATTTTTTAAACACATCATTACGTCCACTATTTGAAACATATGCTTATACTCCAATTATTTTAGAATTTGATTATTTCGCTTGTCTTCTTCGCTGTATCATTCATCAACAAATAAATTTGAAATTTGCTACTGGGTTAACAGAACAGTTTGTGAAACGATATGGAACAGAGAAGAATGGTGTATTCTTTTTCCCCACTCCGGAAATAGTAGCAAATATTTCAATAGAAGAATTGAGAGAGCAGAAGTTTAGTCAACGAAAGGCTGAATATATAGTAGGATTAGGTCAAAGTATTGTCAGCGGTACATTAGACTTAGCGAGTATAGAAATCAGGGCGGAAGAAGAGGTTTCGGCACAATTGTTACCGATTAGGGGGATTGGTGCATGGACAGTGCAAAACTTTTTAATGTTTGGACTTGGACGGAAAAATATGTTTCCGAAAACGGACATTGGAATTCAGCGTGCGGTGCAAGGGATATTTCAATTAGATGATAAACCTGATGATGTATTTTTAGAAAAAGTGAAACAAGAGTGTGAACCATACTGCAGTTATGCAGCGTTATATTTATGGAAAAGTATAGAGTAGAGGTGTAATAATGATACAAAAGCAACATGAGAGTAAGTTGGAAGTTGGTCAAACATTTCCTGTAACAATTAAGCGTCTTGGGATTAACGGAGAAGGCGTTGGCTATTTTAAGAGACAAGTCGTTTTCATTCCAGGGGCATTACCAGGAGAAGAAGTTGTTGCAGAAACAACGAAAATTCAGCGTGGCTTCGCTGAAGCGAAAGTGAAAAAAGTTCGTAAAGCTTCACCACATCGTGTGAAAGCACCATGTCCGGTATATGAAGAGTGTGGCGGTTGTCAGCTGCAACATTTAGATTATAAAGAACAATTAAATCAAAAGCGTGATATCGTTGTACAAGCATTTGAGAAGTATATGAACAACAGCCTGGAAGAGAAAATTCGTCCAACGCTTGGTATGGAAAATCCATGGCATTATCGTAATAAGAGTCAATTACAAGTGGGACGTAAAGACGAAAAGGTTATTACAGGGCTGTATAAGCAAAACTCACATCAGTTAATTGATATTGCTCATTGCATGATTCAACATAAAGCAACGAATGAAGCGACAAAAGTTGTACGACGTATATTAGAAAAGTTAAATGTTTCTATTTACAATGAGAAAAAACAAAAAGGCTTAGTACGCACAATTGTGACACGTACTGCAGTTCAAACAGGTGAAGTACAAGTTACACTTATTACAACAAAAGAAGAATTGCCAAATAAGGAGCAGTTTATCGCAGAAGTACAAAAGCAAATGCCAAGTGTGAAATCAATTATGCAAAACGTGAATTGGCGTAAAACATCAGTTATTTTCGGTGATAAAACATTTAAATTAGCTGGAAAAGAAGTAATTCAAGAAACACTAGGTGATTTATCATTTGAATTATCAGCACGTGCATTCTTCCAGTTGAACCCGGAACAAACGGTTGTTTTATATGATGAAGCGAAAAAGGCAGCTGCTTTAACAGGCGATGAGAAAATTGTAGATGCGTATTGTGGTGTTGGTACAATCGGTCTTTGGCTTGCAAATGATGCAGCGGAAGTACGTGGTATGGATGTAATTCCAGAAGCGATTGAAGATGCAAGAAAAAATGCGAAGCGTCACGGATTTACAAATACGAAATATGAAGCAGGTAAAGCTGAACAGTGGTTACCGAAATGGGTAAAAGAAGGATGGCGTCCAGATGTAATTGTTGTCGATCCACCACGTACAGGTTGCGATGATAAATTACTGGAAACAATTTTAAAAGTGAAACCGAAACAAGTTGTTTATGTATCTTGTAATCCTTCTTCATTAGCACGTGATGTACAAGCATTAATGAAGAGTTATGAAGTGGAGTATGTGCAACCAGTTGATATGTTCCCGCATACAGCTCATGTAGAAAATGTAGTGAAGCTTGTTAGAAAGTAAAGTGTATTCATATTCCCTCACGATATGAGGGAATATTTTCTATGAAGGAGAGTAAAATGAATAATTATAAATTAACGATTCAGTACGATGGTGCACGTTTTAAAGGATGGCAACGTCTCGGTAATAACGATAATACGATTCAAGGGAAAATCGAAAGTGTTTATATCTGAAATGGTCGGAAAAGAAATTGAAATTATCGGTTGTAGTAGAACAGACGCTGGTGTACATGCTTTGAATCAAGTTGCTAACTTTCAAAGTGATGAGAAGTTAGTGGAACATAAAGTGAAAAAATATTTAAATCAATATTTACCTAACGATATTAGCATTACGGATGTAGAAGAAGTTCAAGATCGCTTCCATGCTCGTTACAATTCTAAAGCAAAAACATATCTTTATAAGATTTGGAATGAAGAGCATACAAATCCATTTATGCGTAAATACAGCATGCATGTGAATAAAAAACTAAATGTGAAAAGCATGAAAGAAGCTGCGAAACATTTAATTGGTTCACATGACTTTACTGCTTTTTCAAATGCGAAATCAAAGAAAAAGTCTATGGTTCGAGAAGTATACACACTTGATGTGATGGAAGAGGCAGGATTTGTACAAATTAGAGTAAGTGGTAACGGATTCCTTCATAACATGGTACGAAAAATTGTTGGGGCATTAATTGAAGTTGGATTAGGACAATTAGATGCAGAAGCAATTCCACACATTTTAGAGGCGAAACAACGCAATCAAATTAATTGCCTTGCTGAGGCGAGTGGTTTGTATTTGGAGGATGTTGAGTTTTAATAGTCAGTAAAAAAATCGAGCTGTGTAGGCTCGATTTTTTTATGTTTTGGCATTAAGAAGATTTTTCTTTCTTCATACGTATCTTCAAATTCCAAAAAACAGCAAGCATAATAGCTGCAAAGGAACCGCTAATTGTTGCGAATAGCTTTGCGTAAGGAAAGCTGTTCATATCCATGAGTAACATCATACATACAAGGGTAGGGAAGAAGGCTAAGTATTGTAATAACTTTAATTTGTTATTATTACTCATATATATCATTCCTTTCTAGTATGTTATATGTTTATTGTAGCATATTTTACCAATTTGTATTTCCACTTGGAAGTAGATTGATCCTGCATTAACAGGAAATAAAGGTCCAATTGGTGAGGGTGGGCAAAACCTCCACAGATTAAAGTTTCACTTCATTTCATATGTGTAAATGCAATTTTTTAATTCGATATTGTAAGTTTTGCCTACTTAATCCCAAAAACTTTGCAGCTTGTGAGATATTACCGTGGTACTCTTTCAGAATTTGATTGATGTAGTTCTTTTCCATTGCCTCTATTGTGTGCTTTAACGTTTTAGGTGCATCAGCATCGTTATTAGTTAGGAAAGGTTGCATATTGAATTCTTTTTTTATCCGTTCGCGAAAGCGAGTGGGAAGATGAAACGCTGTAATGATATTTTCTTCTTCAACTAAATTCATTGAACCTTCAATGATATGTTCTAGTTCTCGTACGTTTCCAGGCCAATCATATGCATACAAGAATTCTCTTACATGTGCATCTAAATCCGTCACGCTGAGCCCAAATTGAATGTTGTACTTTTCGATAAAGTGCTGAACAAGAGCTGGAATATCTTCTTTTCGTTCGCGTAAAGGCGGGAGACATAAAGTAACGACGCTTAATCGGTAATATAAGTCTTCCCGTAATCGATTGTGTGTAATAGCTTCAAGAGGGTCCTCATTAATAGTTGCTATAATACGAACATCAATTTCTTTTTCTTGTGTGCCTCCGATTCTTCGTATTGTTTTTTCTTGTATAGCTCGTAGTAATTTCGCTTGAAGAGCTGGACCCAATGAGTTGATCTCATCTAATAATAAAGTGCCTCCGTTTGCCTCTTCAAATAAACCAGCTTTATCGATGGCTCCTGTAAATGCACCTCGGTTCGTACCAAATAATAAGCTTTCCATGAGTGTGTCAGGTATGGCGGCACAATTTTGTGAAATAAATGGTTTTGTGGAACGCTGACTTTCATTATGGATGCTTTGTGCAAATAGTTCTTTACCGGTTCCTGTTTCTCCTACGAGAAGTATGGATGAGGATGTACGAATTACTCTCTTCGCTTCTGTAATGACGGATTGAATAGCACTAGAATCACCGATTATGTGATCAAAGGTAAACTTATTATTTGTTTTTCGAGAAAGGTTCGTTTTCATTGTTTGTTTGGAATGGCTAATCTCTGTTGAAATTTCAATAGCGCCTTTAATTTTTCCGTTTTCTATTATAGGGAAAGTGTTGTTAATCGTAGTAATTTCTTGTCCTTTATTGTTAAAATACGTTTGTTTTATATTTTTGTTTGTTTTTCCTAATTTTAATGCCTCTATAAGAGTACTATTTTTATTTTCTTCAAATGCGAATACTTCTAAAGGACTTTTATATAGCACATCTGAGCGTTCCATTGATTCAATTTCCATCATTTTGCGGTTGTAGATAATCGTTTTACTTTCCTCATTAATAATATGAATCCCGATATCGAGCTCATTGAGTAAAGTTTCATATAGCATATTCATTTCAATGATCTGTTTAAAATTAATTTCTTCTGTACGCATAGATTATCTTCTCCTCATTTCACCCTATGAAGACTGACTTTTTATAATTTTATTAAAATTCTTATAAAATCGCAAAATTTTTTTGCTATTTTCCTTTTAAAACTTCTCAAATGATAGAAAAATTTTGCGGTTATGAAGATTTTTTTTTGAGAAACCTTCATTTTAAATAGGAATTGGAGATTGGTACGCATTTTGCATAAATAATAGTTGAAATCTCTAAAGGAGGGATATGCAACGTTTCAGTAGCGATTAATAAGAAGGAGGAGTTTATAAAGTGAAGACGGTTATAGAAGGCGTGTATAGTCCTTGTTACGGGAAAGTAGAGAAGCTATTTGTTGCGGAAAGTTCATACGTATACGAGTGGGAGAAATTAGCGTTAATTGAAACAATAGATAAACAGAAAGTAGAAATTAAGGTAGGAATCAGTGGGTATATCGAATCATTAGAAGTAGTAGAGGGACAAGCTATCGCTGATAAAAAGTTATTAATAACAGTGAGGGATGATCTTTTAATAACAGGTAGTGATTAATACTATGTATTTTGCTCTTTTCAATAATTATTCTTATTATGAAGATTTTTAAAAACGCTTACATGAAATGGGGGGATTTATATGATGGATCAAAACCAAGGGTTAAAAAGGGAATTAAAAAGCAGGCACATATTTATGATTGCACTTGGGGGAGTTATTGGTACCGGTCTTTTTTTAGGATCTGGGTATACAATTCATGAAGCTGGGCCTGGAGGAGCGATTGTAGCGTATCTTGTTGGAGGATTTGTTATGTATTTAACGATGCTCTGTCTTGGAGAGTTAGCTGTTGCGATGCCTGACGCAGGATCTTATCAAACGTATGCTACAAAGCACATTTCCCCTGCAGCGGGTTATGTAGTTGGATGGATGTCATGGCTAAACTGGTCTGCTACGATAGGTATTGAGCTGATTGCAGTTAGTATTTTAATGAAACGATGGTTTCCTGATGTACCGTCATGGATTTGGTGTGTAGTGTTTGCGGTACTGCTCTTTGCTATCAATGCGTTATCTTCAAAAAGTTTTGCAGAAGTTGAATTTTGGTTTGCAAGTATTAAAGTCATTACAATTATTGCATTTATTATTCTAGGCGGGGCAGCGATGTTTGGTTTTCTAGATATGAAAGGAAACGAACCAGCACCGATGTTCTCCAGCTTTACTGATTATGGTGGGTTGTTTCCAAATGGATTATCAGCTATTTTAATTACGATGATTGCAGTTAATTTCTCTTTCCAAGGCACGGAACTAGTTGGTATTGCGGCTGGAGAGAGTGAAAATCCAGAAAAAACGATCCCGAAGGCAATTAATAATACAGTTTGGCGTATACTGGTGTTCTTTGTATTATCTATTTTTATTCTTGCAGGACTATTTCCTTGGCAGCAAGCGGGAGTAATAGAAAGTCCATTCGTAGTTGTATTTGATAAAATTGGTATTCCTTATGCGGCTGATATTATAAATTTCGTTATTATTACAGCAGTTCTATCTGTTGCGAATTCAGGGTTATATGCAACTTCTCGTATGCTATGGTCTATGTCTAATCAAGGAATGATTAGTCCGATTTTTGGTAAGTTATCTAAAAATGGTGTTCCTATTTATGCATTGATTGTAAGTACAATTGTAGGTTGTCTCTCATTACTATCAGGTATTTACGCGGAAGATACAGTTTATTTATGGCTACTTTCTATTGCTGGATTTGGGGCGATATTAGTTTGGACATCTATTGCTCTATCTAACTTATTAGCTAGAAGGGCATATATTAAGCAGGGCGGGGATGTGAAGGACTTGAAATTTAAAACACCGCTATATCCATTCGTACCACTGCTTGCGTTAGTATTAAATATAACAGTAATCGTAGCTATGGCTTTTATCCCAGAGCAAAGAATGGCGTTATATTGTGGAATTCCATTTATGATTGTTTGTTTACTGTTTTATCGTGCGACAAAAAATAAGGGAAGCAAGATAGAACATGTTGAAAAAGTAAATACAACAGAAGCAGAAAGTTTATAAATATATTAGAAACCTATGCTGAAGAAAGAGACTGTAAAATTGTAAACAGTCTCTTTTTTTGTGACAATAAAGCTGGAAACATACTATGTATGCAAAGGGGAATTAGTGATGAATCAAGAAGTTTCACAGCTATTAGAACAGATTGATTTACGAAAAGACGAATTACTAGAGCTTACAAAGACCTTAATTCGTTTTGAAACACCGGCACCGCCGGCGAGAAACACAAATGAGGCACAAGAATTTGTTGCAGATTTTCTAAGAAAACGAAATTTTAGTGTTGATAAATGGGATGTATATCCGAATGACCCGAACGTTGTTGGGGTGAAAAAAGGGATAGAAAGTGACACACATAAAAGTCTTATTATTAACGGACATATGGATGTAGCTGAAGTGTCAGCAGATGAGGCGTGGGAAACCAATCCGTTTGAGCCGTTTATAAAAGATGGTTGGTTAGTTGGACGTGGTGCGGCAGATATGAAAGGTGGACTGGCTGGAGCGCTATTTGCTATTCAGCTTTTACAAGAAGCAGGCATTGAATTACCTGGAGATTTAATCTTTCAATCAGTAATTGGGGAAGAAGTTGGAGAGGCAGGTACACTTCAATGCTGCAAAAGGGGATATGATGCTGATTTTGCAGTCGTAGTGGATACGAGTGATTTACATATGCAAGGACAGGGCGGCGTAATTACTGGATGGATTACTGTGAAAAGCCCTCAAACGTTTCATGATGCAACACGTAGGCAAATGATCCATGCTGGCGGACGTTTATTTGGAGCGAGTGCGATTGAAAAAATGATGAAAATTGTGCAAAGTTTACAAGAATTAGAGCGTCATTGGGCAGTTATGAAAACATATGAAGGCTATCCATCTGGAACAACAACAATTAACCCAGCTGTTATTGAAGGTGGACGGCATGCAGCGTTTATTGCGGATGAGTGCCGGTTATGGATAACGGTGCACTTCTATCCGAATGAAACACATGAACAAATAATAAAAGAAATTGAAGAGTATATTGGGAAAGTAGCAGCTGCCGATCCATGGTTAAGTGAAAATCTACCACAATTTAAGTGGGGAGGAGAATCAATGATTGTGGATCGTGGCGAAATTTTTCCTTCTTTAGAAATAGATAGTGAACATGCAGCAGTAAAAAATCTTAGCTCAGTACACGAAGCAATTCTATCTAAAAATGCAATTTTAGATATGTCTGCAACGGTAACGGATGGTGGTTGGTTTAGTGAATTTCATATTCCAGCTGTTATTTACGGACCAGGTACACTAGAAGAAGCTCATTCAATAAATGAGAAAGTTGAAGTAGAACAGTTAATTGAATTTACAAAAGTAATAACCGCATTTATATATGAATGGTGTCATACAAAAAAATAGATTAGTATGTGGAAATCGTACAGGTATGTATACTTGTACGATTTTTTAGTGAACTATTTCAGAGTTGAACAGAAACAACTGAAATAGTTCTTTGTTTTTCTATGTCTTTCGCTTTAGTTCGATTAATTTCTCTTTCGCTAATTCAACAGCAATTGCATCATCTAAATAGCCAATTGGAAAGAGATAGTCGGGGATAATGTCTGTTGATAAAATGAAATATAATAATGCGCCTCCGAGAACTGCACGTTCCTCGTTTGAAATAGTCTCATTGCAAAATTGTTGATACATATCTGTTAATTGTTCAATAAAAGGGCCAGCGCTATCAATTTGTTCTAATTTACTCGCGAAGCTTTCATGAATCCGTTTTTCACCTTCTGTTGTTTGAGCATAGCGTTCATAGTTTTCAAGTTCTTGTTTTACGCGCGTTGTTGTGTAGTCGAAATCGAATAAGTTAGAGGATTGCAGCGTTTGCTGAATGGTATCAAGAGATGTGTACATATCCGTCTTCTCTTTATTAATGTGAGGAGAATCAGGATACATTTCATCAAATAACAATTGGGGTGGAACTTGCAAACATTCTGCAAATTTTTGTAGATGTTTTTGTTTTGGTGGTTGTTTACCATTCATAATTCTTGAGATTGTTGCGGGATCAATATTTGTATGCATTCCTAATTGGCGCATGGATAAGGCACGCTCTTTTAAAAGTTTTTTTATTAATGTACTAAGCCGCTCATTTGGATTTTCTTTAGGCATAGTGAAGGCACTCCTTTCTTATTGTTGAAAAAATGTTGAGCATTTATTACATGTATATGAAACAGACAGGCACAGTTGCTCAACATTTTCATAATATGCATGGAAAAGTGAGAAAAGGGGTGGCTGTTTATGAGTACTGCAGGTTTATTTTCAATTTTTTTAATCGGAATTGCTTCTAATTTAGATAATGCAGGTGTTGGGATTGCATATGGCATTCGTAAAATTCGAATTTCGTGGTTTAATAATTTTATCATTGCATTTTTTGGATTTTTATTTACTTTATTAGCTGGATTTTTTGGGAACTGGATCGCATTATTTATTTCAGAGTTTACGGCAAATTTGATTGGGGCCATTGTTTTAGGCATAATTGGAGTGTTTATTTTATGTCAGCCTTTCTTGGGGCAAAGAAATATCGTAGACTCTAAAGATGGTAATGTACTTATGGGGATTTTACGTGATCCAGAAAAAGCAGATTTCGATGGATCTAAAACAATTAGTTTTTCTGAAGCAATTGTGTTAGGCGTTGCATTGTCTATTAATAATATCGCAGGTGGATTTGATGCTGGGGTAACAAACTTGAATCTGTGGCTTACGGCATGTATTTCTGGGGTGTTTAGTTTTATTTGTATTAGTGGTTTTGCGTATATAGGAAAACGATTTTTAGCAGCATACTTAGGGAAATGGGCTACTGTTATTGCAGGCGTGCTATTAATTCTTATTGGGATAGATCAGTTATTGTAACATACAATGTTCGAGCATTTCCTCGGAAATACTCGAATGAATTGCATATATCGACATCGAATGTGCAATTACCGAAACGTTACTGTTTATATAAATATGAAAGCACCTACATAGGTGCTTTTTCAACGTATATCTTCAATTAGTTGTTCCGATTCTTCATGCATACTGTACTCACTTAAAACTTGAATACAGAGCCACTTTAATTCTTCGATAGTATGTTCAAGTTCTTCAGGAAGCACGTGATGAATGTCTTCAAGTCCCATTCCGAAATGAATAAGTTCAAGCACTTGATCATCGATGTTCCGATCCATTAATAGTTCAAGTACTTCTAAATTGAATATGTATCGGTGAGCTTCATCGAGTGAAACCACTTTTAACTTCAAGCTTTCTACAATACTCAATATAAAAAGAAGTATTGTTTTTTCAAGAACAGGCTGTTTTTCCATTTGAAATATTAGTTTCATCTTTCACACCTCCACATATAGCGTTAGGTTGTACTATATTATTCAGGAGGGGGGAGCAAATATGCATAATATAGAGAAACTTTCAGTACGGTTTTTGTGAGGGGACGGATAGCTGATAAAGTTGAGTGTTTTATGTAATAAAAAAATCCTGCTAGTATAGCAGGATAGCTCTCAATTAAAAAATGCTCCAACCTTCTTGAGCAGAAAGAAGTTCAAGAATTTTAAAACCAGCGATACTATTTCCGTTTGCATCTAAAGCCGGTCCGAAAATACCAATTCCCATTTCTCCTTTTACACAGCCGAAAATGCCACCAGCTACACCACTTTTTGCTGGAATACCAACACGAATCGCAAATTCACCAGATTCGTTGTACATACCACATGTAACCATAAATGTTTTACAGATTTTTGTAATATGTTTAGGGATAATTTGTTTTTTCTTATATGGATCATATCCATCCATCGCAAAAATTAAGCCGATACGTGCTAAATCGATACAGTTTACTTCAACTGCACATTGACGAGTGTATAGATCCATAAGTTCTTCGATGTCACAATCGATAATTCCGTTTTGTTTCATATAGTAACAAAGTGAACGGTTTAAATAAGCTGTCTCTAATTCTGAATTGGCAACTTTAGAAGAATAATTAATAGTAGGATTATCTGTTATTTCACGTACAAAATGAAGGATACGCTCCATTTTTTCTTCATTATCTTTTCCTGTTAACATGCTTGTAATGGCTAATGCTCCTGCATTAATCATTGGATTAAGTGGCTTAGAAGGACTTGTCGTTTCTAACTTAATAATAGAATTAAATGGATCACCAGTTGGTTCCATTCCAACTTTAGAAAATACGTATTCTTCACCACGATCTAAAAGGGCAAGTGCAAGTGTAATTACTTTTGAAATACTTTGAAGAGTAAATAGTGTTTGTGAGTTGCCAGCATGGATGTATTCTGTTTCTTTATGGAAAATGGCAATCCCTAAATCATCTGGATTTGCATTTCCTAGTTCGGGGATATAAGTAGCAAGCTTTCCTTTTTTCGTATATGGTTTTACTTGTTCTAACAACTGTTGTAAGTTGTTTGTTTCAATGCACTGCATAGTACCAACGCTCCTATTTCGAATTAACTACGTTTACTTTTCCCGATATGCTCGGAAATAAATAATAACATGAAAAAGTGGAATGATAAAACGAAAGTTACATGTTCTATAGTAGGTATTTCATTTCGAGTATTCTATATTTAAACAGGAGAATTTTCCTTTTATATAACAGTTTGGAAATAGGAGATTTATCCATAAAAAATTCGAAAATAAAAACTACACATCTATACAACTATATGTTATTATGGTTATGTAAATAGAAAGCGTTTTCTAAAGCGTACTTATAATGATAACGATTTCATAAATTTGATAGGGGGAATTAAAATGTTGCAGTTTTTACAACGTATTGGTAAAGCGTTAATGCTTCCAATCGCCGTACTACCAGCAGCAGGATTATTGCTTCGTTTAGGGCAACCGGATGTATTTGATATTCCTGTTATGGCACAGGCCGGCGCAGCGGTTTTTGATAATTTAGCACTTATTTTTGCAATTGGTATTGCAATCGGTCTTTCAGTTGATGGTAGTGGTGCAGCAGGTCTTGCAGGTGCAATTGGTTATCTGGTTATGAAAAACAGTATTGATGCACTTAGTAAGGGATATTCTACTGTAGAATTACAAGATAAATTAGGTAAAGTTCAAGATTTAATAGGCAATAGCGCAAATGTAGATCCATCTAAGCTGGCAGATACAATGACACAAGTATCTAAGGCCGCCGAATTATCGACTAAAGTGGATATGAAAGTTTTAGGTGGTATTATTGTCGGCGTTATAGCAGGATTCCTTTATAATAAATTCCATAAGATTAAACTTCCAGAATGGTTAGGTTTCTTTGCTGGAAAACGTTTCGTTCCGATTGTTACATCGGTTGTGATGCTAATATTAGGAATTCTATTCGCTCAAATTTGGCCAGCAATTCAAAATGGCATCGATGCATTAGCTCATGGAATTGTTAATTTAGGTGCAGTTGGTTCAGGTCTATTTGGTTTATTAAACCGTCTATTAATTCCAATTGGTTTACACCATGTAATGAACACATACTTCTGGTTCGTATTTGGTGACTTTACAAATGCAGCAGGTAATGTTGTAAATGGTGATATTGCTCGCTTCCTTGCAGGGGATAAAACGGCAGGTATGTTTATGACTGGTTTCTTCCCAGTTATGATGTTCGGTTTACCAGCAGCATGTTTCGCAATGATTGCAGCTGCTAAACCAGAAAAACGTAAAATGGTTACAGGTATGTTAGGTGGTCTAGCATTAACTTCATTCTTAACTGGTATTACAGAACCAATTGAATTCTCATTCATGTTCTTATCACCAGTATTATATGGTATTCATGCCGTGTTAACAGGTATTTCTTTATTTGTAACAACATCACTTGGCATTCACGATGGTTTCACATTTAGTGCCGGTGCAATTGATTACTTCTTAAACTTCGGTATTGCAACAAAACCAGTATTGCTAGCGGGAATCGGTTTAATTTACGCAGTAATTTACTTTGTAGTATTCTACTTCTTAATTAAGAAGTTTGACCTGAAAACCCCTGGTCGTGAAGATGACGATGAGTTAGCTGAAGAGGGTGATGCGCCAGTTGCAGGTTCAATTGGTGAAACTTACGTAGCAGCTTTAGGTGGAAAAGAAAACTTAACGGTTATTGATAACTGTGCAACACGTTTACGCTTACAAGTGAAAGATGCTGGTCAAGTAAACGAAGCAGCATTAAAACGTGCTGGTGCAAAAGGTGTTATGAAATTAAGTAATACGAGTGTCCAAGTTATCGTAGGTACAAATGTTGAATCTGTTGCCGATGATATGAAAAAACACGTATAAATAATGAGATAAGAGGATATCCTCTTTTTTTGTTAACAATTTAACAGCAATCTTACTTTTGTAAATTTTCTTTTTCTTTTTTATACATATAGGTTGGTAATATGTGCAGTGCGTGATAAAGTAGGGATGACATAGAATTGAGTATCCATAATCTACTAAAAAAATCTTTAGTAGAGGAAGTAAATTATTGTTGAGTAAGGGGAAAAAAGCAATCATGGATCAAGAAAAAAATAATGCGAATGGGAAATCACGTCGGCCGATTGTATACATAAAAAGAACAATCATTCTCGTCTTACTATTTTCACTTGTATATTTCATGTATACAAAAATTGTTGCGCATAATAAGAAAGAAGAAACTTTAAAAGCAGCGGCAGAAATGAAGAAACAAGAAGAGCTGAAAAAGAAAGAAGAAGAAAAAAAGAAGCAAGAAGCACAAAAACAAAAAGAGCAGGAAGAACAAGTGAAGCAAGTACAAGCTTTGGAAAAGCCTGCTGAGGGACCACCTCAAGAAATTAATGAAAACGCTCAATTAGATCAATATTTACAAAATGCAGGATTTAGCGGGACAGCTGTTATTGTGAAGAACGGAAAAGTTCTTTTGAATAAAGGATACGGTATGGCGAACAAAGAGAAACAAGTACCGAATAATTCAGAGACAACTTTTTATATTGGTTCTATTTCAAAGGCGTTTGTAGCGACTGCTATTATGCAATTAAAAGATCAAAATAAATTAAACGTAGAGGATACGGTTGCGAAGTATATTCCAGATTTCCCTCAAGGTAATGGGATTCAGTTAAAACATTTACTAACACATACATCAGGAATTCCAGAGTATGAACAGGGAATAGAAGATATTTCTCATGAAGAATTGATAAAACGAATAGGAAAGCAAAAGCGTATTGGGAGTCCAGGAGAGAAATGGAAGTATTCCGATTCGAACTATTCTATACTGGCCTACATCGCTGAGAAGGTAAGTGGACAACCGTTAGAAGAGTACATTAAACAACATATTTTTGCTACTGCGGGTATGAAACATTCTGGTTTCGGTAAAGCGCTAGAGCAAACAAGGTTTCCGTCGACAGGTTATAAAATAGTAAATAACAATATGACAACACCTAATATTCCAAGTATGTCACAACTATATGGTTGTGGTGATATATATACAAGTGCACATGATTTATATTTATTTAATGAAGCACTCTTCTCTGGAAAGTTGATTTCAAAAGAGAGTTATGATCAAATGTTTACGGCCGTGAAAAAGGATTACGGATTTGGTTGGTATGTAGACCAGGAAGTTATTCAAACCACGGTGTAATGCCAGGATGGAATTGTTTAAATGGATTTAGTAAAAACGGAAGTGTGTATGTCGTTTTATTATCTAACATTCAAAACAACATTAAATCATTTGGTAAAGTGAATAACGACATTTACACGATGTTGCGAAATATCGAAGTGTAAGAGACTATCCTTTTGGATGGTCTTTTTTTATTGAGGAAGTGTATGTGCAATGAGATAATAAAAAAAATGGAAAAGGGGGAGGGGTATGAGTATACATAAACATCACGCACGTAACGCGAAACGAATTTTTTTTGTATCTGTCATCGTATGGATTATTGTCGCAATTGGACTAGTAATGGAATATAAAAAAGGGGTGCTATTCACTTCGGAGAAAGAAAATCTAAAATTAATAGGTATTGTACTGCCAGCATTTGGATTGTTAATATATAGTTTTATAGAAAAAAGAAGATCAAAAATGCTTAAACAGGAAAATTATAATATAGAGACTTCTGAATTGTTTGAGCAACAAAAATTTGTTGTTCGCAAAGAGGTAGGGATATTTCAAGTAATAACATACTTTGGGTTAGATGGCAGTGCAGTAGGTTTTTTAAAAGAAGAGTATGATTTTGTTATGCAACGTGTATGGCAAGTTGTACTTTCTTTTTTTGTTAAGGGACTACATAAGCAACAATTTTATTTATATAACCACTCGGGAGAAAGATTGTTGCGTGTTCAAAAGAAGATGGGAGTACGCAATTTTTATATTTTTTCCGATGTAGAGGGAAAGAAAATTGGAGAATTGAAACAAGTAATAAGTTTAAAGAAGTGGGAATGGATCTTTTTAGGAGTGGATGGTAAAGAATTTGGTAAAGTGACGGGGGACCTTTCAGCAACAATGCAAAAAATAGACTGGCGAGATGGAACGCATATTGATGTGAAAGAAGATGGTATTCCGTTAGAAGCTGTTAAGTATTTCTCGGCCAGTGGTGGTTCACTAGTTACAGCTTCTATAAGTGAACAGGCAGAATTACCACGAGCGGTTTATTACAGCGTCTCTGCCATAATTACAATTAAAAATTAAAATATATATAAGGATAGATGGGACACCATCTATCTTTTTTTTGTGATTAGAAAAGATTGTTTCTTTGAAAAATGTATGTCTTACCTATCACAAAAAAAGTCTGCTTTGTATACATTAAGATGTATGAATGTAATTTTTATATTAAAAAAAATAATAGGAGGAGAAGTGTATGTGTCTGTTCGGTAAGTATTGGAAAAAGTTATCGAGATTGTTTAATAGGCAATTAGATTATTTTTTAGATAATAAGTTATTGCCGGCTGTGGAACGACTTTTATTTTCACAAAACTTCGCAAGGTTTATTCAAAGAAATTCAAAGAAAGCTACGGAAGAGTTTATTGAATCAAGTCAATTTCAATCTATTATTTGTAACATATTAAAAGAATGTAATACATCACCTTTTAAAGAAATTGCAAAGCAGTATTTGGGTAAAAATGTAGAAATTACTGTAACGGTTGGACAGTTAACGGGTGTGATTGTCGCGGTTGGGGATGATTTCTTAACACTGCAAGAAGGAATAGGAACAGAAGTTTTATTACCATTTATAAGTATTATATCAATTAAAGAAGTGTAAGAAAGGAGACTTATATATGTTATTTACTGATGAATTGCGTAACCATGTTGGTGAGTTAATGCAAGTTGTGACAGCTGTTGAAATTGTTGCAGGTATTCTGTTATCTGTGACAGACGGGGCAGTAAGCGTTCGTACTTCTCCTTCTTATGGGCCACCGGAAGATGTAGTTGTACGTATTCCTATTATTTCTTATGTTCGCTTGGAAGGGTAAGAGTGATACAAGTATGAGAGTATCAGTTGTTATTCCAGTGCATAATGAAGCGAGTACTTTATCACAAGTTTTAGTAGAAGTAGAGAAATTGAAACCATATGAAATTATCGTAGTAGATAATGGATCGACAGATGGGACGAAAGAAATAGCGTTACAACATCATTGCCATGTCATTTATTATCAATATTCTCTTGGTAATGATGTTGGACGGGCAATTGGAGCAAGAGAAGCGAAAGGTGATATTGTTTTATTTTTAGATGGTGACATCGTTATTGATAATAAAGAGTTGCAACGTTTCATAAAAGGAATTCAGCAAGGTCACCAAATTGTTGTGAATAATTTAACATGGTCAGTTTGTTTAAAGATGAGGCCGCATTATACGACAGTCGGAAAGTTTATGTTGAATCGTTATTTGGATAAAAAAGAGCTTGTTGTTGGTTCTTTAATCGCAATTCCACATGCAATGAGTAGAGAAGTTATTCAGAAATTTGGTTGGTGGAATTTAGCAGATCCAGCACTATTTCAAGCGATGGCGATGTCTAGAGGAGTAGATATTGTTGATATGGCTTCGGTCGATGTTATTCATACAAATAAAGTGCGTCCTGTTCATACTGGTACATCGCCTGGTTCGCCTTATCCGAAAGCGACTAGTCGTATTATGGGGGATCATTTACGTGCTTTGCAATATGTAATCGAAACATATGGTAAGCGTGTTGGTTTTTCGGAAGGAAAAAGGGATAGAGAGCTTGTAGGAAAGTATAAACCAGTTATATTACAAAAGAAAAAAGCGAAATATAGTGCGATTATCCCAGTATCAGAAGAAAAAATGACTATAAGGTCTGTTATACAAGAAGTAAAAAAAGCAGGTGTAGATGAAATTATAGTGGTTGCGAATGGAGCTGATATGCAGACAATTAAACAAGCAAAGCTAGAGGATGTTATCGTTATTGAATTCGGGGAAGCACTCGGACATAATGTGGCCCGGGCGATAGGAGCTATGCATGCTACGGCTGATATTTGTTTATTTGTCGACGGTGATTTTGTTATTCCGGGAAAAAAGCTAATTCCATTTTTACATGCGATTGAAGATGGGCATGATGTGGCATTAAATGATTTACAGTGTTTATTAGATATGTTTCATCCGGCAGATCCAATTAGCATGGGGAAATATTTTGTGAATTTGGTAGCGAAGCGACCAGATTTATGGAATAACTCATTAACGGCAGTACCACATGCTATGCATAAAAAGGTAATAGAGAAAATAGGATATGATTCTCTTATCATTCCGCCACTAGCTCAGATGAAAGCTATTTTGGAGGGATTCTCTATTACAGCGGTAGAGTTTGTAGATGTTATAAAAACAAATCGGGTACGCCCAGAGCAACATGGATTTGTAAATGGGCGTATTCCAGCATTTGATCGTATTTTTGGGGATCAACTTGAGGCAATTGCATATTTATTGGAATCCACAGACGAGCGTGGGAGTTTTACAGATGGAGAGCGGGATAGAAATATAATTCAACAATTGAGAAAGGAAGAAGAGAATACAGATGAATGTTAGTAGTACAGTTGCCATTATCGGATTAGGATATGTTGGCCTTCCTTTGGCAGTTCATTTTGCAGAGAGAGGACATACAGTAATTGGATTAGATAAAGATACTAGAAAAATAGAATCGATTATAAAAGGAGAAAGTTATATTCCAGATGTTTCTTCTAAATTGTTACAAAGTTTATTGAGTAAAAAAATTTAATAGTAAATACACCAGATCAAGGTATTGCTGATTTTCAAAATAGTGATTATGTTATTGTCACTGTTCCGACGCCAATTAATGAAAAAAGAGAACCGGACTTAAGTGCCCTCATTTCAGCTTCTCATTATATACAACAACACCTTCAAAAAGGACAAACCTTCATTTTCGAAAGCTCCACATATCCAGGCACACTTGAGGAAGTTATTATTCCGATTATTTCTCAAGCAGGTCAAAAGGTAGGAGAAGATTTCTATATCGGATATTCTCCTGAGAGGATTGATCCGGCTAATAGTCACTATTCCGTTCAAACGATTCCAAAAGTTATTAGTGGACAAACAGAAACGTGTAAACAAAAAGTACAGGAGTTGTATAGTACTACATTTGATGTAGTTGTTCCAGTTAGTTCTCCGAAAGTAGCGGAAATGTGTAAGCTATTTGAAAATATTCAGCGCCTAGTCAATATTTCATTAGTAAATGAGTTAAACACATTATGTGAAAGTTTAGGAATTGATTTTTATGAGGCGCTTGAAGCTGCATCTACAAAACCGTTTGGATTTACTCCATATTGGCCAGGGCCAGGGATAGGGGGACACTGTATTCCAGTAGACCCTCTATATTTTCAATGGAGAATAAAAAAGAATGGAGCAATCAGTCAATTAATTGAGGCGGCACATGTAATTAATGAAGAAATGCCAGAGAAAATAGTCAGGAAAGTAAAAGGCGTGGTGCAATCACCTGCATCGGTTTTAATTGTAGGGATTGCGTATAAGAAAGATGTAAATGACTTAAGAGAATCGCCAGCGTTGCCAATTATTGAATTGTTAATAGAAGAAGGATATGAGATAGAATATCATGATCCATATATTTCTTCTGCAAAATTTGGAGATAAGGTGTATCAATCTGTTTCTTTGGATGAACAAGTCATGAAACAAGCGAGTTGTATTTTAATTTTAACTGATCACTCTAATATCGATTGGAAGCTTTTTAAAGGAATGAAGCGAGTAATAGATACACGTGGAATTGTAAAGAAGGTGAGTGTATGAGTAAGAAATGTTTAATTACAGGTGGAGCAGGATTCATTGGATCGCATCTAGCTGAAGAATTGGTGAAAAGAGGTTATGGGGTCACAATTGTTGATAACTTCTATAAAGGAAAAAATAAATATCATGATGAGTTAATGAAAGAAATTCGGGTTATTCCAATAAGCGTTTTAGATAAAAATTCAATTTATGAATTAGTAAATCAACATGATGTAGTGTTTCATTTAGCAGCAATTTTAGGTGTGAAAACGACAATGGAGAAGAGTATAGAGCTTATTGAAACGAATTTTGATGGAACGAGAAACATTTTACAAGCGGCGCTAAAAGGAAAGAAGAAAGTGGTCTTTGCGTCTACTTCAGAAGTATATGGCAAGGCAAAGCCACCCTTCTCTGAAGAGGGGGATCGATTATACGGGGCGACTTCTAAAATACGTTGGAGTTATGCAATTTGTAAAACGTTAGAAGAAACATTGTGTTTAGGATACGCTTTAGAAGGTTTACCTGTAACGGTTGTTCGTTATTTTAATATTTATGGTCCAAGAGCGAAAGATGGTCCGTATGCAGGGGTAATCCCACGATTTATTAGTGCGGCCCTGCAAGGAGAAGACATTCTCGTATATGGAGATGGAAAGCAGACACGTTGCTTTACGTATGTGAGTGATGCGGTAGAGGCAACGATTCGAGCGATGGATGAGAAGGTAAATGGCGAGATTATTAATATAGGTTCTGAGAACGAAAAGAGTATAAAACAAGTAGCAGAAGTAATTAAAAAGCTAACGAAATCTTCTTCAAAGCTTGTCCAAGTTCCTTTCGAAGAGGTATACCCACATGGCTTTGAAGAAATTCCAAATAGAAGACCAGATGTAACGAAATTAAAAGAACTTGTGCAGTTTGAAGCGACAGTAACGTGGGAACAAGGATTGAAAGAAACTATTAAATGGTTTCGTGAAGAAAACAATGGCTAAGTCGCTATCAATTATTATACCTGTATGTAATGAAGCGGATACGATTTCAGACGTTATTCAATCGGTAAAAGGATTAAATCCAATAGAGATTATTGTAGTAGCAAACGGTTGTAACGATGGTACAGAAGAGGTTGCCAGTCGTTTAGGGTGTAAAGTAATCGAGTATACAGAGCTACTCGGGAACGATGTTGGACGTGCGGTTGGCGCAAAACACGCGATAGGTGATGTACTACTATTTATAGATGGAGATTTTGCTATTCAAACTTCAAAATTACAATTATTCCTGAATCCAATTTTACATGATCAGGCCGACATCGTTTTAAATAATTTGGACGCATTATTTTTAAAGAAACAAAAACCACACTCTATAACAGTATGGCGCCAAATATTAAATGCAATGCTAGAGCGTGAAGAGTTAAAAATCGATTCTTTGTTATCTGTACCTCATGCGTTGACGAAAGAAGTTGTTCAAAGCATTGGATATGAATGTTTTGTGAATCCTATTGTCGCCCATTTACGCTTAGTTCAAAGCAAATGGAGAATTAGCCGCCATTGTGCAATTGACGTTATTACGCCGAATAAATTTCGGCCGACCGAGCATGCAGCGTATGGCACGGGTCTTTCTCAATCTGAAAAACGGATGATAGGTGACCATATAGAAGCTGTAGCGGAGCGAATAGCGGGCAGTGATGAGCGCGGAGGGTATTATGATGGAAATAGGAAAAGAGAGTGTGTTTATCATACTTTAAGTTTCGAAGATTTTTATCAAGGATGGGGCGTCGTATCTAAGTTGTATAAAGGAAAGCAATTATCGGTCATTATTCCTGTACAAGATGAAGAGAAAACAATTGGAAACGTTATAGAAGAGCTTCGCAAAATTGAACCTTTTGAAATTATCGTTGTTGTAAATGGTTCGTCTGATAAAACAGCAACGATTGCAAAAGACAAGGGAGCAACAACAATTGTATATAAAGAAGCACTTGGAAATGATGTAGGGCGTTCACTTGGAACTTATTTTGCAAAAGGAGAAATTGTATTATTTATAGACGGTGACTTTGTTATTCCAGCTAGGGAATTATATCCTTTCGCAAAAGCTATTGCAGATGGAATGGATGTCGCCTTAAATGATCTAAATCATTATTTAGATTTAAGAGTACCGCTTCACCTTGTAACTGCATTTAAATATGCATTAAATTTAGCTTGTGATAGAAAAGATCTAGGAGTAGGCTCTCTTATCGCTGTACCGAATGCGTTTAGTCGTAAGTGTTTGAAAGAAATCGGATATAGATCTTTACTTTCACCTTGTGTAGCCCAAGTGAAAGCTATTCTGTCAGGATTCGAGATCGCGTGTGTTAGTCGTGTAGAGGTCGATAAGATGAACCGTATTCGTCCCAGTGAACATTTTGCAAAAATAGGTCATCCTCCAGCTGTCTTGCGAATTATAGGTGATCATATAGAAGGATTAGAGCAATTAATTGTATTAGAAGGTAGTCGTGGTGGATTCTATGATGGGAATAGAAAAAGAGATGTTTTAGAGTAGTAACAAAAAAAGTGTACAACATATGTACACTTTTTTGTTCTGTTATAAAAACTATAACAGATTAGGAGATAAGAGTATTACAGCTCTACAATGGGTATTGTTTTTATATTACAAAATAGGACTCGTATATAAGGATACCAAAAAAATACAATTAAGGAAAGGGTTAATTATAAAGGCTTTTAAGTGAAGTTAACACTATGCATATAGTAGTTTGCTCAAAATTTCACAAACATGTCACAACTATTTCGTTCACTTTCGCAAAAAAGTAGTATTCTAAGTGTGTAAGCTGTTATATAAAAAATCTTAGTCCTGTACTAATCAAAAATGGAGGAGATTAGGATGACTCAAGTATTAGAAAATGTTAAAAACGCATGGGAAAACTTTAAAGGTGAAAAATGGAAAGCAGAGATTGATGTTCGCGATTTCATTTTAAATAATGTAAACGTTTTCGAAGGAGATGAATCTTTCTTAGCGGGAGCAACTGAAGCAACGAAACAACTTTGGGATCAAGTAATGGATTTAACAACGAAAGAACGTGAAAACGGTGGCGTTCTTGATATGGATACAAAAATTGTTTCTTCTATTACATCACATGACCCAGGATATTTAAATAAAGATATTGAAAAAGTAGTTGGTTTCCAAACTGAAAAACCATTTAAACGTTCTTTACAACCATATGGTGGTATTCGTATGGCGGAACAAGCTTGTGAATCTTATGGATACGAAATGGATAAAGAACTTAGTCGTATTTTCAGAGACTGGAGAAAAACTCATAATCAAGGTGTATTTGATGCATACACACCAGAAATGAAAGCAGCTCGTAGATCAGGTGTAATTACTGGTCTTCCAGATGCATACGGACGTGGACGTATTATCGGTGACTACCGACGCGTAGCACTATATGGTATTGATCATTTAATTGAAGTGAAAAAAGCTGATTTGAATTTAACTGGTGGTGTAATGAGCGAAGAGACAATGCGTTTACGCGAAGAGTTATCTGAGCAAATGCGTGCACTTCAAGAGTTAAAACAAATGGCTGCTTCTCATGGCTTTGATATTTCTAAGCCTGCAACAAACGCGCAAGAAGCATTCCAATGGTTATATTTCGCATATCTTGCAGCTATTAAAGAGCAAAACGGAGCTGCGATGAGTCTTGGACGTACTTCTACATTCTTAGATATTTATATTGAAAGAGATTTAGCAAATGGTACTTTAACAGAAGAAGAAGTACAAGAAATTGTGGATCACTTCATTATGAAATTACGTCTTGTGAAATTTGCAAGAACACCTGATTATAATGAATTATTCTCTGGTGATCCAACTTGGGTAACTGAGTCTATCGGTGGTATGGCATTAGATGGTCGTCCATTAGTAACAAAAAACTCATTCCGTTTCTTGCATACATTAGATAATTTAGGACCAGCTCCAGAACCAAACTTAACAGTTCTTTGGTCTAAACAATTACCACAGAACTTTAAAAACTACTGTGCGAAAATGTCTATTAAAACATCAGCAATTCAATATGAAAATGATGATATTATGCGTGCTGACTACGGTGCTGACTACGGAATTGCTTGTTGTGTATCTGTAATGAGAATTGGTAAACAAATGCAGTTCTTCGGTGCACGTGCAAACTTAGCAAAAGCATTACTATATGCGATTAACGGTGGTAAAGATGAAAAATCTAAAGCACAAGTTGGTCCTGAGTACGCACCAATTACTTCTGAAGTATTAGATTATGAAGAAGTTATGCATAAGTTTGATATGACAATGGAATGGTTAGCGGGTCTATATTTAAACACATTAAATGTTATTCACTACATGCACGATAAATATAGCTACGAACGTATTGAAATGGCACTTCATGATACAAATGTTCTTCGTACAATGGCAACAGGTATCGCGGGTCTATCTGTAGTAGCAGACTCTTTAAGTGCAATTAAACACGCAAAAGTAAAACCAATTCGTGATGAAAACGGAATTGCAGTTGACTTTGAAATCGAAGGAGATTTCCCTAAATACGGTAACAATGATGATCGTGTAGATGAAATCGCTGTAAATCTTGTGAAAACATTTATGAATAAACTTCGTAAACATAAAACATACAGAAATTCTGTTCATACAATGTCGATCTTAACAATCACATCTAACGTTGTATACGGTAAGAAAACTGGTAACACTCCAGATGGTCGCCGTACTGGAGAACCATTTGCACCAGGTGCGAACCCAATGCATGGCCGTGATACAAAAGGTGCATTAGCTTCATTATTATCTGTAGCTAAATTACCATATGAAGATGCACAAGATGGTATTTCTAATACATTCTCTATTATTCCAAAAGCACTTGGTAAAGAAGATGATGTACAAGTACGTAACTTAGTATCAATGCTTGATGGTTATGCAGTAAAAGAAGGTCATCACTTAAATATTAACGTATTTAATCGTGAAACATTAATGGATGCAATGGAACATCCTGAAAAATATCCACAATTAACAATTCGCGTATCTGGTTACGCTGTAAACTTTATTAAATTAACTCGTGAACAACAAATCGATGTAATTAACCGTACAATGCATGAAAGTATGTAAGTGAAAAAGTGTCCCTCTGCTTTATATAAATAGCAGGGGGAGGCTGCTTCAATAAAGGAGGAAGTAACATGGTAAAAGGAAGAATTCATTCTGTAGAGTCTTGTGGTACTGTTGATGGCCCAGGAATTCGTTATGTCATATTTACACAAGGGTGTTTATTACGTTGTCAATATTGTCATAATGCTGATACGTGGGAGATTGGTAAAGGAAACGAAATAACAGTTGAAGAAGTAATGCAGGATGTGACATGTTACCTTCCTTTTATTGAAGCTTCTGGAGGCGGTATAACAGTTAGTGGTGGTGAACCTTTACTACAGCTAGATTTCTTAATTGAGTTATTTAAGAAATGTAAGGAAGCTGGAATTCATACAACAATTGACTCTTCGGGTGGTTGTTATTCTGAAGAACCAGAATTCCAAAATAAGCTAGATATTTTAATGGATTACACAGATTTAGTTTTATTAGATTTGAAACATATTGATTCAAAGAAACATCGTAAATTAACAGGAAAACCAAATGAACATATTTTACAATTTGCTCGTTATTTATCGGATAAAAATAAACCGATTTGGGTACGACACGTATTAGTTCCTGGTATTGCGGATAATGAAGAGGATCTACAAAAATTATCTAGCTTTATTCAAAGTCTGTCTAATGTTCAGAAAGTTGAAGTGCTACCGTACCATAAGCTTGGTGTATATAAATGGGAGGCACTTGGGCATAAGTATCCACTTGCAAATGTAGAACCACCTACTGAAAAAAATGTAGAGCAAGCAAGACATATTTTACAAACAGTCTAATCCAAATATTGGATTAGGCTTTTTGCTTTCTTTACAATAAAACCTAGAGTATGTATATAGAAAAGAGTATACTGAAAATAGAATATCCATATTTTTGTAAGGAATAAGTGGAGAAATTTACATAATTGTAAAGGGAAATCAAAATAGTAAAAAGAATTAAGAAGTAAAAGAGTGAGTATCATGGAATAGAGAACATTTGTAAGTTATTGCGAAAGCTCTTATAGGAAAGTATAATGTAAAGATATGAGCACAGATAGGATTAAGGGGTCAATCTTATATGCTTTGCATATCCACGACAGGTACATAGCTGAAAGAGAAGTATTAGAATCTGTTTATGTAATTTTTAAGGAAAATGTTTTTCCTATTGTCGTATATGCAATATGGAGAAACAATAAGCTAGGAGTGGATTTGTTTGATAAAAAACCCCAAGGTTTTAATATTAACTGCACATTACGGTAACGGTCATGTGCAAGTAGCGAAAACATTAGAACAAACATTTCGCCAAAAAGGAATTGAAGATGTAATTGTATGCGATTTGTTCGGAGAATCCCATCCAGTTATAACCGATATTACAAAATATTTATATTTAAAAAGTTATACAATAGGAAAAGAATTATACCGCTTGTTTTATTACGGCGTAGAAAAAATTTATGATAAAAAAATAGCATCTTGGTATGCGAACTTTGGAAGAAAACGTTTGAAATTACTTTTACAAGCCGAGAAACCGGATATTGTTATTAATACATTTCCGATCATAGCTGTACCAGAGTTAAAAAAGCAAACAGGTATTTCAATTCCTGTGTATAACGTATTAACGGATTTTTGTGTGCACAAAATATGGATTCATCGGGAAGTAGATCGTTATTTTGTAGCAACTGATCACGTGAAAAAAGTTATGGTTGATATCGGTGTGCCTGCGGAGCAAATTGTTGAAACTGGAATTCCGATTCGTAGTAGTTTTGAGCTGAAGATAAATCCAGACATTATATATAATAAATATCAGTTATGTAAGAATAAAAAGATTTTATTAATTGTAGCAGGTGCTCATGGGGTATTAGGAAGTGTAAAAGAACTATGCCAATCATTTATGTCAGTACCTGATTTACAAGTAGTTGTCGTTTGTGGGAAAAATGAAGCGTTAAAACAGGATTTATTAGGGGTACAGGAAAAAAATCCTGATGCATTAAAAGTATTTGGTTATGTTGAAAATATTGATGAGTTATTCCGTGTTACTTCTTGTATGATTACGAAGCCAGGCGGTATTACGTTAAGTGAAGCGGCAGCATTGCAAGTACCTGTCATTTTATATAAGCCTGTCCCAGGACAAGAAAATGAAAATGCGATGTACTTTGAAAGAAAAGGAGCTGCAGTTGTCATTCGTGATGATAGTGAGGTTTTTGCAAAGACAGAGGCATTATTACAAGATGATATGAAGCTTCTTCAAATGAAAGAAGCGATGAAAAGCATTTATCGTCCGGAGCCAGCTGGTCATATTGTGGATACAATTTTGGCAGAAAATCATGCAGAACCGAATCATATACCTATTAAATCACCTGCTCTTGCACAATTATTTACTTAATATGAAACCCTCTTTTATATGTTTAAAGAGGGTTCTTTATTGTTTTATAAGATAAAGTAGTAACTTATCCACATGAAGATTGCGCTTTTATTAAACAGTAAAGTCGAAATATTAACAACTATATCCACATTGTCCACAATTTTTAGAAAAATATCCACAATTCTAACATTTACTATGTGTTACAACATATAAACTTGTGAAGGGTTTGTTGAATTTATTCACAATTCTATAAATTGTGTGGATAACGTTATCCACACAAAAAGGTTCCTTATTTATAAGGAACCTTTTGTCTATTCTATCACGTAGAAAAAATATGTAATGAGAATGAATAATTAGGGGGGAAAACTTCTAATTATTCATTCTCACTTTAAATACTTTTCGAGCGATAACCCGCTGCGCGATCTGCTTTGCGGAATTCTCGTTGGTAGAGAACTTCCTGTGTACTAGATAATGTGTTTTTTGTTTTGTCACGTTTCTTTTTATCCATTACAAATCACCTCGTGTCCTAAAGTCACTATCTATCGTTTCCAAAGACATGGGGTGATATACGTATATGGCAAAATGTTAATGATTAATTATTTTTTCTAAAAATTTAGATTATGCTTCTTTTAATTGGTGAGCATCTTGGAACGTTGTATCTCGCATTGTAGCAAGTGTATATTGATCTTTTGGAATTTCATATAAGTTATATACTTCTTCATTTGCGTTAATTTCATCATAAACGGCTTTTCTTGTTTCGTTTGCTAGATTAACATATTGTAGTTTTTCGGCAGCTTTAATAGAACGAATATTTATTTTGCGAATACGCATAAAGATTGTTTCAATATCTAATTCATAGAAAAGTTCACTAAAAAATGAATCTTTCGCCAATTTATTATAGCCTTTTCCATGATAGGGTTTGCCAAGCCATGTTCCAAGAAATCCGGCTTTTTCTTGCACATCAAATAAAGTAATTGTTCCGATAGGGTTACCCCATTCATCTAAAATTGTGCGTGAAATTAATTCCCCACGCTCTTCAGCTTCAATCGTTTGTTTCGTTAAAAATAAATATTCCTCATAAGAATAAGCCTTTTGACGCACAAAAGGGAAGACAGCTGGATCCACCATTAACTCGTATAGAACGTGGCTGTCGTGTAAGTCGCGTTTTTTCAACATACTAACTCCTCCTCACACGAGGGTAGCATGACGAAAAAGCACCCCACCCTCGAAATTTTTATATCAATCTTTAAAAAATTTCGGGGTGGGAATCGAACCCACTAGAACCAGTTTCTAACGCTGGTGGCGCACCATTTGCCTTCCCCATTCATCAATTTGAAAATGATAATCACGACACAAATTGATTATGGTTTCATTCAGTTTATAATCGTATAATACTTTATCTAGTCAAAAAAATAAACTAGTTTTTTTTATTTTTTTTGTAAATTATTTTTCCATCAATCATGGTTAGTACAGGCTTGGCTAAATAATGGAAAGGATGATGAGTCCATAACACGAGATCAGCGTCTTTTCCAACCTCAATGCTTCCAATTCTATCCTCTAAACGTAAATTTCGTGCTGGAAATATAGTGATTCCTTCTAGTGCAGTTTTTTCGTCTAATCCTTCTCTTACTGCAACAGCAGCACAAACATTTAAATATTGAATTGGTGTATAAGGGTGATCTGTTGTTATAGAAACTTCCACTCCATTTTTCGATAATATATGGTAAGTATCCCATGTTTTGTTTTTAAGTTCGATTTTAGAACGGCGTGTAAGAGTGGGGCCAACTGAAACCTTCAAATTGTGTTTCGAAAGCTCTTCAACAATAAAGTGTCCTTCTGTACAATGTTCAATACGTAAATCGAGATTGAACTCTGTTGCAAAGCGTAGAGCAGAACTAATATCATCTGCTCGGTGAGCGTGGATACGTACGGGTATCTCGCGGCGTAATGCTTTTAAGATAGGAAGCATTCGAAAATCAGCTTCATGCCCGTAGTGCTGTGCTTCATAGAATGATTCTCGAAGTAATCCCATAATTCCCATACGTGTTATGGATTCTTTTGTTCCATTACTATGGACCTTTTTAGGATTTTCTCCAAAGGCAATCTTTAAGCCGGCAGGTTCTTGAATAATCATATGATCAATACAAGTTCCAGCTGTTTTTATTACACAAGTAGTACCACCAATAATGTTTTGACTTCCTGGCATAACGTGAACAGTTGTGATTCCATTTTGTACAGCATCTTGAAATGCAATATCAAAAGGGTGGATTCCGTCCAAAGAACGGATATGTGGTGTTGAAACTTCAGATGTTTCATTTGCATCATTGCCAGCCCAGCCAGTACCTTCATCATAGAGACCAAGATGAGTATGGACATCAATAAATCCAGGTAAAAGATGAAGAGCACGAGCATCTATAACTGTCATATCTGGAGTAGGTTGAATGGAAGGCTTGACCTTGGCAATTTTTTCTCCTATAACGAGTACATCCCCTTGAAATTTTTGGGATGTAATAGGATAGACAATGGCTTGTTTGAGCAATATTTTCATAGGTACCTCATTTCTGTTACTTTACAAGGTTAATGGAATTTAAGGGAAAGTAACTGAAAGGTTATTTGTGTAATAATGCTCCGGATGCTAGAAAATGAAAGTTTTGAAAGGGGCCCCTGTAAAACTGTGTTTTAGAAGTACTACATTGTATGCGAAAGTATATTTTGTAATGCATGGTCTATTGCTGGAAATGTGTATTGATACCCATGTTCAATGGCTTTACTAGGTAATACATGTTGTCCTTCTAGTACGAGTATACTCATCTCACCTAATAAAGTGTGAAGCATAAATGAAGGGACAGGTAACCAATGAGGTTTTTTCATTATAGTTGCAATGGTTTCTCCAAATTCCTTCATTTTTATAGGTAGGGGAGCTGTAATGTTAAGAGGTCCATCAATTTCTTCTTTGTGTATGATGAAATCAATTAGGCGAACAACATCGTCTATATGAATCCATGATAACCATTGGTTTCCGGATCCAATTGTACCTCCGATATAGAATTGATAAGGGAGTAGCATTTTGGGAAGAGCTCCTCCGTCTGCGCCTAATACAACTCCGAGTCTTGCGTAGATTGTTCGTATTCCGAGAGAACGAGCTTTAGATGCTTCTTGTTCCCATGAATATACTGTATTTGCTAAAAAGTCATTTCCAGGAATCTCATGCTGTTCTGTAAAAGACTCAGTTTCAGACGTTCCATAGTAGCCAATAGCACTTGCGTTAATAAATGTGTTTGGTTTTGTATTTAGTTCTTGCAATTGTTTAATGAGTCCTTTTGTTGTTTGAATTCTACTGTTTAAAATGGAGTCTTTTTGTTTCTTTGTCCATCTACTATTAATAGACTCTCCAGCTAGATTAATAACTACATCAATAGAAGAGAGGGGGAATGTTTGTAAATCTGGTGTCCATTGTACGTATTGAAGGTTAGGGTGGGAAGTTTCAATAGTTTCGTTTCGAGTAAGAATGTAAACATTATATCCTTTTTGAATAAAAAAAGTAGAAAGGTATGTACCGATAAAGCCGGTGCCACCAGAAATTGCGATTCTCACAATTATTTCCTCCTCATTATATATATTCTTGAAAAGCAAAAACGTTCCTTGACTATGGTAAAATAATAGAGAGGTGAGAGTATGGCTGTCATTACAAAAATAGAAGTGCAAAAACGATCGAAAGAACGGTTTAACATTTATATTGATAAAGGTCAAGGTGAAGAGTACGGGTTTAGTGTGGATCAAGTAATCTTAATGAAACATGGATTACAAAAGGGTTTAGAAATTGATGAAATAGCGTTAGGAAATATTTTGTACAATGAAGAGGTACAAAAAGCATATTTACAAGCAATCTCCTATTTATCCTATCAAATGAGAACGAAACAAGAAATAGAAGATTATTTACGAAAAAAAGAAGTGGGACAGGCCATCATCTCTGAAGTCGTTTCGAAATTATTACATGACCGATATATTAATGATAAAGAGTACGCTGTTTTATATACGAGAACGCAAAGTAATGTGAATCGAAAAGGTCCCACTGTTATTAAAAGAGAGTTGTTAAATAAAGGTGTTCAGGATCTAATTATTACGCATAGTTTACAAGAATATCCGAAGGAAAAGCAAATTGAGAATGCTTTAATTCTTATAGAAAAGAAGAAAAGGTCTTATCAAAAGCATTCCTTTTTACAAATGAAGCTAAAGTTAGACGAAATGCTCGTTCGTAAAGGATATTCTAGAGATGTGATTCAAATTTGTTTGGAAGAATTGAAAGACGAAAAAGATGACGAACAGCAACAAGAAGCGTTACACTATCATGGGAATAAATATTATGAGAAATATAAGAAGCATGATGGATGGACATTCGAAAATAAGATGAAACAAGCGTTATATCGCAAAGGATTCTCTATTGATGAGATAGAGATATTTTTGCAGATGAAACGCGAAGAGGGATGAGGGGAATAAGATGAATATGCCAAAGCGCTACAGTGAAATGACACCACATGAGCTAAGGGAAGAAATTGGCCTTTTGAAAGAGCAAGCGATAAAGGCTGAGCAGCTTGGAATTGTAAATGAGTTCGATGTATTAATGAGAAAGATGGCAATGGCTCGCGCTTATATGACTGACATAAATAAATTCCATATTGGTGAGACATATGAATTGGTAGAAGAACCTGGTATATTATTTAAAATTACGTATTTCAATGGAGTATTTGCTTGGGGACATAAGCAAAATGATAATGAAGAGATTGGAATACCGATTTCCTTATTGCAAGAAAAATAAAAACCAGAGAGTGAATATCTCTCTGGTTTTCATCTTTGGTAGGCGTTACAGGAGATAGGAGATTCTAAAATTGGCGCTTTTTACATTCATTCGCCAATATAATGAGAGACTGGGTTTGTTGCGTCTGTCCGTTAACCTGCGCTTTAGCATGTTTCGGACGAGTCCACGTATGGTTAAATAATTCAGAACGACTATCTAAGCGATCACGGTAGCTCATCTTTATCACCTCGTGTAGGAAGTTAATTTAATTTGTACTACTCTTCCTGCTGATTTGCAGCACGCATACGTTCTTGTGGGTGCGTGTTAATTGTGCCGTTAGGTCGTTTCGAAGCGAAGCGTGATTTCGCTTTCGGCTGACCGTCGATTTTGCTGTTGTTTTTTGACTCAGACCAAAATTCGGCTTGTTTACCCATTGCGAACGCCCTCCTCATCATCAGTTGATACCTCTTGAAGAAGTATCAATTATAGAATGTGCAAAATAGAAGAAACTATCCTTTAGAAATGAAGGGATAAATAGGTAAAAGGAGATTAGACAATGAATGATATGTATGAAGCATTAACGAAAGAACTATTAGACAAAAATGACAAGCTTTCTTACGCGCAGGCTCGTGCGTGGGTTGAATTACTATGGGAAGATTTTCAAACAACTTATGCGAAATCAGGTCGTTATCAAGGAGAAGAAATGACTGAACAAGTGGTGCGATCATGGATTAATAATCATGGAGGACGCCTTCATGAAATGCGTACAAATAATCCGAAATATAGCCATTTAATCAATCAAGAAGATCATTTGAAACATTAAAAAAAGCGACTTAAGTCGCTTTTTTTAATGTGGAAGTAACTCCAGTTTTTTTCGGAGTTTTTCTTCACTAAAAATCCATCCTGTATAGGAACTAATAATATTTAAATTATGATCGAGTTGAACGATTGCAACGAATGGATAATAATCTTTACTGCGATAGCGCAAATCAATGAATCGAACTTCGTAATAATGATCATAATCGAAAATATCCCAGCGATACACAGGGGAGAAAGATAGAAATGCTGAGATGTTCTCATCTTGTTTAGCTGCGCGCATAATAGCGTTATCTGGGAACGGTACCCGGTCGAACTTATCATAGACCATGATGTTACCACGATGCCATCTAGCAACGTAGTAATAATCAGTTGTAACAATTGCTAAATGGTAATGATAAAATCGATAAGAAGGAGAAATAATTATCTTCTCAACGTTATTGAAACGTTTATATACGACGCTACGTATGTTTCTATGCATCATAATCCGTCCGATATAGTAAACAATCATCAATATATACGCTGCTAAGGCAGTATACCCTTTATGGGAACCTACGAGCATACAAGCAATTGCGAGTAGGTGGATAAAGAAAATGACGGTATCAAATGTATTAATGATGCCGAGCGCTACCCATTTTTTTGTGAAGGGCCGTAATGCCTGTGTACCGTAGGCATTGAAAATATCTACAAAGACATGAAGAAAGACGGCAATAAATGACCAAAGTAATAGATGCAAATATGGAGCGTCTGAAAAGAAGGCGAAAGAGATGCCACTTATAAGGAATGACCAAAGAATCACTGCAGGAATGGAATGAGTGATCCCACGATGATTTCTTATATATTTAGCGTTATTACGCAATTTTAAAACTGTATCGATGTCAGGAATATTGGAGCCGGCAATTGTAGCAAGCATAACTGCTTGTGGTCCAATATCACTTTGTGCTATGGCTGGATCTAACGTTGCCAAACTGCCTAGAGTAACGCCCATAACAAGGTGAGTGGCTGTGTCCATAGAAATACACCTCCGTTTTTTTATTAATGTAACTCTTTTTATTCGATACCTCAAGTCCTTTGCCTTCTATTTCCTATGTCATCTTACTTAAATTTTTTCCTAAAATCTTTATAATAGTACTTATATGCAAAAAAATGAGGGGGATCAAGTTTGACACTTGAAATATTAAATAATTTTAACATAGAGCAGTTTCAAAATGATTTAATTGGTTGGTTTGAAAAAGAGCAACGCGACTTACCGTGGCGTAAAAATAAAGATCCATACCGCGTCTGGGTTTCAGAAATTATGTTGCAGCAAACAAGGGTAGAAGCTGTAAAACCATATTACGCGAATTTTATGGGGAAGTTTCCTACTCTAGAAGCTTTGGCAAACGCTGATGATGAAGAAGTGTTAAAGGCATGGGAAGGTTTAGGGTATTATTCTAGGGCACGTAATTTACATGCGGCTGTAAAAGAAGTAAAAGAAGTATATGGCGGGATCGTACCGAGTGATGTAAAGAAAATCGAAAAATTAAAAGGAGTCGGACCCTATACAAAAGGTGCTATTTTAAGTATCGCATATGGTATACCAGAGCCGGCAGTTGATGGAAATGTTATGCGTGTATTATCTCGTATTTTATCAGTATGGGATGACATTGCAAAACCGAAAACTAGAAAAGTGTTTGAAGAGATTGTACGTGAAATTATTTCGGCTGAAAACCCATCTTATTTTAATCAAGGTTTGATGGAATTAGGTGCATTGATTTGTATTCCAAAAAATCCATCTTGCTTACTTTGTCCTGTACGTGAGCATTGCCGAGGATATGCTGAAGGTGTTCAAAAGGAGTTACCAGTAAAAAGTAAAGCGAAGGCTCCGACAATGGTACCGATTGTTGCAGGGGTGCTTCAAACGGAAGATGGTCGTTACGTCATTAATAAACGCCCAAGTACCGGGTTGTTAGCTAACATGTGGGAGTTTCCAAATGCTGAACTTGGTGAAGGTATTCGGAATCAGAAAGAGCAACTTACAGATTATATGAAAGAAAAATTCGAGCTCTCGATTTCTATTGAAGAATACGCGATGAATGTACAACATACGTTTACACATCGCACTTGGGATATATTCGTATTTTACGGAAAAGTAACTGGTGATATTGTTGAAACAGATACATTGAAATTTGTATCGAAAGAAGCTTTTGAACAGTTACCTTTCTCTAAATCGCATCGTACGATTTATGAGAGTTGCGTTGAGAAAATTACAATGCAATAAAGTGAAACTTTAATCAGTGGGGGTTTTCTTCATCCCCCACTGATTATCAGCCCTCACCAATTGAACTTTTATGTGCAGCCCGACCCCACCTAAATTCTTTGCTTTCGCTGCATTTTGAGGTGGGGGTCTTACTGCCCATTAAAGCGGGATAAATAAAAAAGTGTTCCCTATATTGGGAACACTTTTTTAATCGTAAGAAATTTTTGTCCCATGAGTCCAACTAGCCTCACCTTCTTGTAAGCCGCCTCTTGTTTCAATTTCTATTACAATTTCTTTGTAAATACTTTGACCTTCTGCATTTAAATAAGGCAGAATCTGTTGTAATGAATGATGAAAATAAGCCAATTCATCTTCTTGCCATTCACTTTTTGAAACCATCGTTAGTTCAGTCATATCGCGTCCTATATACATATTTCCACCTCCATTTTCTATAGTTTGAATGGGTGATGAGAGATATATACAAAATTTTTTCAAAAGAAAATGACGGATAGCTTCTAAAGGAATTGGTTACATTATTGGTTGTGGAGGTGAGAAAGATGAGTAAAAAACAACAAGGTTATAACAAAGCAACTTCTGGTGCTAGCATTCAAAGTGCAAATGCTAGTTATGGTACAGAGTTCGCGACTGAAACAAATGCACAAGCAGTAAAACAAGCAAACGCACAATCAGAGGCAAAGAAAGCGCAAGCTTCTGGTGCACAAAGTGCAAATGCTAGTTATGGTACAGAATTTGCAACTGAAACAGATGTGCATGCTGTACAAAAACAAAATGCAAAATCAGCTGCAAAACAATCACAATCTTCTAGTTCAAATCAGTAACGAAAGAAAAACACTTCTCTAACTCAGGAGAAGTGTTTTCTTTGTGCTTGGGTCATGGTAATGAAAAGAAAGTGAACGACATAACTTCTAATAAGTCAACAAATGTAGTCAAAGGAGAAGGAAGTTAAAGATTAGAAATATGTAATGAGGAATAATAATTGATAAATAAGTCCAAAAGGGGGTAAGTAATGAACGATTTTGATAAGTTGGTAGGAGAGCAATTGGAAACGATGGATGAGTTGTTAAAGTTACAAGCTCATCTAGAAAAGTATCAGCAAATTGAAATGAGCGAAAAGGATACGTGCGATAAAAAGGAATTACATTTTATCCGCCAAGAAATATATAGAACAGAATTAGCGTTAAAACTGTTACATGAGAAATTCGAAGAGCAAACAAATAGTGTGATTCAATCTTTTGAAACTGAAAAAATGATTTCGAATTTAGGATAAGACATATTGTTACCTTCTGGTGAAAGGTTCTTCTTTAGATAGAAATAAGGAAGGGCTTTTTCTATTTCCATTTCCTCGTTTGTAAATCATTCAGCGAAGACCTCGTCTCCTAAGAAGATTAGGGATATGGTATTCAGTATGAAAAATGGAGTCTTGTCGCTTTAGTTTTAAAATTTCGACAAAAAAGTTATAATAGAAAAAAAGTGGATGCAGTTCAAAGGGCATTTGCAGTTGAAAGAAGGGAGCATATATGGGATTTCCCAAAGAAGGAGAAAAAGTACAAATACATAGTTATAAACATAATGGCTCCATTCATAGAATGTGGGAAGAGACAACAATTTTAAAAGGGACACAGAGCCTCGTGATCGGAGCAAATGATCGTACAGTAGTGACAGAATCAGATGGCCGAACATGGATTACTCGTGAACCAGCGATTTGTTATTTTCATGCAAACTATTGGTTTAATGTGATTGGGATGCTAAGGGAAGAGGGAGTATATTATTATTGTAATTTAGGCTCACCTTTTGCATATGATTCTGAAGCATTGAAGTACATTGATTATGATTTAGATATTAAAGTGTATCCAGATATGACATATACGCTTTTAGATGAAGATGAGTATGAAAAGCATAGTCAAATTATGCAGTACCCACCTGTTATTGATACTATTTTAAAACGAAATGTAGCACAATTAACACAATGGATTCATCAGAGAAAAGGGCCATTCGCGCCAGATTTCGTAGATATGTGGTATGAAAGATATTTAATGTACAGAAATTAAAACAAACCTGCAGGGGATTTCCCGGCAGGTTTGTCCCATTAGAGGGGGGATTATGTGCAAGGTATAAAAAGATATTTGCAATTTGTTAAACCATATCGATGGCTTATTGCTATTACGATTATGATTGGTCTAGTTAAATTCGGCATCCCGCTTATTATGCCGTGGTTATTAAAATATATTATCGATGATGTGATTCAAGGCGGAGGGTCACTTCAAGATAAAACATCCCAATTAGTAACAGCTGTTGGGATTGCTTTTTTTATTTTTGCAGTAGTAAGGCCGCCGATTGAATATTATCGTCAATATTTCGCGCAGCGTATCGCGAACACAATACTATATGATTTGCGAAAACATATTTTTGGTCATTTGCAAAAGTTGAGTTTACGCTATTATTCGAATACAAAAACAGGAGAGATTATTTCACGTGTCATTCATGATGTAGAACAAACGAAGGATTTTGTAATTACTGGTTTGATGAATGTTTGGTTAGATACGGCAACAATCGCTATTGCTGTTATTGTTATGTTTTCTATGAATGTAAAATTAACATTTGTTGCGCTATTAATTTTACCTATTTATGTAGTGGCAGTGAAATATTTTTTCGGGCGTCTTCGAAAATTGACGAAAGAGCGTTCACAGGCTTTAGCGACGATGCAAGGGTATTTACATGAACGTATTCAAGGGATGCAAGTGACACGTAGCTTTGCATTAGAAGAGTATGAGGGTAAGCAGTTTGAAAAAAGAAATAATGAGTTTTTGACGAAAGCATTAACACATACGAGTTGGACGGCGAGAACATTTTCGGCAGTGAATACGTTAACAGATTTAGGCCCGTTACTTGTGATCGGTTTTGCAGCGTACGAAGTGATTCAGGGACAATTAACATTAGGGACTATGGTTGCCTTTGTTGGATATATGGATAGCTTGTATAGTCCGCTTCGCCGACTTGTTAATTCTTCTACGACATTAACGCAGTCTTTCGCATCGATGGATCGAGTGTTTGAATTGTTAGATGAGAAATACGATATTGTGAATGTGCCAAGTGCGGTACAAACGAAAAAATTACATGGTGAAGTGATATTTGATAATGTATCTTTTCGTTACAATTCAGATGAAAAAGAGATATTACATAACCTTTCATTAACTATGTTTCCAGGAGAAAAGGTAGCACTTGTAGGAGCAAGTGGGGGAGGGAAGTCATCTCTTGCTAGTTTAATCCCGCGTTTCTATGATGTTTCTTCAGGCGCAGTTTATGTAGATGGGATAGATGTTAGAAAGTATGATATGAGAAATTTACGTAGTCATATTGGAATTGTACTGCAAGATAATTTGTTATTTAGTGATACAATCGGGGCAAATATTTTATATGGAAATCCGAAAGCTACAGAGGAAGAAGTGATTGCAGCTGCCAAAGCTGCGCAAATTCATGATTTTATTATAGAGTTACCCGATGGTTATGATACTGTCGTTGGGGAACGCGGTGTGAAGTTATCTGGTGGACAAAGGCAACGTGTAGCGATTGCACGAGTGTTTCTAAAGAATCCATCGTTACTTATATTAGATGAAGCGACATCCGCTTTAGATTTAGAAAATGAACGGTATATTCAAGAGGCGCTTCAGACGTTAGCTGCTGATCGAACGACGATCATAATCGCACATCGATTGGCGACGATTACGCATGTGGATACGATTATTTATATTGAAGACGGTGAAATTAAAGAAACAGGTTCTCATGAAGAGTTAATGAAAAAAAGAGGGTTTTATTACAATTTATATCAACTTCAACATATAACAGAAACAGCTCCTTTAGCGTAAAAGGAGCTGTTTTCTTTATTCGTCTTCTTTTTTATCTTCGATTTGGAGTTCTGCTTCTGGTTTATGGTATGTGTAGAAGCTATCCACAAGTAAATCTAAATGCTCTACTTCTTCACTATAGTTAATAATGGCAGAAATTAGAGGGAAGAGGTGTAGCCATGTTTTATACGCTTCCTCATCGTCTTTGTTTTGATAATCCATAAAGATATCGATTAATTCTTGTTTACCTGTTTCAACTTCATCAAGCATTTCAACGGATTGTTGTTTTTTTGCTTTACCAATAAATTTTAATAAAACTTGTTCATGATAATGCGTTAATGAATCAAGTTCGTTTTGGATAGATTCCTGAAATTCTTCTGGCATATAGCGCAGTTCATTTTCAGTACGATGTAATGATTTTAGCGTACTTAAAGCACGGCTTGTCGTCGCTAACATTTGTCTGAATAAAACGAGCTTACGAATTTTTGCGAACTGTACTTTTTTCGTGTAGCTTCTTTCTTCTTTATACAGCAAATAGTAATGGTTTAGTTTGATCATTTTTTCTTTCATACGATCAATATCAGTTTTTAGCGTTGTAAAATCAGAAGCTTGCCTGCTATTCATTCGAATCCACTTTACAATTTCTTCTGTATTATCAACGATACGATGATACAATTTTGTTTCGTATTTTGGCGGCATAAACACTAAATTTACAAGTGAAGCCGCAATAATTCCAATCATAATCGTCGCAAAGCGAAGTAAGGCAAAACTGAAGAAATCTTCGCCCTGATACTCCATAATGGCGATAACTGTTACTAAAGCAATTGATATTGTGTTTTCTAATCGTAATTGTAACGTAAGCGCAATTACTAATATACATGTTAATCCAATAATAAAAGGATTATGTCCAAAAGCAGTAGCAAATACGATAGCGAATACCGCGCCAATGACGTTTGCTTGAATTTGCTCAAGAGCAGTTAAATACGAGCGGTATACAGACGGTTGAACAGCGAATATAGCTGAGATCCCCGCAAATACCGGACTCGGTAATTGAAGTAAAATACAAGCAAATAAAGCTAATGTGATGGCAATACCCGTTTTTAAAATGCGAGCACCAAGTTTCATACCCTTAATAAGATCCTTTCTCTTGTCATAATGAATGTACAACATGATACTATACATTCATTACAATATGTTAGCAAGTGATATTTTAGTGACGTTCATAAGAAATTAAGATTCATTTATACTTTTTCCTAATTCTTTTTAAACATCAATTTTTAGTAAAAAAACCTGCTGAATTTCAGCAGGTTTCAAATTGTTACTATAGATTACTATGAGAAGTGTACTTCGTCAATTTATTCTTGAAAATGAAAGGTAGCTATATCACTCTGTTGAGATAGACGGATCAGCCTGCTCTTTTTTCGGGATAATTTCAAAAAATTGGTGCTGCATATCATCGAGTAACGGTGTTAATAAAGCAACTTCTTCGTATTGCTCATGCTCATTTAATACACGAATATAATCTAGCAATAACTCAGTCACATCTTGCGCACCATTTTTACTAATTGGTTGTAATGTAACATTCGCTCCTTTTGCGATTCTTCTTTTTAAAGCCTGTTCAGTTAAACCTAAGCTTAAATCATGACGTAAATAAACAACACCGCCAGTCATACCAGCACAGATCCATGGACCAGGATCCCCTAAAACAAGCGCTCGCCCATTTGTCATATATTCAAAAGCAAAACCTTTAATATTAGAGTATGCACCTATATTGCCTTGTTCTTTTTCGCGGAGTGGCTTTGTCATGCGCCCTCCAATTATCATGTCTGCTCCAGAGAGGCGGATACCAGCGCGAGCATCAGCGTTACCTTGCACGTAGAGCGCTCCTTTTTGTGCACCGTATCCAAAACCTTTTCCGACAGACCCGTTATAATATGTGCCGTCTTTTCCTTTTGCTTTCGTTATATAAATACCACCACCAAAGGAAGTTTTACCAATGCCATCTTGTGCACCGCCATTTACGTGTATAAATAAGTTCTCACTATTGTAAGCACCTAATCCATTTCCAGGAATAGAGCCATTCGTATACTTTAATGTAAGTGGTTCAAGCTTCGTGTCTTCATATAATTTACTACGAACGCGATAGCAAGATTCTAGACCACCCATAACGCGTTGCTCTACGCCAACGCCTACTAATTCTTTCGAATGAGGGGAATGAACTGTTTCAAATTGTGTTTCCGGTACGTCTTCTGTTTTTGTGACAGATGGATGTTCTATCGTTTGTAGTAAATTACATAAGTCTAATAAATTTTCACCTCGAACTTGTTCTAATAAATCGGAACGCCCAACAATTTCTTGCAAATTTGTATAACCAAGATTTCCTGTTAATTGTTTTAGTTCTACGCCAAAAGTGGTGAATAAATGTAATAATCCAGCGACGGCGCTATCTAATTCACGTGGGACAAAGCGGCGTAATCCATGTTCTTTCGCCTGAGCTTCAGACTCAATTTGTGTTGCAATTCCAACGTGACAAGTATCTAGATGACATCCGCGGCAAGTTGTACAGCCGATTGCAATCATGGATAATGTACCAAATCCAATACGGTTTGCCCCAAGAAGCATGATTTTCAAGGCGTCATTCACACTTCGAATACCACCGTCTGCCCAAATTTCTACCTTGTGTCTCATATTTGCTTCTAATAAAGCATTGTGAGCGGCTTTCACACCAATTTCTACAGGAAGGCCTACATGTTGCAATGCGTGAATACGTGCGGCACCTGTACCGCCATCAAATCCGCTAATGTTAATAAAATCAGCGCCAGCTTTTGCGATACCGACAGCAATTGTTC
The DNA here is from genome assembly GCF_027710505.1 of Bacillus cereus group sp. TH152-1LC. NCBI lineage: Bacteria > Bacillati > Bacillota > Bacilli > Caryophanales > Bacillaceae > Bacillus > Bacillus cereus group sp. TH152-1LC. The sequence goes on along the minus strand of NZ_JAQFNK010000009.1, from coordinate 9,866 downwards.
CAATGTTAGGGACAACAGGAACTTTTACAGCTACTTTCGCAAGTTGATTGGCGGTTTTAATTTCTGTAATCATTTGAGCTAAATCTTCAATGGAATAAATATCATGGTTGTTAGAAGGTGAAATTAAATCTGAGCCAATTGTAGCGTTACGTGCTTCAGCGATTTTGGCTGTTACTTTTGAACCTGGTAAATGTCCACCTTCACCAGGTTTTGCACCTTGACCAATTTTTATTTCAATTAAGTTTGATGAATTTAGTAGTTCGGCGTTTACACCAAATCGCCCAGATGCAACTTGTTGTCCACGTGTATGTGGATACTTTCCGATCATATCTTTAATTTCTCCGCCTTCACCGTTCAAACTGATCATATTTAGCTGGTCAGCTGCTTCTGCATATGCGCGAAAGGCAACTTCATTTTGAGAACCGAATGACATGGAACTAATAATAAATGGTAAATCATGATTTTGAATGCTGATGGACACTTCTTCAGCCGGAACGATATGTTTTGTTTCTTTCGTTTGAACAAGGTGTCTAATCGCGATTGGATTGTTTTCTTCTAACTCACTTAATTTGTCACGGTAATCATCATAAGAATTTCCTTTTGCGATATCGCCGATTGCTTTCCAAATTCGCGGGAATATATGAAAAGATTTTCGCATTCTAACTTTAGGATCGTTGTAATCATCCGCGCGCATTTGTGCATCTTTAGCAAGTGATGCAAGCGAAAAAGCTAAAGTGTTTGAACCGAGGAAATTCGTAATTTGTAATATGTTTGCGATTTCCTCATGTAATCCGATAGAAGAATAGAGGCGACCGTAACCGCGTAATTCATGAATTCCAATTGTTGAAATGACTTTTTCTAGTCCTTTATTAAGTGCATAATATAAATTCGTAATGGGTGTTTTCGTCCCATCATTTACGGTTGCAAATAATAAATATGGATTAATACTATCTGCTCCTAATCCATACAGTGTGACGATATCGTGTAAGGAGCGAAGGGCACCAGAACGTATAACGAGAGAGCAGTTTCGGCGTAATTTATTTTCGCTTAATACTTGATGTACTTTAGCGGTAACTAAATGCGGATCAATCCATAATCGTTCATTTAGATGAGCGTCGGCATCGTCTATTAATAGTAGGGAAGCTCCATCGTTAACGGCTGTTATCGCTTCAGAACTAATTCGATTTAAGGCGGATTGTAAAGTTTCTGCCGGGCTGAATGTAGCAGAGATTGTAGCGATAGAGCTGTGAGTATTGAATAGCTGTATAAGTTGTTCGTACGTAATTGTTTGTAATTCCTCTGCAATAGTTTGTGCTACACTTCCTTCTAAAATAACGGGGGAAAGCATCTCAACTACAAATGGCTGTTTAGCGCCGCTCAATAAACTTGGGCGCTCTCCGAGTATCGTCCGCGTGGAGAAATGTTCGACCTCTCGATCGCGATCGATTGCTGGATTTGTAACAACGGCTACACTTTCCTTAATGAAGTCAGCGATATTTCGTCTATCAGTATCGAGTGCGGCAAGTGGTGAGTCATGCCCAAGTGAGCGAATTGGCTCAACGCCTTTTGTTGCCATCTGTTCAAGAAGCTGAATATGCTCTCGGTCCCATCCGAAAGCAACGTATTGCTTCGTTTCAACTTGCATAGAATCACATAATCCCGAGATTTCTTTCGTTTCAGGGATAGATAAGTTTAAATGATAACCTTTCGTATCCACTCGTTTTTTAAAACGGTTATATACTTGAGCTTGGTAGTCATCGTATTCGTAGAGTACAAGCTCATCTTGTTCATTCCACTTTAGGCCGACTTTTTCTCCAGGAGCGAGTGGTTTTGGTTCTGCTACATATTCAGTTGGTGATACAACTCCAGGTTCCGAAGAGAAAATATAAGAGCTTTCTGTTTCAACTTTCCATACTGGTCGTAGTCCCAGGGAATCAACGCTGAAAACAGCTTCATCTTTATAACGTGAAATAATGCCAGCTGGACCTTGCGCAAAATGGCCCCAAGCTTCACGTATATACGTATATAAATCTTGTAAATGTGGTTCATAAAGTTTAATTTCATTAATAATTGGTGGGAATAGTATGTCCATTGCTTCTAATAAACTGTAGTCGTATTGAACAAGTAGAGTTTCTAAGGTGCGGTTTAAATCTTGGGAGTCACTGCCCCCGGCAGTAAGTGGAACATGGATCATTTCAGCTTGATCGCGTAATTTTGCAATTGTGTTAATTTCACCATTATGTCCGAGAACGCTAAATGGTTGTACACGAAAAAAATTAGATAATGTATTAGTAGAATAGCGATTATGTCCAAGTGTCATAGTTGAAGCGATAAGTGGATGTTGTAAATCATTGTAATAGGCAACAAGTGTATCCCCAGCACCTAGAACTTTATATACAACATGGTCACGACTTAAAGAAGCAACATGAATCGCTTCGTTTTCCTCTATTTTAATCGTTACTGAAAATAATGTTTGCTCAATATGTTTAACTTCATTTTCCGCGATAAGAGCAACTTGCCAAAATAAAGGTTCTTCTTGTTTACCAAGTGGACCGAGTGCATCGGAATTTATTACGTCGTCACTTTCGAAAATCATAGTGAAATTTTCGTTATTTAATTGCGTACGAATATGATTCTTTAAATTAACTATATTTGCATTTTTGTTTAGAAAAAAATGTCCAACGATAAAGTGGGGATGATCCACGATCGTTGGATTATATCCGCTACTTTTTAGTTTTTCATTCCAAAGTGCTTTTGGGACATCAATGTGAATGCCGATTCCATCTCCTTCACCATTAATGAAGCCAGCCCGATGATTCATTTTGACTAGTGATTGTATACAAAGGTCAATGTTTTCTTTTGTAGGAAATTTTCGTTTCTCCATAACGGAAACGATTCCACACGCATCGTGTTCTGCATTTTTATAACCTCGAAATAAAGACGGTGTCCATGTATTTGTTTTATTGAGCATCCGTCAATCCCCCCTCTTATTGAAGTTTGAATAATCTTACTATTTAAGGCGTGAGCAGCCTTGTATACAAGGATAGTAAGGATATAAAAGAAAAATTAAACAGATAATTATGAATAATTATACTATTAATGAGGGATTTATGAAATAGAAAAAAGGAAAAAAGAAAGATGTGTTTTCTTTTTTCCTTGTAATGACGGGATTATTTATCCGCCGCTAAAGCAGCAAATGCTCTGCCTACAGCTTCGATTGTATATTCAATATCTTCTTTTGTATGTTCTGTCGTTAAGAACCATGCCTCATATTTCGAAGGTGCTAAGTTAACTCCTTCTTGCAGCATAAGCTTGAAGAATTTACCGAACATTTCACCGTCTGTATCTTGTGCTGCATCGTAATCTTCAATTGTATTTGTTGTGAAATATACAGTTAAAGCACCTTTTAGTCGGTTTAATGTAATATCGATATTATGTTTTGTAGCTTGCTCTAAAATTCCCTTTTCAAGCATCGCACCAAGTTCATCTAATTTCTCATAAAGCCCTTCTTGTTGAAGAACTTCTAGACAAGCAATACCAGATGCCATAGAAGCAGGATTTCCTGCCATTGTACCAGCTTGATATGCAGGTCCAAGCGGGGCAACTTGTTCCATAATTTCTTTCTTACCACCGTAAGCACCGATCGGAAGTCCGCCGCCAATAACTTTACCAAGCGCTGTTAAGTCTGGTGTTACGCCAAGTAAGTCTTGAGCACCACCGTACATGAAGCGGAAAGCAGTAATAACTTCATCATAAATTACTAGTGCGCCAGCTTCGTGAACAAGTTCATTCACTTTCTCAAGGAAGCCAGGTTTTGGCTCTACAATACCGAAGTTTCCAACAATCGGTTCTACAAGGATAGCTGCTACTTCATGTCCCCATTTATCTAATGCTTCTTTTAAAGTTTCTACATTATTAAATGGAACGGTAATAACTTCTTGAGCGATACTTTGTGGTACACCGGCTGAGTCAGGAGTTCCTAGCGTAGAAGGGCCTGATCCAGCTGCTACAAGTACTAAATCAGAATGACCGTGGTAACAACCAGCGAATTTCATAATTTTTGTGCGGCCTGTGTAAGCACGAGCGACACGAATTGTTGTCATTACTGATTCAGTACCAGAGTTTACGAAGCGGACTTTATCTAATGCAGGCATTGCTTCTTTTAACATTTTTGCAAATTTTACTTCTAGCGCTGTTGGTGTTCCGTAAAGTACACCATTTTCAGCAGCTGTTGTAATTGCTTTTGTAATGTGCGGGTGAGCATGTCCAGTAATAATAGGACCGTATGCTGCTAAATAATCGATATATTTATTTCCGTCTACATCCCAGAAATAAGCACCTTTTCCACGTTCCATAGCAACAGGAGCGCCACCGCCAACTGCTTTAAAAGAACGAGAAGGACTATTAACGCCGCCAACGATATGTTCTAAAGCTTCTTTATGTAATGCTTCTGATTTTGTGAATTTCACTACAATTCATCTCCTTACAAAAATCTATGTATTATTCTAACATGTTTTTCGAAAAGACGTATTGTTTGTGATAGAGAAGGCAGTTGGGTAAACTATTCGTTGTGACATTTAGGAAGGGGGTCCGGTTATGAAATCGGTAATTGAGGTACAAGGATTACGTAAAGAGTTTACAGCCTATTCAAGTCGTCCAGGTTTAAAGGGTGCATTTCGCGATTTATTAAATCGTAATTATAAAATAGTACCAGCAGTAAATGACATATCTTTTACTGTGAAACAAGGTGAAATGGTTGGGTATATTGGTGAGAATGGTGCCGGTAAATCAACGACAATTAAAATGCTTACGGGGATTTTGACTCCGACATCAGGAGAGATTTTAGTAAATGGGATGAACCCACATAAGCAGAGAGAAGAATTTGTAAGAACAATTGGTGTTGTTTTCGGTCAACGCTCGCAACTTTGGTGGGATATTGCTGTACAAGAATCGTTTCGTTTATTAAAAAAGGTGTACGGTGTATCAGACGCTCAGTATAAAGAGCATATGGAGCACGTAATTGAAACGTTAGATATTGGTCCTTTATTAGATAAGCCAGTTCGAAAGTTATCTCTTGGTCAAAGAATGCGTTGTGAATTAGCGGCAGCATTAATTCATAATCCGCCATTATTATTTTTAGATGAACCTACAATTGGGTTAGATGTTCTTGTGAAATTGAAAATACGTGAATTTTTAAAAGAAATGAATGAGCGTTATAAAACAACAATTTTATTAACAACCCATGATATTACTGATATTGAAGCTTTATGTGAGTGCGTTATCATGCTGGATGAAGGGAATATTATGTATGACGGTTCTTTAAATAATCTTCGTACGCAGTGGGGAGCGGAGAAGGAAATACATTTTCAATTTATTGCACCAGTTTCCTATCAGGCTTTATCAATGGTTATGCCAGATAGTCATGTCGTTTGGGCGAAAGCGAAAGAGGAAAACGCGTGGGTTGCAAAAATACCGAATGAAGAAGTTATCATTTCAATGCTTATTTCTAAAGTAGTACAAGCATTTCAAATTAAAGATTTAAAAATTAACGAAGTGTCTACAGAGGAAATCATTCGTAACATTTATGAAGAAGGTATTAAACATGGGTAAGTATATTGAAATGATTCGGATTCGCTTTTTAATGATGCTTGCGTATCGTACAAACTATTATAGCGGGATTTTAATTTATACAATTAATATCGGTGCGTATTATTTTTTATGGCAAGCAATTTATAGCGGAAAAGAGAATATTGAAAGTTTATCTATTTCGCAAATGACTACGTATATCGCAATTGCGTGGATGGCACGTGCCTTTTATTTTAATAATATAGACAGGGAAATTGCGATGGAAATTCAAGAAGGACGTGTAGCGGTAGAACTGATTCGTCCATATAACTATTTAGGGATGAAAGTAATGCAAGGTCTCGGTGAAGGGATATTTCGTTTTGCCTTCTTTTCAATTCCAGGTATGGTTATCGTTACTTTATTATTTTCATTGCAAATTACAACGAATTTTCAAACGTGGTTATATTTCTTCTTATCTTTAATATTTAGTTTTATTATTAATACACAAATTAATTTAATGACGGGAATGCTCACGTTCTTCCTATTTAATAATAGTGGAATTATGTATGCAAAACGTGTTGTTATTGATTTATTTTCAGGTCTATTATTACCAATTAGCTTTTATCCGTTATGGGCTCAGAAGGCAATGGTATTTTTACCGTTTCAGGCCATTAGTTATATTCCGAGTATGATTTTTTCAGAAGGTATACAAGGAAGTAAATTGTATGAGGCATTATTATTCCAAGTAATTTGGGCAATTGTACTTATTATTCCAATTGTACTCATGTGGAGAACGGCGAGAAAACGTCTAATTGTACAAGGGGGATGATGAGATGATATATATAAACCTATTTTTACAATATGCAAGCCAATATATAAAAACAAAATTGGAGTATCGGGGCGATTTTATCGTTGGATTACTTTCTGATTTATCACTGCAGGCTGTTAATTTAATCTTTATTCTCGTTGTGTTTGGACATACGCAAGCATTAAAAGGCTGGAGTAGAGAAGAAGTTATCTTTATTTATGGTTTCTTTTTAGTACCGTTTGCCATTTTCTCAGCTTTCTTTAACATATGGGACTTTAATGATCGTTACATTATTAAAGGAGAAATGGATCGTATATTAACGAGACCGATTCATAGTTTATTTCAAATTATATTAGAAAGAATGGAACTTGAATCTTTAATTGGAGCGATTACAGGAGTGATTGTAATGGGATATGCAGCAGTGGAGCTGCAATTATCTTTTTACTGGTACGATTTTTTCTTATTCTTACTGATGGTAGGAGGGGGAGCTCTTGTATACGGAGGGATATTTGTTACGCTTGCAAGTCTTGGTTTTTGGTCGGATGCGAAAAGTTCAATTATGCCGCTAATGTATAACATAGGTAACTATGGTCGCTATCCTGTTAACATTTATAATCGTGTGATTCGCTTCATTTTAACGTTTGTATTACCATTTGCGTTTGTCGGAGTGTATCCAGCAGCATACTTTTTAAGAAAAACAGAGTGGAATAGCTATGCATTTGCAACACCATTCGTTGGTGTTATCTGTTTTACGATTGCAATTACTCTTTGGAATCAAGGGGTAAAAAGGTACCGTGGTGCTGGGAATTAATTATAGAAGCTTGTTTGTTTCTAAGGGATAAATCCAATGGCTGTCTCATACATATAAAATGAGGTGGAGGACATGTTATGGGGATTTATTCTATTAATTGCAGCAATTGCTATTTTGAGAAGTGTCCAATTGTTATGGAGTTCATATTCAGATTCTAGGCGTTTCTTTTCGCTTTATAATTTAGCCTCCCTATTTCTAATTTATACAACGGTATTAATTGCGTTTGGGTTAAGTTATGTTGTATTAGAAGAAATGGGCTTTGCAGTTTTGAAAGAAGATGGAGAAAGCTTGCATGCCCAATCTTTTCAACTTGTAGAAATTTGCTTATATTTTAGCGCAGTTACTTTATTGTCCGTTGGGTACGGTGACATAGCTCCGATTGGAATAGGGAGATGGATTGCGATTGCAGAAGCGCTAATTGGATATACATTACCGTTTGCTTTTGTCATGAAATCTGTAATAGACAATGAAAAATAAGATTGCATTTGATATAGTAAAAGAAAAGAGTAGGAGTGATAACAATGATCACAGTAGGAGAAATGGCTCCAGAATTTACATTAGAGGGAAGTAACGGGGAACAAGTTCGCTTAGCTGATTTTCGTGGTAAAAATGTAGTTCTATATTTTTATCCGAAAGATATGACTCCAGGATGTACAACTGAAGCATGTGATTTTCGAGATGCATATGGATTATTTCAAGAGAAAGATACAGTTATTCTTGGCGTAAGTCCTGATTCAGCGAACAGACATCTGAAATTCATTGAGAAGCATGAACTTCCATTTGTACTTTTAGTAGATGAAGATCATCAGGTAGCAGAATTGTACGATGTTTGGAAATTGAAAAAGAACTTTGGAAAAGAGTACATGGGAATCGAACGTTCTACATTCCTTATTAATAAAGACGGTGAGCTTGTAAAAGAATGGCGTAAAGTGAAAGTGAAAGGACATATTGAGGATGTTCTTTCTTATATAAAGTAAATTCACTGCGGAGATAAAATATATAGAAGTAAGGCGAGTGTCTATACATATTTTATCGTCTTACATAAAGTGAAGTGTAGGGCATACCTCCTCAGATGATAGTATTCCAAGTGCGATTATGTCGCACTTTTTTTCTATGTAAATGTATAGAAAATGGGGAAAGATATATAAGAATAAGGTTATATACAAAAATAAACCACATACTTATAGTAGAAATATTGACGATTTATAAGAAAAGGAGTACACTCTTTATAAGAATTATAAAATAATAATCCGTATAGAATCGGGGTGCATGACGGTGGTCAAAGAAGAATTAAAAGAAGCGCTAGAAATGCTGAAAAATACGGGTGTACGCATTACTCCACAGCGTCATGCTATTTTAGAGTACCTTGTGGAATCTATGACGCACCCAACAGCGGATGACATTTATAAAGCATTAGAAGGTAAGTTTCCGAATATGAGTGTTGCAACTGTTTATAATAACTTACGTGTATTTAAAGAGGTTGGACTTGTAAAGGAATTAACTTATGGAGACGCTTCAAGTAGATTTGATTATGTTACAAGTCAACATTATCATGTGATTTGCGAAAAATGTGGTAAGATTGTTGATTTTCCTTATGGAGGTTTGGAACAGCTTGAAGAGGAAGCTGCGAAAACGACAGGCTTCGTTATTAATAGTCATCGCTTAGAAATTTATGGCGTTTGTCCAGAGTGTCATAAGGCGTAATATATAATAAAGAAAGAGGCTGACGGCTTTACGTCAACCTCTTTCTTTATTATATATGGGAATTGCATTAGGTTCAGGAGGATTTAAAATGTTCAGTGAAGAACCTAATTTAATTAAGGATACATACAAAAGGTGATTTCTTGGTTAAGAAATCACCTTTTACTGTTTAGTTTTGTAAGGCTACATTGTCCCCGTATATACCTATGATTTATAGCTCTTCTTATTATATTTCTCATCAAATTCTTTTCCTTCTAGATTTCGATCCATTGTTAAAGGCTGGTTGCAATGCATACATGCGTCGACACGACCGAGCATTTTTGTTGGCTTATCGCAGCTTGGACAAATAATTTGTACAGTTTTAGTAGATAACATGCCAATCCAAAAGTAAACGACAGTACTAGCGATAACAGCTAAGAAGCCAACCATCATAAATGTTGTCATAATAATAATGTTTTCGCGGAAAAAGACTCCTAAGTATGCAATGAAGAGGCCGATAAATACTAAACTTAATGCAAAGGTCCGGATTTTATTGATTTTGTTTGAATACTTAATGCTCATTCTCACCACGCTCCTATAACAATAATATAACATAAAATTTAGAATTTTCACTCGTTCGGAAACATGATAAAGTGATAAGATATGAAATGCGGAGTGTGATAAAGAATGAAGGGAGATTATAATGATTTTTTGAAACATGTTTTAAAGGATTTAACGGGATGTGAAATTTTTTTATAAAAAGTATTGACCCTGTATGTACTGCATGATATATTAATAACCGTCGCTGATGCGGAAACGCAGAAAACGACAAAAAAGAAATTGAAAAACTTGGTTGACATCGAAAAACGAAGATGTTAACATAAGGAAGTCGCAAATGAGCGACCAAGTAGTTCTTTGAAAACTGAACGAAACAAACAACGTGAAACGTCAATTTTTATTTTTAGATGCTAGACAAACTAACTTTATTGGAGAGTTTGATCC